>DATEGX010000184.1:0-12168 GCA_035279875.1 Binataceae bacterium (SeqCode)
ATCCTTGGCGGTCCCTTGCGTATGTGCTCGCGCATATGAGCAAAAGTTCCCCGTGTTTCATCCAGCCATTCGAGCCACCACGTCGCTCCGGCCTCGCGAAATGAATTGACTAGTTCCCGCCCCTTGGCTGTCTCACCGGGCGGAGTAGCGCCGCTCGCAATCACATCAAACGGGCCGGCATCGGTGCGATGTTGCCTTACGTAGCTGACAGCCTCGCCCAGCTCTTTCGGCTGAAGCCAAAGTATCGACCACGGCGCAGCGCCTGGCGTCAGACCTACAAGCGGCACCCGAGGCATTTTCAAGGGAAACACACCGTCCCAGCGTGCTGCCCTACGCATCGGTGGCTTGTTCGGCCAGAATCCCGCCACCCACACTGGAACGCGAGGAGACTGAACGGGTCGCGGAGCGAACTTCACTTCCTTGATATGGAAGTAATCGCCATCGTGACTGAACGGCTCACCCCGCCACAACCCGTCCAGAACCGATAGAGCCTCGTCAAGTTTTCGCGCCCGTACCCGATCGGACGGGTCTTCGCCGAAGAACTCGAATTCGGCGTCTGGCGGCGCTCCCAACCCCACGCCCAAAACAGCGCGTCCGCGCGAGAGATGGTCAAGCGACACAACTTCCCGTGCAACCTTCCAGGGCCGGCGCCGCGCAAGCGGAGTGACCACAGGGCCGAGTCTTAGACGGTCGGTCCGCGCTGCGATCGCAGCCAGCGCGACCCAGGCATCCACGAAGGGAATATCGGAATGTCGATAAAGTAGGAGGTGATCCCAGACAAAAAACCCGTCCCAACCCGCCTGTTCGGCCTCAATGGCGAGCTCGATGAGTTTGTTCGGATCGCCGTACTCGCCGAAATTTTGGACGTAGACTCCGCACTTCATTTCACCGTTACCCCCCGTGAAAAACAGATCGGCGCATTGTGCCACTAGAAAACTCAATCCAGCAATTCAGCCGAGCGTTCACGGCGTGCGCCGCAGTTCGGCGACGCCGCTGTGGCTGACGCTGTTGATTTTCGCCTTCCATTCATTTCTGGGCTTGAACGTCGAAGCGATCGACGAATTGAGCGCCGCCGACGGCTCCGGCGACTAAGGGTCAACAGCTCCGGGGAACCTCCCCCCGAAGTTCCGAGCCGCGCGCAGAGTCCGAGAAGAGATGAGTCCGAGGCGCGCTGATAACCGCCCCGGTGAATCGACTATATGCCGCGCGGTATACGATGCGCATAGCCGCGGCGCCGTCGATGGCGCCGCTTCTGGGCCCGTTCGGTCACGTCAATCAGGAATTGCTGGCAACTCTCGGGCGCGGTGCTCTTGATGTAGGTGCCGTCCGATTGCATTTCCCATTGACAGCGGTTGGGCTTGAGTTGGCAATCGAGCACCGCGCGAAGCTCCTTGCGCAGTTGCGCATCCTCGACCGGGACGATCACCTCGACCCGGCTTTCGAGGTTGCGGGTCATCGCGTCAGCCGAACCGATGAAGTACTCTTCCTCCCCGCCGTTGCGGAAATAATAGATCCGCCCGTGCTCGAGGAAACGGCCGACGATGCTGACAACGCGGACGTTGGCCGAGAGATCCGCAATCCCGGGGCGCAGCCTGCAGGTATCGCGCACGATCAGGTCGATCGTGACGCCGGCCCGCGACGCCCGATAGAGCGCCTTGGTCACGTCGCCGTCCTCGAGCGCGTTCATCTTGAACTGCAGCAGGGCGTCGTAGTTGCGGTCGCGCGATTTCAAGTCAATCTCGCGTTCGATCCGCTCGAGCAGCGCGTTCTTGAGGATCGCCGGCGCCGGCAGGATCTTCTTGTAGGCCCGCTTCGGCCGGTAGCCGGTGGTGAGAAAGTTGAACAACTCGGTCAGGTCGCTGCCAATCTGCGTGTCCGCGGTCAGCAACCCGAAGTCGGCATAGAGGCGCGCGGTCCCCGGATGATAATTGCCGGTACCGATATGCGCGTAGCGGCGCAGCCCGTTGTAGTCCTGGCGCACAACCAGGATGACCTTGCAATGGGTCTTCAATCCGAGCACGCCGTAGGTGACGTGAATGCCGAAGTCTTCGAGATGGTTGGCGAAGCGGATATTCGCTTCTTCGTCGAAGCGGGCCTTCAGTTCGATTACTACCGCCACCTGCTTGCCGTTGCGCGCGGCCTCGCACAAATAACCGAGCAGGTGCGCGTCGGCCGAGGTGCGGTAGATCGTCATCTTGATCGCCCGCACCTTGGGGTCGGTGCTCGCCTCGCTGAGCAAGCGCGCGACCGAGGTCGAGTAGGATTCGTACGGGTGCATCAGCAGGATTGAGCCGGCGTCGCGGATGATGTGAAAGATGCTGCGCGGCTCCTGCAGCCGCGGCTGGTCGACCGGGTGATGCGGCGGGTCATGCAGTTCGGGGATTTCGAGGCTCGCCAACTCCATCAGATCGCGCATCGCCAGCATGCTATCGGTCTCGAACACGTCGGCATGCTCGTCGAGACCCAACTCCGCCGCGAGCATTCCGCGATGCACCGGATCCATCCCGGTGATGACTTCGAGCCGCACGATCGGCGCGACCCGACGGTCGCGCAGCTCGGTCTCGATTAGCGCGAGCAGATCGTCGGCCTCCTCTTCGTCGCGCTCCGCGTTGGCATTGCGGGTAACACGAAACAATTCGTATTTGGCGATTTCGATTTCCGGCAGCAGCAGGTCGAGGTTATGCGCAATAACCTCTTCGAGCGCGACGAAATGATCCTTCGTGCCGACCCGCAGAAAGCGTGGGATACCGCTGCCAACCGGCACCTTGATGCGCGCCAGCGCGGTGTCCGGCTCGCTTGCGCCCGCCTCGATCGCCGCCGGATCGGGTGGATTGCGGATCGTCACGAGCAGATTGAGCGACAGGCTCGAGACGAAGGGAAACGGATGGGCCGGGTCGATCGCCAGCGGCGTCACCAGCGGGAAGATATTGGTTATATACAACTCGCGGAGCGCGCTTCGCTGGGCCGGCGTCAGTTCATCGTAACCGAGTATCTCAACGCCGTGCCCCTTAAGCTCGTCCAGCAGCAGCCTGAGCACCTCGCGCTGGCGATGCTTCTGCGCGCGCACCACCTCGTGACACTGCTCGATCTGCCATTGCGGACTATGGCCATCGACCGTCAATTCGCGCACCCCGCTGGCGACCTGCTGTTTCAGGCCACCGATTCGCTTCATGAAGAATTCGTCCAGATTTGAAGCCGTAATGGCGAGGAATTTGAGCCGTTCAAGCAGCGGGTTGCGCTGATCCTCGGCCTCGGCCAGCACGCGTCCATTGAAGCTCAGCCAGGTTAGCTCGCGATTGAGATAAAGCTCCGGCGCTGCGAGCGCCGCGCCGTCCAAATGGCCATTGCTCGGACCGGCCAAGGCAGGAAATTCGCCTGTTTCGGCCAATCCCGAGCCGTTCACCTTATATTCGGCCTTGGTATCGATATCGCCGTGCCCCCGAGCGTATAGGTTTAGCGCTTTCCACGCCTCGTCGGAATCCCTTTGAGCCGCCCCCGACGCCGGATCATCAGCTTGGCGATGAAGACTTAATTGAGTCGACGTACGACTTTTGACGCGTAATACGTGGCTAATAATCCGTTAACATCCATGCGCTAAGCTTCGACGACCCTCTTCAGGCGATGTCTTAGCCCATTCAGGAGAAAAAACGGATGCTTAGGGAGCTGATTGACCGTATTGATTTGAAATGCCACCTGTATGCTCGCCTGGTCGTGATATTCGCTATTGCGGCTATAACGCTCACGTCAGGCCTGGCAATTGCGCAGGCGCTCGGCGGTTCGGGCGGTTTGACGCTCCCTGACGTTCTGGAAGTGAGCCGTATCCAGTATCAAGGCAATACCTTCGGCAACAAAGCCAGATATCCTTACATTTTCAACGATCCGAGCGTCAGCGGGGTTCAAGGCAGCATCCATATCGATAAATATCTGCTGGTTCCGTCAACGCCGCTCGTTGGCAGCCTGACCTTGCGCGGCCTCACTACCAGCTTCAGCTCCAAATCGGAAGGTGCGCTGATGCGCTCGGCCGACGGCCGCTATCTGACCTATATGGGCTACGCGGGTCCGGTCGGCGCCGAAGGCGTGTCGAATTCCTACACGACGACCCCTGGGACCAATCTGCAGCCTCCGGTTCTTCCAGCTTTCGACCGGGTAGTTGCGCTAATCAAGGCCAACGGACAATACACCGTCACCCATGAGGCTAACGCCTACAGCGGCGACAATCCGCGAGCAGTTATCAGCTCTAATGGACTCCAGTTCTATATGGCTGGTAATTCCGACTCTACTACCTTCACCAGCGGTTGCCCGTCCGGTTTCAACCCGTGTGGTCCCGGAACCACGATTGGCGCCCGCTACGGGGTCCCGGGTTCGACCAGTTCCTACCAACTTGGCGTCTATAAGGCGACCGACCGCCCCGATGAGAGCAAGAAGCAGCACATCAAGGACAACAACTTCCGCGGAATCGGGATTTATAACGGCAATCTCTATGTATCGAAGGGCAGCGGCGGCAACGGCGACGATGGCCTCTTCCAGGTCCAAAACGGTGCTGGCAATGGCCTTCCGCTCGGCACTAACAATACGATCACGGAACTGTTCGGCGCTCCGGCGACCGATCCGACGACTCAGGCTCCCTCGGTATACACTCCGTTCGGCTTCTGGTTCGCGAACGCCACCACGCTTTACGTCGCCGACGAGGGCTACGCCAACCTCGACAATAGCGGTCAGTTGATTCCCGACCCCTACGCGGGATTGGAGAAATGGAGCCTCGTGAAAGGGACCTGGACGCTCGATTACGTCCTCACCGCCGGTTTGAATTTGTACCAGGCCCAAAGGATTGGGGGTTACCCCGTACCAACCTACACCACCGGCCTGCGTAACCTGACCGGCAAGCTCAATGGTGACGGGACCGCGACGATCTATGCGATTTCCGCCCAGTACAGCTCGATTTCCGGTGGTGAACCCGACCCGACCAAGCTGGTCGCAATCGGCGATTCGCTCGACGCGCCGATCCTGCCGCACGAGGAGAGGTTCGTCACGTTGAAGGATTCGGGCCCGCTCGCGGTATTCCGCGGAGTCTCGTTCGTGCCGAAGGGGACCAGATAGGCTGAAGATCAGGCGGGTTCGTCACCAATGCGAGCCCGCCCGGACCCATCGTGGGGCATTGAAATCGTCCCTATCGCGGCAGCTGCTTATTCTGCTGGCCCCAGAACTTTCGGTAACGCGCCGCCAGATCGGGCGCGACCTCATCGAGGTCGGGATGGCGCCGCGCCGCGACGTAGGCGTCGCGCGCTGTAGGATTCTCGAAGTCGATTGCCTTCGCGTCGCAGCACATTATCGAGGCTGGCTTGTTGATATGCGGCAGACCCAGTGCATGGCCGAGTTCGTGAGCGGCGACATCGAACAAAACCTGCCGCGCGCCGGTCTTTCCGCGCGATTTGGGCCATACGAGGGTAATCTTGACCGGTAATCGGATAACTCCGTCCTTATCCGCATCCAAATCGGTCTCACCCATCGCACGATGGACGCTGGAGGCGGAACTGAACTGAATTAGAACCTGGGCCTTCTGCTTGTTATTGCTCCAGGCAAAAGCAGGAATCCCGAACTGGCTTTCGAAGACCTGATTCCACTGCCCGACCGCTTCCCGGATGACGGAATCAAAGTCGCGGGAACCCGTAGAATCCGCGTAGATTTTAAGGGGAAATCGGTCTTTCGGATGTCCTATGAGTTGATTGGCAATATCGGATACGTCTGACGACTGACTCGCCCCGAAAGCCCCGGTCGTGAGCAACGCCAGCGCCATCAGGACGATCCCGGGAGCTAAAACTAAGCGCCCTGCTCCGCGAACGAGCAGGGCGCCCGGCTTAAGCCGCACGACTCGCAAAGATTAACGACGCCAACATCTCGCCGTGTCCTTTTGGCGTCGCAATCAAGGCTGGTCAGTAATCACCACGATAGTACTGCTCGTTCTGCATGTGATTGCCGATCGCATAACCAGTCGCTGCGCCGGCGACGCCGCCGATCGCCGCGCCCGCGCCTGGAGCACCCATCGCGGACCCGACCAGCGCACCACCGCCCGCTCCCACCGCACCACCCAGCAATGTTCCTTTCTCGCGCGTCGTCAGCGGCGCGCCAGCACAGCCGACTATAACAGCCATCATTAACAGCGAGAGCACCAGAGCGACTATCCGCTTAAGTTGCATTCGAAATACCTCCCAAGGCTCATGGATGCTTCGGGCCTGCGTGAAACTTTCGCCCACCCTTACATCGCCGTACCCTTAGCTTGATACGACCGTGGATTGAGCAGGTTGCGTGCCCGTTGGCGAAATCGCGCCCCACGATGCCTCGTGCGCACAAAACTCAACGGCACCGCCGATGATTCCGTCATCGATACCCCAAAAGCGCGATGGCCGACGGATTTCGTCGAGGCTTTCCTAAACGAACATTGAAGATTTTTCACGGCCTCTAAGAAATTGCACGCGTACGAGCGCTCTCGTATGCGCTGGTAAAGCCGAAGGGGCAATTCGAAGGAATAAAGCGAATTCACGCTGATCCAATCCGGAATAGACGCGAGCGTCCGCTCCCTGCAATTATTCTCGTGTCGGCTTCGCGCGCATTTGACCGGCCATCTCGATCGATGGACGGTCGATCAACGCGGAAAATCACGTGGCTCGAATTCGTTTCCGATGACGTCCAGGCAAGCATCCGAACCGCCGCTTTCGATTGCGATCATAGGGGCCGGGATCGGCGGACTGGCCACCGCCGCCGCTTTGCGGCGGATCGGTCTTGCCGTGCAGGTCTACGAGCAGGCGAGCCAGTTCGCCCGAGTCGGCGCCGGAATCCAGCAGAGCCCCAACGCTATCAAGGTCTTGCGCGGCCTCGGGTTGGAAGCGCATCTCCGCGCCGTGGCCTTCCAGCCGTCGGCGTCGCGCAATCGCGATTTCGACACCGGCGCGATCACCAACGATTATCCGCTGGGCGAAATGGTCGAAGCCCGTTTCGGCGCTCCCTACTTGCTGCTCCATCGCGGCGACCTTCATGCTGCGCTGGCCACACTGGTGCCGCGGGATATCGTCCATCTGAATCATCGGGTGTTTGCGCTGGAGCCGGACCGCGCAACGGTTTCGATACGTTTTGCCAATGGCAACCGCGCATCGGCCGACGCGGTAGTCGGTGCCGATGGGGTGCATTCGGTGGTGCGTGATTTTCTGCTAGGGGCCGATCGGCCGCGCTTCACCGGTCGCGTAGCCTATCGAACCACTTTCCCCGCCGCACGGCTGGGCGGGATGGCAATCGACGACTCGGTCAAATGGTGGGGACCCGACCGCCATATCGTGATGTACTACGTCAACCGTCGGCGCGATGAAGTCTACTTCGTCACCAGTACGCCCGAACCCGATTTCGAAGTCGAGTCGTGGTCCGCGAAGGGCGACCTCAAGATCCTGCGCGAGGCATACGCGGAGTTTCATCCGCAGGTCCGGACCGTTTTGGCCGCCTGCCCCGAAGTTCACAAGTGGGCGCTGGTCGAGCGCGACCCGCTGCCGCGATGGGGTGAAGGGCGGGTGGTTCTGCTGGGCGACGCCTGCCATCCGATGACGCCGTACATGGCGCAGGGCGCCGCCACGGCGATCGAGGACGCGGCGGTGCTGTCGCGATGCCTGGAGGGTCTCGATGCGGACGGTGTCGAGGCCGCGTTCCGCCGCTATGAGATGACGCGCAAGGAGCGCACGTCACGAATTCAACTTACTTCGCGCGCGAACACCTGGATGCGCCGCAGGACCGACGCGGATTGGGTTTACGGCTACGACGCATGGCACGCGCCGCTGGCTTGATGCAGGAGCTTGCAGTAAATGGCCTGGGCTGAAGGGCTTGGCTCTCTACCCGAACTCTCCGCGCATATAGTTCCTTGATGTATTGCTCGCGCCGTTAGGAAGCCCATTTATTATAGTCGCGGCGCCGTCGTGGGGTTGGTGTCGAAGCGGTAATTATTGTTATGATGGCTAAAAGAGGCATACAACACGTAGGTGACACTGGAATAGAACAAGACTATGGCAAGTATCGAGCCTTGGAGCGTCTTGCCGGCGCACGCCAGATGATCGTTGCGTGTAGCCGAAAAAACTATCGCTATAGTCCAGACAGCGTAAAGCGACAGCAAAAGGAATGGAATTGCCGCAAGCATAACTAGAAGCTGGGTGCCCGAATTAACGGTTTAGGCATGAGACTACGATGATTCCCGATGGTACGGATAAACCAGGGCATTCGCTTAAAATGCTACTTCAGTTTGCTATTAAGCAATTTCCCGGGGAAGTCTTATTTGACTTTGTCCTAGATAAGGACTCGATCGTCCGAACGATGGCGGCTCGTAGGCTCCAGAACGAACCCGACCTGGCTGAACGGACATTCGCTTTTGCCTGTACGCTCGCCCAACAGAAACGAGGTTGGCAGAAAGAGATCGCAGCATTTATCCTGGGCCAACTCTGTCCGCCGAATTATCCATTCAAAGATAAATCAATCCCGGTTCTAAATTCTCTCGCAAAGGACCCCGAACCCGCAGTGCGGGGAGCCGCCATTGTTGGCTTAGGACATCTAGGAGCCGTGGAATCAAAAGAATTGGTATTAATCGCGCTTAATGACCCCGACCCAGGAGTTGTTGGGTGTGCATCGTATGCCTTATGGGCACTGGGTAAAACGGCAGCGGACGTAGACAAAGTGCGTGCTGCCCGGAATAGGTTCGATGAAAAGGCCCGCCTAACAATAGACTTGTGGGAAGACCGAAGTCAGCGCTAGGGCCACATTTTGATAACGTCCTTCGTCAGAAGTTTTCCGCGGTAGAGGCCCAAAATCGGATCCTGTTTAGAGGAGCAGGTCAGTCGAGCGGTATAAGAAACTCTTGGCCGAAGTGAGATCGAACCAAGGGATCTTGTGGCCGGAAGTCACGCGCAGCAAGGCCGCCACGATTTGGCGTATTTCCTCAGTTCGGCCGCAGCCGATGGTCTGGCAAGGTGAGAAGGGACCGAGCTTAAAACTCAGAGGAGCCGTTTGAATAAGCCCGGATAGGTGACAACGAGGCCATCCCGGTCAACTTCGATCTCGCGGACGAAGTCGCTGTCGAGCGATTCGTATCGATAACGCCGAAGCGGTTCAAGACAAGTGTACCGCTGAGGGTCACTAGCGATTGCGAGATCAGGGAAATGTACGTAAACGGCCCGGATTTCCGCGGAACTTCCTTTGGCTAGCTGCAGGCGACGTATAGGAAGCGTGTTGGTAAATGGACTTACCGAAAGATCTATGTCGATCGCGCCGTCGAGTGTGCGCAGCGGATTCCCCGACGCGTCGGTCCATTTCCCATGGCCGTCGCTCACAAATTCCACTTTGCGCGTCTCTCCCACAATTTGGATGCAGGCATGCTCCAGGGTCCATGAGCCATCGCATCGAATTTGATAGCGCACGGCGAAATGCTCGCCCTCGCTGGCACCGATTACAACGCCGTCCGCGCTATTCGATTTCTGTGAGTATGTGACGACGGTATGCTCGACTCCTTTGCCGGACCAGTCCTGCCACCGAGCGATAATGCGTCTGTCCATACCGACTGAACCTCCAGCGCCGCGGTCGTTTCGACCATCGTTGATGGTAACGCTTCCGATCGCTGCTTAGGTATATCCCTTGAAATCTTCTCCTGTTTTGATGTTGGGATACCTCGCCACACTCTGCTGGAAGGCCCCGATCACCTGGAACACCGGGCGAAATACCCATCCCATGTCCATCGAGTACTCAAAGATATCGTAACGTTCTCCGGGGTCCCCAATCAGATCGAACACCATCGGCATCTGCACGTCCGTGATAGGGTCGGTGACGCTCTTGGCGGTTCGAAAAATCACCTTGAAATTCTTCCACTTCACTGACATCAACTTTCCGTCAAGGCCGAAATAGAGGACCGAATCCCTCCCGGACGTTTCCTTCTTGCCCAGCAGATAGTCGGCGGCATCAATCCCATCAATGGGGCGGTCGGTGGGAACACGTTTCGATTCGCCGATTAATCCAGCGAGGGTGGGCAGCCAGTCTACGGCGGAGAATATCTCGTCGCTTTGCCAACCGGCAGTAATTTTTCCAGGCCAGCGGACCATAGCAGATACGCGGTGGCTTCCTTCGAACGGCGGATTGAAGAAGTCGCCCCGCCATGGCCCATTCGAACCGCCGGTTGCGCCCGGGAGGGGACTGGTGGCGTTGTCGCTGCTAAACACGACAACGGTATCGTCTGCCAGATTCGCTGCTTTGATCGCGTCGAGAATCTGACCGCTCCGATAGTCTATTTCAGTCAAGCAATCTGCGTACAGCCCTCCGCCCGACTTGCCTGCAAAGTCCGGGTGGACACCTATCGGCGGATGCATTTGAAGCAAGGCGATGTACAGAAAGAACGGCTCTTTTACCGCAGCCTGCTTTTCAATATAGGCGAGTACCCGATCAGTGATCTTCTCGTCGCCGAGGTCCTTGGCTTTCCTGTCAAACACACCTGCCGATTTGGCCACTTGCCCTTTCTGGCCTTCCCACCACTGCGGCTCAGGATAGCCCAGTTCGCGAAAGAGCTTATATGTGGAATAACCTGCCTCATCGGAAGAGTTCTTGATCCCGAACCACTCGTCAAAGCCACGGTCGGTTGGCAATCTGCCCGGCACTTCACCCAGATGCCACTTGCCAAAGGCGGCGGTAGCGTAGCCTGCGTCGGAGAATAGTTGCGCCAACGTGTACTCCCAGGGCGCCAAGCCAGAGTCGCCCTGGCCGGGAAACGGCACCTGCGTCGTCCCCGATCGCACTGGCAGCCGACCAGTCATGATAGCCGACCGAGTCGGAGTACACTGAGCCTCGACGGTGTAGTTGTTGAAGCGCAGCCCCTCGGTTGCGATCGAATCGATGCGCGGAGTTGGAACGGTTCCGCCGTAGCAACTTAAGTCACCCCAACCGACGTTGTCCACCAGGATAAAAACTACGTTGGGTTTGATTGATGAAGCCATCGGAAAACTCCTTTCGGATCCTGCGAGGCGTTGCGGGGTTCGTCACTTCACCACGAACAGTCTCCACTGAATGAAGGATCTTGCGATCATGGGGACGGAAGGAAAGTCCAGTCACATTGCTTCGACTGGCTCGGCTGGCTTGGTGCCCCAACTGATCGCGAGTTTGAACCAGACTGTATCTCCATTGAGCCGGTTTGAGGTTCCGATCTCCGGCAACCACTTCACTTCAGCCGCCAAATCGGCGTCACCGACTTGGTATGCATAGGAGACCTCGGGACCGACGCCCGTGGTCGTGCCCTCGAAACCTCCCAGCCGCGCGCCACTGCCGCCGTCGCCAGTGATTTGTTGGTAAAAGAACCCGTTGGCGCCAGCGCCGATGAACTCGCCGAACAGCGGCAGATGCTGTGCGATCGTTCCATCCAAGAAGAACTGATCGCCGGTATGATATTTGGTTGCCCCGTTTTCGGTGTTGAAATCAAACCCGGTGAACGCCGTGACTTCGAAACCGTATTTGCTGCTTAGATAGCTCGCCGCCGCCCCCGGTTCGAAAGTCCAGTAATTCTTGCCGATGTTAGCGAGCGCACCTCGCGCGAAGCTTCCTGTTGGCGAGTATATCCCGAATGTCGTTTGCCACTTGAAATCTCCGAGCTTCCACCCGAACATCAGCGGTAAAATTTCGACGTCACCGAAGCCGTTGACTGCATGTGCTTTTTCGCGCCTGAGAGTGCGCCCACGCGGGCCCGTGAGACCGAGGTTCGCGTTCACATCCAGCCAGACGTAAGGGACCGAGATCCCTGCCCCATACTGTCCACCGAGCAACTCCCACGGAACCTGATACAGAAAAAAAGAGGTATCGGCGTAGAACGTGCCTCTGACATTAGCAGCGATTTGACCGCCCAATTCAAACTGCTTAGATGCGCCGGCTGAGCCGTGATAGTACGTCACCGCATTCAGGTAGGCAAAAGTGGACGTTTCCCGATCCGGCATTAGATCGATGAACGAAGCGGTGGCACCAGGTAGATAGTGACCGCCGCCGCCTTCTTCGGCGTTGAGAGAAGAAGAGCTGGCGCCGACCGCGATCAACACGACAGCAATCAGCGTCAAGCGTTTAGTAATGGCGGTATCCATGACATGTGCCGGCCTTTGGTCCGAACCTGGCAGCCCGACT
>DATEGX010000185.1:0-7386 GCA_035279875.1 Binataceae bacterium (SeqCode)
CTTCGAAACTAGGCTTCGAAGCGATAATTGCCGTTACGGCGCACGATGTGACCGGAAGTCGGACCGGCAAAATGAGTTCCCAACACATGCACCGGCTGGTCACAGTACTTCTGCACGAATTTCTGGCGAGTCTCGACCGCGAGCTTGGGGTCAGTGTCGAAACCGACGACCCAGTCCGGATGCGCGATCTGAATCGGATGATGCATCATATCGCCGGTGATCACGGCGTTCTCGCCGCGCGAGGAAATCCGCACGCTCAGATGTCCAGGCGTATGCCCCGGCGTCGGTTCCAGCCATACCTCACTGGTCAACTTGAGGTCGGGCTCGACCAGATCGGCGAGCTTGGCGTCGATTACCGGGCGCACCGAATCCTCGATCGGCAGCTTGAAATCCGGGCTCTCATCGTATTTCGACCAGTAGTCCCATTCCCGCTGACCCATCAGGTACCGCGCCTTCGGAAACGTCGGGACCCAGCGGCCATTCTGGAGCGTAGTGTTCCAGCCCACGTGGTCGAGATGCAGATGGGTGCAGATCACGGTATCGATCGATTCGCGCGCGAAACCGGCCTTTTCGAAATCCGCCAGGTAGGGCAAATGCAAATTGCTCCAGTCCTTGAAGCCCGGGCGGTTCTTGTCATTGCCGACGCAGGTATCAACCAGGATCCGGCGGCCTTCCGATTCAACCACCAGCGAATGGATGCTCAAACGGAATTTCCCGGTGTCGTCGGTGAAAGGCTTGAGCCAATCGCCCTCCCGCTTGACGTTGTCGGGGGTGGCGTCGGGCAGCACCATGGTGCCGTTCCAGATCGGTTCCTGCTCCTGCAGGCGGGTGATACGGACATTGCCGATTTGCCAGCTATGCATAGCGTTGACTCCTTTTGCTTCGTCGTTTCTCTCGGCCTTCGTGTGGACGCGCCTGGCTTCTACCTCAAACCAAGCTCCTGCAGGGGCAGGCGATCGACCACCTTGGCGCGTGAGCCGTTGGCCAGCTTGACCGAGCCTGGCGTTCGCTCGAACGGATCCGGCAGGTCGATTTCGCGCGCATAGTCGCGCAGTCCGGGCGCGACTTCCTGGGCGAACAACCGCATGCTGGTGCGGCGTTCCTCGTTGCCGACCGGGCCTTGGACGCTGAACATGATAAAGACCCCGGGGCGCAACACGCGCAGGATGGTCTTGATCTTGGTGAGCACGGTGTCGGGGGTGCCGGCGATCACCTGGTAATTGCGCTTGACCTTGTCGAGACCGGCGATCAGCTTGCGGCGCACATCGTCGTAATCGACATGTCCCTCACCGTCGCCGTCTCCCATCTGCTGCGCAAGCTTTTCGCCGCTGACTCCCAGCCAACTGCCGGTCGGCTGCTTGGCCAGCATCCGGATCGCGCCCTTGGAGTTGTAGCCCGGAGGCATGGTGAATTCGGGACGGGAAAAAGCGTTCTGGCCGCCGCCAAACACGAAGTTATTGGCGATTGCGTCGGCTTTCTCCTGCGATTCGGCGACCACGGTCGGAATCAGGTAGCCGAAGTTCTCCGGGCCGGCCTGGTAGCCGTGCTTGGCGGCTTCGTCCGCATAATAGTCCCAAAGATCGCAGGTCGGCCCGAGCAGGGTACCGAGTCCGATGTATGGATAACGATGGTCCGCGCACCATTTGACGGTTTCCGGGCTGATCACGCCGGGAATCCACATCGGGGGATGCGGTTTCTGGTACGGCAGCGCCCACGGATTGACGTGGCGATAATGGAAATGCTTGCCCTCGTAGCGCCACGGTCCGGGCCGGGTCCAGGCCTGCACGATAAAATCGTGGGCCTCGTTGAACATCTCGCGGTTATAGGCCGGATTGGCGTTGTTGAAGAACTGCTCGCTGCCCGCGCCGCGGACCCATCCGGTCACCAGCCGTCCGCGCGAGATCAGGTCGATTTCGGCCAATTCCTCGGCCATCCGCAGCGGGTGTTTGATGACCGGCAGCGGGTTGCCGATCAGCACGATCCTGACGCGCTTGGTGCGGCTGGCGAGCACGGCGGCCTCGACGTTCATCACGCTGCCCATGCAGAAGGGGTTGCCGTGATGCTCGTTCAAAGCGACCAGGTCGAAGCCGACTTCCTCGGCGTAGCAATTCTCGTCAATATAATAATTGTAGTCGTCGGACGCTTTCTCGGCGTCGAAGAAGCGATTGGAGACCGCGAAGTAGGAATGGTTCTTGAGAATCTCCTCTTCCGGCAGCCATCGATACGGACGTTCGGTAAAATAGCCGATCTTCATATAAGGTCCCTCTCCGAAAGCGGGTTCAGGCCGCCAAAAATTTTTCTACGGCGCGTTCGAACGACAACGCGTTCTCGATTTCCGGGCGATGGCCGGCGCCGTCGATCTCCGCCACCTGTGCGCCGGAAATTACCTTGCGATATTCGTCTATACATCCGCGCGGCACCACGCCATCGCGGGTTCCCCAAACCAGCAAGGTGGGAGTTTTAAGCCCACGCAGCAGATACGGCAGGCTGGGGTTGTGCATGAACGGCTCCCATCCGATGCGCGCGGTTTCGGCCCGCGCATCTTCGAAAGCCTCGAATTGCGCCGGCGTCATCTCACCGCCGTAAATCTCGGCGAACTCCGGCGTGCCGGAAGGGTCGGCGACGGTTGCACGCAGATGATGCCGCACGGTAAGCGCAAAGAAATCCAGAATTTCGCCGGTGGCCGGCTTGATGCCCATCGGCGCGGTCAGCACCATGTGGGCAAAGATTTTTGGATCCGCCGCCGCCATCTCAGCCGCGATGTACCCGCCGGCCGAAAAGCCGATGACGTCAACCGGCTCGAGCCTCATCTCGCGCACCACCTGCGAGTAAAAACCCGCGAGGTCGCGATAGTTGCGAATCCAGTCGATGCGCGGCGTTTTTCCGAATCCCGGTTGTAACGGGATCAATAAGCTGCGCTTTTCGGACAACGCTTCGTTCCACGACATCCAACCCGGATAGCCGAGTTCGTCGTGAAAGATGAGCAACGGTTTGCCGGCACCGCCCTTGATCAGAGCCAGTTCGGTCTCTGCCACCCTGACGGTTTCTTCACTCCATTTGGTCACGAAATTCTCCTCAATATAACTGAGCGGCGGCGGCCTGATTCGCGAGCGGCTGAGGCGCTTCGGCGACCGGCCGGACGCGCCCGACGACACACTTAACAGACGCTTCGCTGCGACTTTTCTCGCAGGAATCAATCGCGAGTGTCAATCGCGCGGCCGGTCGCCGATCTCATGGCGCCAACGCGTCAGTCGGCCTCGGCAACCGCTTCGACCGATTTCGCAACCGGCACCGCTCCGCCGCCGCGTAGTTCCCAACCGGCGTCCTCGGACATCGTAAGAAACAACAGCGCGGAAATGAGCGAAAGGACGCCCGTGACCAGGAACGCGGCAACGAAATCGTGCGCGTTCAGCACGGTCGCGCTGCGAATGCTCAGGCTCATATGAAGCAGCAGCGCGGCCACGCTGACGCCCAGACTGACGGATAGCTGCTGCGCCATGCTGGCGAGCGTACTCGCGCCACTCATCATTGGCTGAGGCACGTCGGCATAGGTCAGGGTATTGAGGGCCGTGAACTGCAGTGAACGAAAGAATCCGCCCACCAGCAGGGTGAGAATTATCAGCGAATACGGAGTCGAAGGCCTGAAGCCCGCGTAGAACATCAGGATAATCGCGCTTATCGAACCGTTGCCGATCAGCACCCGGCGGAAGCCCCAGCGGCGGATGATCGGCGTGACCGTCAACTTCATCGTCAAAGCGCCGGCCGCGCTGGCGAAGGTAATCAATCCCGAGGCGAAGGGCGTCAAGCCGAAGACCAGTTGCAGCAGCATCGCCAGAAGAAACGGCAACGCACCAATTCCCATCCGCGCGAGCGCGCCGTTGAGGGTAGCTGCGGCGAAGGTCGGAATGCGCATCAGGTCGAGGTCGACGATAGGTTTGGAGATCCGCCGCGAGTGAAGGAAGTAGAGGCCTCCGCAAATCCCGCCAGCCGCCATCACGCTCATCACGACACTGGTCGGGACCATCCCGCGCCCCAGCGTCTCGAAGCCGAAGACCAGGCCCGCCAGCCCAAGTCCGGTCAGTACGAAGCCCTGGATATCGAGCGGGAAGACCTGGGTCTCGCGGATATCCTCTATATAGAGCGTCACGAGCACGATCCCGAGTGCGCCAATCGGCACGTTCATCAGAAAGATCCAGCGCCACGAGCCGTAGGTCACGATAAAGCCGCCAACCGGCGGTCCAACCACGGGTCCCAGCACGGCCGGAACCGTCAGATACGACATGGCCTCGACCAGATCGGCTTTGGGTATGGTCTTGAGCACCAACAGACGCCCGACCGGGACCATCATCGCGCCGCCGAAGCCCTGCAGGATACGCGCACATACCAACTGCGACAGCGAGCTCGACAATCCGCACAGTACAGAGCCGAACGTGAAGAGCACGATCGCGGAGCGGAACACGCCGCGCGCGCCGAAGCGGTCGGCCATCCATCCGCTGATCGGAATGAAGACCGCGAGACTCAACAGATATGACGTGATCGCCAGATTGAGCCGGATCGGGTCCTGGTGCATCGACTGGGCGATCGCGGGGAGTGCGGTTGCGATCACGGTCGAGTCGAGCGTCTGCATGAAGAGCGCGCAACCAACGATCAGCGGGACCGCAAAAGCGAAGATGCCTTGTCGGTCAGAACTTGATTTTGTCACCTCGAGCGCAATACTCCGTCGCGCCGGTTCACGGGCTGATACAGATCCAATCGACGGCAGGCGGCTTGGGTTCGCCGCCGGGCTCAGTGCCTATCGCAATGAGCCCCGCTATCGCCCGCCGGGATTTCGCGGCTCCGCGTCCGATGCGGCCTCTCTTCTAGCACAATTGTTGCTGAATCATGAGTCATTAACCCGCGAATAGACGGCAGCGGTCTTTTGCAGTAGCTTCGCGGCTCGCGTTTGTCTGTCGATGCCGTGTTCTGGCATTAGGAAGGAAACCGATGAGTTCGCTCCCCGAGACCGCGCCGGGTGCGGAATCCGCCGCGCAGATTGATTACAAATCTGTCGGGCTGCTCTCCGCGGCCCATTTGTGCGACGACATTAATCAGGGCGTGGTTCCGGCAATGCTGCCGTTCTTCATCGCCACCTATCATCTCACCTATGCGGCGGCGGCAGGTTTGGTGCTCGCGCAGACGCTGGCCTCCTCGGTCGTTCAACCGCTGTTCGGAATGATGGCGGATCGACGCTCCTCACCGTGGCTGATTCCGGTGGGACTGAGTTTCGCCGGAATCGGAGTCGCGCTTTCCGGCCTGATGCCCAACTACTTGTTGATCTTCAGCGCCATCGCAGTGAGCGGCTTAGGCATCTCGGCGTTTCATCCTGAAGCCGCCCGCCGTGTCCGGTACCTCAGTGGCTCTCGGCAGGCGACTACGATGAGCCTCTTTACGGTCGGCGGGATGGCGGGCTTCGCCCTCGGACCATTGCTGATTACGCCCACCCTGATTGCACTCGGTACCGGTGGGGTGGTGCTGCTGACGGTGCCGGTTCTGGCGATGGCGCTGATCGTGACCTACCAACTGCCCAGGCTGGCGGCCGCCGAACCATCGACGACGCAACGGCCACAAGGTCACGCAATAGTCGAGGGCGAGGAGCGATGGGGCGATTTCTGGCGGCTGAGTGTCGTGGTGGTGCTGCGCTCGACCACCTTCTTCGGCGTCAATACCTTCCTTCCGCTCTACTGGACCGCCGTGCTTCATGGCACCAAGGCCGGCGGCGGCATGGCGCTGACGACGGTTCTCGCATCGGTGACGGTAGGAACGCTGCTCGGCGGCCGGCTGGCCGACCGCTACGGGCGCAAAACCGTGATTTCGGTCGCAATCGGCTCACTCGTGCCGATCCTGCTGATCTTTCTCAATTCGCACCGCATCGTGTCCGCCGGCCTGATGCTGGTGCCGGTCGGAATTGCGCTCTCCGCGCCGACCAGCGTGGTGGTCGTGATGGGCCAGGACTATCTGCCGAATCGAGTCGGACTAGCCGCGGGCGTGACGCTTGGCCTCTCGATGACGATCGGCGGTTTCATGACGCCGGTGTTTGGCGCCGTCGCCGACCACTATGGACTGAGCACGGCAATGTTCCTGATCGCAGTTGTCCCGCTCGCCGCGTTTGCAATGAGCTTGACGCTGCAAGAAACTGCGGGCAGGACCATGCGGATCGCGGCGCCGCCAAACACGATCGAATCAAGCTCGCAAACCGGATGAGCATCGACGGTCCAGGTTCGCGCCGCGTCGGCTAACCTGTCCGGCCTCGCTTCGCCGGCCCATACGCTACGGAGAGCATCGTGGCTGAGGAAACCATTCTATTCGTCCAGGGAATCGAGATGCCGCCCGATATTCTCGCTCAGGCGCGGCAAATGAAACCGTCCGGGTTTGCAATGGAAATGGTGCCGCCGCGAGCCAAGGCGGCTGAGATCGGCGCCGCGATGAAGAACGCCGACTACCTGCTCGGCTTCCTGTTTTTCCTCCCCGATGAAGCCTACGCCGAAGCCAAGCGGCTGAAGCTTATCCAGGTACTGAGCGCGGGTTACGACATGGTCAATATCGAGGGCGCGCGCAAGGCTCGTATCCCGATCTGCTCCAACGGCGGCGCCAATTCGGTAGCCGTGGCCGAGCATGCGATCATGCTGATGCTCGCCGTATACCGCAAGCTCATCGCGTTTCATCAGAACGTAGTCGCCGGACGATGGCATCGCGGTATCCCCCGCACCGTCGATATCTACGAACTCGAGGGCAAAACCGTCGGCATCGTCGGCCTCGGCAATATCGGCCAGCAGGTCGCGCGCCGGATCAAGGCGTTCGATACCCGGGTCATCTACTACGACGCCTTTCGCCCCGGCCCCGAAGTCGAAACCCGGCTCGGCGTCGAGTACGTGCCGCTCGACACGCTGCTCGCAACCTCCGACGTGGTGAGTCTGCACGTGCCCCTCAACGATCATACCCGCCACATGATTAATGCCGAGTCCCTCGCGCGGATGAAGCCCAAAGCGATACTGATCAACACCTGCCGCGGCGAGGTGGTTGACGAACCCGCGATGATCAAGGCCCTCCAGGACGGCACCATCCTCGCTGCGGGTTTGGATACTCAGGAGAAGGAACCGGCCGAGCCTGATAATCCGCTGTTGAAGCTGCCCAACGCCGTATTTACTCCGCATAGCGCTGGACCGACGGTCGACAGTTACCGCAAACGCTTCGGTAACGGCTATGCCAATATCCAGCGCTTCGCCTCGGGCCAGCCGCCGCTCTGGATCATTCCCGAAATGCGCGACCTCTTCCCCTGAGCCGCAGTCCGGAATGACCGCGGAAGCGGTCTCCCCTTCCCTTACCCGGCGGCCAACTGTCCCTGGCTGG
>DATEGX010000186.1:0-3071 GCA_035279875.1 Binataceae bacterium (SeqCode)
CGCAATCGAAAAGGCCGCGGCACGCTGCAGCTCAGGGAAATTAAAAGGGCGCGGATTGCTCCGCGCCCTTTTGCTCGTCCAATCCCGCGCCCCGGTCAGTCGCCGGGCACCAGACGATATGAATCGCTATCAAAATGTTGCGTCGAGAATTCGAACAGCTCCGCATCCTCGAGCGCTTCCATCTGATGCACCAGCCCGGGGGTTACGTCCATGCATTCGCCGGCAGCGATCTCGAATTCCTCGATCACGCTGGCCTCGGGCGATTCCTTGATCCGCACCTTGAGCCGGCCCGCACGCAGATAGAAGGATTCGGTCTTGAGCCGATGGAAATGCAGCGAACATCGCTTGCCGCGATTAATCTCGAGGATCTTGCCGCAGTAAAGCGGGCCGTTGGCGATCCATACTTCGCGGCCCCAGCCCTTGGGAACGATTCGAACCGGCTGGCGGCCGCGGCTTGGCGATAGCGGTGCGCCAGGCTCTACACCCTCGCCCTTGGAATTCGAGTTTGCCCCCATAACAACCTGATAATACTGGAGTGACTCGACTCAGGCCACTACTTGCCCCGAGCTTTCCGGCTTGGCCAGCTGAATGCCACCGCTGATCTCGGAAATAACGCTGCTGGCGTCACCCTGGGCCCCCATATCGTTGACCCGGATCGAGAAGCGCCGCACGGTCAGTTGTCGCTGGTTGGCAAATGCCCATAGCAGCGCCATCTGATCGCCGGCAAGCGACTCGTCGGCGACCAGGATTTGGTCGAAGTGGGCGCGATCGCAAATCTGCGCCAACTCTTCGAGCGTGCCCAATACCTTGTAACCGTGGACCATCTTGCCCAGTTTGAAGCCGTCGCCGTCGACATAGCCGACCAGCCGCGCGTATTGAAAGCGGCCTGAGGTAATATAACGCGCTGCCGCTTCGGCAATCTCGCCCGCCCCGACGATTAGGACACGTTGGCCCGGTTTGGCCAGCAATATCACCGCTTTGCGCAGCGCGCGGAACGAAAGACGGCTAGCCAGGGTCAGGTTGAAGAGCAGCAGCGTGAAAATCGCCACTACTGACGGCGTTACCGGCATCCGCAAGAGCTTGCCGGCGACCAGGATGCTCGCGCCCGCGACTATCGCGCCGTAAGCGATTCGCAGGACGTCGGACATCCCGGCATAACGCCAGATTCCGCGATAGACGCCGGCCAGCACAAAGCCGAAATAGGTCGACACCAGAACCAGGGGCACGTCCTTGAGCATCAAGGCGACGCGCCCGTCGTTGGTCACGAAGTCCCAACGGATCAACGTGGCGCCAAAATAGGCCGCCGAGATTATGAAGAAATCGAGGGCCGCTTCGCTCAAACGCCGTTTGTAACTGAGACTCAGGATAACCCGGGCGAGACCCTGCAAATAGCCGAAAGCGATCCCCGGCGGTCGCGCGTCGAAGGTCAGATCGATCATAAACAGGCCGATTAGGGCGAATATCACCGCGATAATCGGCAGGACTGAAACGACGTAAGCATGCGGGGTCGCGGCCAGGATCACCGCGCAGGTCCCGGCCACCGCGGCGATACTCCAGCAAAGCGCCACAGTCCGCTGGTCCGACAAGCCCAATGCCAGCAACCGATGATGCGAATGGTCGAGGCCGCGGCGCGAGATCGGAATCCCGGTCGCCATCCGGCTGACGCTCACGATTACCGTGTCGAGCAGCGGCACCAGCATGATCAGGATCGGCACCGCATAATGCGAAACGCGCGAGGCGGTGGCCAGACCTCCGGCATGCAAGGAGAGCACCCCGAGCAGCATCCCGAGCGGCAATGCACCGCAATCGCCCATGAAAATCGACGCTGGATGCCGATTCCAGAGCATAAAGGCGCCCAGCGCGCCGATAATCGCCAAGCCCCACCCGGCCATCCAGAGATCACCGTGGATTAGGCCGACCGCGCCGATAGCCGCCGCCGCCATGATTCCGACGCCCGCCGCCAACCCGTCGAGTCCGTCAATCAGGTTGAAGGCGTTAATCGTCGTCAGCATCCAGAAGATCGCCAGCGCCTCGCTCAGTGCCGGCCACGGCGCCAAGGTCAAATGAGGCGGTCCGAGCGCTACTGCGCCCAATACAACCGCCATTTGCATGAGGAATTTGGTCAGGGGCCGGAGGACCACCGTATCGTCGATCAGGCCGACTCCGAACAGCCCCGCCGTAGCTATCAGCAACCATCCGTCGAGGTCGCCGAAAAGGGCGACTGTAATCAGGATTGCGCCGCTAATAGCTGCCCCGCCGAGCAACGGAATCGGTTGCCGATGACGCGAATCGTTCTGCGGCAGCGCAACGATTTCGTAGGCGCTCGCGAGACGCTTTACGAGCGGCACGAGGATAATCGCCAGGGCGAATGCAACCGCTGGAATTGCCGCGAGCTTCAGCACTTCAGTCGATGTCCGGAGGGCATACTGCCAGCCGCGCGGCTATTGCACAATGGCTGCGGAAACTGACCTGGACTCACCTAAACCCATCACTTCCTCAAGAATCGCCGCAAAACGTCTCGTCGCGATACGGCGATCGAAGCGCTCACGCGCCAGCCGCCGGGCCCTCATTCCCATCTGGCGAAGCTCCGCCGGGACACGCTGCGCGTCGAGGATTATCCGCGTGAGCGCCGCTTCATCGCCCGGCCGGCAGACCATACCGACCCGATATTCGCGAGCCAGACGCGCCACCTCGGCGCCTTCTTCCATCAATGCGACGAACGGCCTTCCGGCCGCCATAATTGCGTAGACCTTGCTGGGGACCAGGCATCCAGCGGTGCCCGCCGCGAGCGGAATCAGATGCAGGTCGGCTGCGCCGAGCGATTGCGCCAATTCATCCTTGGCGCGATAGGGCATGAAAACCACGTTGTCGAGGTGCAGTTCGCGGGCGCGCTCGACCAGCCATTTCCTGCGCGCGCCGTCGCCGATCAGCACGAAGATGATATTCGCAACGCCCTTCATCCGCGCGGCCACGCCCAGTACGGATTCGAGCTGCTGCGAGAGGCCGAGATTGCCCGAGTACATCACCACGAACTTATTGCCGAACTGCGAGCGAAACGGGTTGATCTCGAG
>DATEGX010000187.1:0-5614 GCA_035279875.1 Binataceae bacterium (SeqCode)
ATTGAGGCAGCACCGGACAAGCAAGAATCAAGCGTGCCGTTCCCTCGATCACGCTCGCCGGGCCCGAGGAGCAAGATCAGGCTCTGATGACGCTCGGACAAACTAAGCGCAGCAGACGTGAGGCGCCGTTAGGCATCCGCCGGTTCAGCTTTCTTCCACTTTTGTACGGGTATCGCTAAACTAATCTTTCGATTCTAGATGATAGTGCTTCGTCAAAGGGCCGGCAATCTCCTGACAGTCATCTATCATTGACTCAATATTTGCCATTTTGACGCGAAAGCATCAACAGGTAGCAAATGATGCTGGTTGCCAAGGGTCTAACCGAAATGACGCTGCGGATCGCTGTAATCATTCCATGCTTCAACGAGGAAGCCGCGATCGCAAAGGTAGTTGGCGATTTCGCTGAAATACTTCCCTTGGCAAAAATCTACGTTTACGACAATAACTCGGCTGATCGAACCGTCGATTTGGCACTCGCCGCCGGCGCCCAGGTGCGCAATGAGCGTCATCAAGGAAAGGGAAACGTCGTCAGGCGCATGTTCGCTGATATCGACGCCGATGTTTATGTGCTGGTCGATGGAGATGCGACATACGATGCCGCTAGCGCTCCCCGCATGATTGAAAAGCTGGTAAATGAGAGCCTCGATATGCTGGTAGGTCGGCGGGTTGATCAGGATCAGAAGGCCTATCGCCCGGGTCATCGCGCAGGAAACTGGATACTCACTGCTTTTCTGTCGAATGTATTTGGTCAGTCCTCGAATGACATTCTCTCAGGCTACCGTGTGTTTTCTCGGCGCTTCGTAAAATCGTTTCCGGCACTTTCGGACGGTTTTGAAATCGAGACGGAACTCACTGTCCACGCGCTGGAATTGATGCTTCCTATTGCCGAGATGGAAACACCATATTATGCGCGGCTGGAAGGCTCGACCAGCAAGCTGAATACCTGGCGCGATGGCTTTCGAATCCTGTTCACGATAATAAAGCTTTATCGCTCCGAGAGGCCGCTGCGATTTTTCGGTCTACTCGGCGTGGTATTTGCGTTGATATCGGTCGGCTTGGCTATCCCGATCTTCCTCACCTACCTGGAGGAAGGTCTCGTGCCACGTCTACCCACCGCGGTGCTATCGACCGGCCTGATGATCGTCGCGATGCTGTCACTTTCCTCTGGATTGGTGTTGGATACTGTCACGCGCGGGCGCCGAGAAATGAAGCTGCTGGCATATCTATCGCAATCTCCACTTTGTAAGTAATATCCCGAGACGGCAAAGCCGCAACCTCCTCGAGGCAGAAGATCAGGGGCATTCATATCGATTTTCGCGCATCTTGAGTTGCTTTCCTGCCTGCGAGAGCTATGAGTCGGGGGCTCGAATGGTCTTGTCTGTATTCCACCGTCTGATTGATCGCCTTCATGGCAGCGCGCGGGAGCGAACGACTGCGTTCAAGGTGGTGAGTTTCGGCTTGATTGGCGTAGTCAATACCGCGGTTGACCTTGGCGTATTTTCACTGGGGTATTACGTACTTGGCTTTCCCATCATTGTGGCCAACATGTTTTCATGGGCGGTCGCGGTAACTTGCTCGTATCTCCTCAATTCAACAATTACCTTTTCCATTGATGCGCGGCGTGAGCTATCCGTTAAAAAGTATCTGGCGTTCGTGCTTGCGCAGCTCGCAGGCTTTGCAGCGAACACGTTGACGGTAGTGATCGCGTCACATTTCATGCCGGTGGTGTTCGGCAAACTGCTCGCGATCGGAGCGAGCTTTTTAGTCAATTTTTCCTTGTCGCATTTTGTCGTGTTCAGGCGACCGCGCGTAGACGAGGAGAGTAGCCGAGCCTATAGCGGCACCTCATAAGCTGACCGGAAATGAGGCAAATGGACGGGAGCCCTGGCTCCCAAATCTGCTTCGAGCGCTGCCAATCAGTCTAAGGCGTCAGCGCCGAGCGAAAGACCCGCGCCGATGATTGCGTGTTGCAATCGCAACTTCCTATCGTCGCCCGATCAGTCTACGCCCGAGCGCGTTGAGGACTTCCAGCCTAGATCGCCTTCATCTTCCTGTAGGCGAACACCACCATCTTCAGGAGCAGCCATCCGTCGCGAAAGCGGGAGATTTGCGTCTCGCCATATTTTCGCGCGCCATAGTGGACCGGCAGCTCGATCGCGCGCAGGCTCAACTTTGCCGCTCCGAAGATCAGGTCGAAATCGCCGAACGGATCGAACTCGCCGAAATAATTTCGCGCAACGCTGAGCCGCTCATAATCCTTTTTCCAGAGCACCTTGGTGCCGCACAGCGTATCGGTGTAGCGCTGGTTGAGCAGATAGGAAAAAATCTTCGCGAAGGCGAGGTTGGCCAATTGGTTGAGCGGGCGCATCGCCTCGTTTTCCATCGGGTAGACGAGGCGGGTGCCGTTGATGAACTCGCCCTTGTTGGTGGCGATGGCTTCGTAGAATTTCGCAAGGGCCGAAGGCGGCACGGTCAAATCCGCATCCAAAATCATCAGGATGTCGCCGGTGGCATTCTGGAAGCCCTTGCGCACGGCATCGCCCTTGCCCTTGCCCTCCTGCCGGAGAACCTTGATGTCGAAGCGCTGGCCGTACATCGACTGGACGCGCTTGCACTCGGCAAGGGTATCGTCGCTGGAGTTTCCCTCGACGAAAATGATCTCCTGCCGGGAGCCGAACCGCGGCATCTCGCGAACGGCACGCTCGATGTTGCCGCTCTCGTTCCGGCAGGGGATGACGATGGACGCCGACGGCGCATCCTTGCGCTGCACGCGCTTGGTGCGCGCGACCATATAGGTGCGCAGGCAGAGGCGTCTGATCAGGGGAAGCGGAGCAATCATCTTGTTGATGATCGGTCCCAGACCGAACACGCGAAACGGGATGAGCTGCCGCACGTCCTCGCTGATGATCTCGAGCTCGGCCAAATCCATGATATTGCGCAGGTCGTCGCCGGAAATGGTGTTGGTCTGCGGCTGGGGCATCCGCAACCCCAGGAATGTCGCAAGCTTGGTCAACGGCTCCCACAGGGTCGAATAATAGGCAATGATGATCCGCGTCTCCGGTTTGCAGAGGCCGTGCAGGCGCTTGAGCGCCACTTCGATATCGTCGAACATGCCGATGGTGTCGGAGAGGACGATATAGTCGAACGGACCTTCCTGCCTGAGTTGCTCCGAGGGGTCTTCCGCGTCGTCGACCATGAATCTCAGGCGAGGATATTGCTTTTTCGCGATTGCGATCATCGCAGGCGAAAAATCCACGCCGACGCCATGGGCCGGCACGAGCGCAGTGAGCAGCGAACCGGTACCGCAGCCGAGATCCAGCACGCGCGAGCCGGGCTCGATGAGGAAACGCATATAGTTGCGGTCAGCGGTGTAATAGCTCTGGTTCCTCGCGATCCAACCTTCACGCTCGCCGGCGATCAGCTCGGCGTGCCGTTGGAACACCCGTTTTCGATCCGATAGCGGAACGCCCGCCGCAGGCGTATCCTGGGCTTCCAGAACGGGGGTGGGTTCGTTCATCTTGGATGTCCCTTCCGTGCTGCGCGACCTGCTAGCAGACGGCAAGCTGCGGACGCAACTCCGGCCGGGTCGTTAATGAAGACTCAATGGGCGAAGCTCAATCGCCCGCCGGGGGCAGGGCCGGCGCTCGCGGCGAGGGTGCCGGCTCTTCCGAAGGTAGTCTCGTGTCGTTTCACAACCCCGCCGTGGTGTGCTAAACGCCTGGATGCACGCGCCATGATGAGCCGGCCCCGAACCGTTTGCCGGGGCGAGGCTCGAACGTTCGGGAGAGTGATGAGCGAACCATCCGAGCGCGGGCGGGCGTGGAGCGTCACCATCCTGCTCACCGCTTTCATGCTGATCAACTTCCTCGACAAGATCGCGCTCGGGCTCGTCGCCGTGCCGCTGATGGACGAGTTGCGACTCTCGCCCAAACAGTTCGGCGACCTCGGCAGCGGCTTCTTCTGGCTGTTCGCGGTCGGCGGCGTTTTCGGCGGATTTCTGGCCGACCGCTTCGCGACGCGTTTCGTGATCCTCGCCATGGTGCTGCTGTGGTCGCTGTGCCAGCTCCCGATCGCCGCGACCGGCTCGATCGTCACCATCATGATCTGCCGCGCCGTGCTCGGGCTCGCCCAGGGGCCGGCCTGGCCGGTGGCGGTCCACGCGCTCACGAAATGGTTTCCCAACAACCGGCGCAACCTGCCAATCGCGATCGTTGCGCAAGGATCCGCCGTCGGATTGATCGCAGCAGGGCTCGTCATGCCGCTGATCACGGCGAAGTGGGGATGGCGCACCAATTTCGTGGCGCTGGCGGCGATCGGCTGCGCCTGGGCGCTGGTCTGGCTGGCCGTGTCGGGAGAGGGGACGGAGGATGGGGCGGCGCAAGCGGCCGCTTCACCCAATCCGGCCGCACCGTCCTATGTGCAATTGCTGTTCGACCGCAGCGTGCTCGGCTGCGCGATCACGCATTTCGTCGGCTACTGGTCCCTCTCGCTGACGCTGACCTGGCTGCCCGCTTATTTCGAGCGCGGGCTCGGTTATGACGACATCGTCGCAGGCAGGCTCTACGCGCTCGTGGTCGCACTGATGATCCCGCTCGGCATTGGTCTTGCCTGGGGATCGGAGCGGCTGTTGCAGAAGGGCGTTTCGTCCAGGACGGCGCGGGGCCGCTATCTCTCCGGGCTGCTCGTCGTGTCGGGCGTGCTGTTCGCGGCGTGCTGCGTGAGCCGGCACCCCGATTGGCTCTCGATCGGTCTGATCGCGCTCGCGCTCGGCTGCACGCCGATCGTCTATTCGCTGGGCCCCGCCGTGCTGGCGGAAGTGGTGCCGGCGGAGCGGCGCGGCGCGGTGCTCGCGATCAATAATTCGGTGGCCTCGCTGGCGGGGATCGCGGCTCCGGTCGTGGGCGGCGTCCTGATTCAGGGCCTGCCCGGCGCGCAGGGTTACGAGATCGGCTTTGCGCTGGGAGGAGTCCTGATGATCGTCGGCGGCCTGCTCGGCTTCTGGATGATCGATCCCGAGCGCTCGCTGCGCTATGCCGGTTGATGCGGGCGTGGCCGATCAGAGCGTGACGATATTGACGGCCCCGGAGCAGGAGCGCGGCGCGCCTTTCCCTGCTCGCTGAGCAATCTGTTCACATATCAAACAACCAGACGTCATTGCGAGGAGCCAACGGGTCCGCGCGGACGCGCGGCCCGATGACAGGCTCCGCGACGAAGCAATCCATGCTTCAGCAAGTGGAGAATTGGATTGCTTCGCTCCGCTCGCAATGACGAGTCGCTACGTTCCCGCGGCGGAAATCCGTCCGAGCCATGCCAATCATCGCCCTCGCAAACGAGATCGAGGGCGCAGGGAGCACCGGATGCACCAGTCGCACCCGCGGCAACGCACGCAAAAAGAAAACGCCGCAGGTGCGCCGAACCATCGGCAACTCCCTGCGCAATGGTTTACGGCTTATGGCGCGCTCTCCCCGGGGTACCGGGCTTGTTAGCCCCCGTCGCCTGCAGGCTTTCGCCCGCGGACTTGACACCAGCGTCGGGGCGTCAGGACGACACGCCTTTGCCGTCCGCCTTCGCGCCATTCGCCTTTGGCGCGAAAACGTCCATCGCATCCCGCACC
>DATEGX010000188.1:0-4317 GCA_035279875.1 Binataceae bacterium (SeqCode)
AGGCTGGCAGCCCCGCTTCATACATGATCATTCGACCGAATCCTTCAGTTGCAAAGCGAACTGTGCCCCCGACCCATTTTATCGGTAGGAATGGCGCTGATACACGACTTGGCGGCATTCAGCTTTTCTTCTATTGGCGCCCCCCATTTTTCCGCATGGTACGCGAGGAAAGCCGCACGGGTTCGGTACACTCCACCTATGTCCAGTGCCATACCGCCCTTCGCAACTCGAGGTTGGAAGCCGATCTGGAGGGTACGAAAACGGCATTCCAGTGATCCAGACTATATTGGCGCGGTTTGCATCCGAACGGACCCAGCAAGCTAGTGTAGTCCGCCACACAGATGGTCATTTATGAAGGGCGGCGCGAGCACGAGTGACCTTTTCGAGGATGTCGGAGGCTTTTGCCGTCCAGATGAAGGGCTTCGGGTTGCTGTTGTGGTGATCGATGTATTTGCCGATGGCGGTGATCAATTGCTCCAGGTCCTGGAAGACGCCGCGGCGGATCTGGTTTGCGGTCAGATCGCGGAAGAACCGTTCGATCATGTTGAGCCAGGAAGCCGAGGTCGGCGTGAAGCGGACATGGAATCGCTTGTGCTTGAGCAGCCAGCGCTGGACGCGAGGATGTTTGTGAGTGGCGTAGTTGTCGCAGATCAGGTAAATCTCCTTCTCCTCCGAGATCGTCTGGTCGATCATGCGCAGGAAGCGAAGCCACTCCTGATGGCGATGCCGCTGCTGGCACAGGCCGTAGACTTCGCCGGTGGCGGTATCGAGAGCAGCGAATAGAGTTGTTGTTCCGTTGCGCTTGTAATCGTGTGTCATGGTGGCGCCGCGGCCTTTCTTCATCGGCAGGCCGGGTTGTGTCCGGTCGAGCGCTTGAATCTGGCTCTTCTCGTCCACGCTCAACACCAGCGCGTGTTCCGGCGGGTTCAGATAGAGCCCGACGATGGCGTCGAGTTTCTCAGCAAATTTGGGATCGTTGCTGATCTTGAAGTTCTCCACGCGATGCGGCTTCAGGCCGTGGGCGCGCCAAATGCGGCCCACGCTGGAGTCGGAAATACCCATCTCTCGCGCCATCCTGCTGCGCGACCAATGCGTGGAGCCGTCCGGGCTCGACTGGGTTGTCCGGGCAATGACTTCGGCAACCCTGTCGGGCTGAATCGCCGGCGTACGCCCGGGGCGCGGAGCATCCTTCATCAGTCCGGGGACGCCAAGTTGAAGAAACCGACTCCGCCAAAGTGCCGCCATACGCGGTGCTACGCCCAGTTGCTCAGCAATCTGCTTGTTCTGCATGCCGGCGGCGGCCAGCAGAACGATACGGCTCCGTTGAACCACGCGCACCGGCGTGGTGCGTCGGCGCGACAACTTCTCCAAATCAAGCCGCGCTTCAGAACTCAACTCAATCGTAAGCGTTCGAAGTTTCCATCTGGATCAGGTGCGGCTCGGCGCTGAACGATGGGTTCATGGACCATGAAAATGGCGTGAGATCTGGGAGCGGCAAGCGGGTTTACCGGACAGTTGCCGAGAAGCGCCGGATCGTGGAGTTGACCCTTCAGTCTGGAGCAAGCGTAGCGAAGGTAGCGCAGGCCGAAGGTGTAAACGCGCATCAGGTCTTTGATTGGCGGCGGGCCTATCTTAGCGGCAGGCTGGAGCCAAAGGGTCGGAAGTCTGCCGCGTTGTTGCCCGTGGTTCTTTCTCCGGCAGACGCAAGCGCCGTTACCGTGGATGCGGCTGTCGCCGAGAAGATTTCCATCAAGCCCATGGCTGCGATGCCGGGCGGCGCCATCCATATCGAGTTGTCCGGCCGGGTGAAGATTCGCGTGGAAAGCGGCGTGGATGCGGCATTGCTGCGGACGGTTTTGGAGAGCCTGCGGTCGTGATCGAGCTGCGCACTGGAACGAGGATCTGGATCGCCGCCGGGGTGACCGATATGCGGCGAGGCTTTTATGGATTGAGCGCTCAGGTGCAGACGGTGCTCGACGCGCAGCCCTATTCCGGCCACGTGTTTGTCTTTCGCGGGCGGCGCGGCGACCAGATCAAGTTGTTGTGGTTCGACGGGGATGGGCTTTGTCTGTTCTCGAAGCGTTTGGAACGAGGACGTTTCGTGTGGCCGAAGGCAGACTCGGGAACGATAGCGCTGAGCCGCGCTCAGTTGTCGATGCTTCTGGAAGGCATCGACTGGCGCAGACCCGAGCGCACCTTTGCGCCTCCCCTGGCCGTTTAGCTGAAGCATAATAATCACCTGTATTCATGCTGGTTTTTACGCTTCTTTCCACAGCGCATCGTGGCATACTTTGCCCATGAACGCCGCCACGCTGCCGCCGCTCGATGGGCTCGACGCAGAAGCGCTGAAGGCGTTGTTGATTCAGCAGCACGATCGATATTGCGCGGCGCTTAGCTCCGACGAACAACAGATCGAACATCTGAAGCTGCTGGTCGAGAAGCTGCGGCGTACGATCTTCGGCAAGAAGAGCGAGAAGATCGTCGTCCAGTTGGGGCAGCTCGAACTGGAACTGGAAGAGCTGGAGACCGCGCAAGCTGCGGCGGAAACGAAGGCTGACGGAGTTCGTCCCGAAGCGGCCCCCAAGGCGCGGCCCAGGCGCAAGCCGCTGCCCGAGCATCTTCGCCGCGAAGACGTCACGCACGCTCCCGAACACGAGCGCTGCCCGGATTGCGGCGGCTCCCTGAAGCAGTTCGGCGAAGACGTAAGCGAGCAACTGGAGTACGTTCCCGAGAGCTTCAAGGTAATCCGCCATGTGCGGCCCAAGTTCGCCTGCGCGGCCTGCGAGCGCGTGGTCGAGGCTCCGGCGCCGTCGCGGCCCATCGAGCGCGGACTGGCCGGACCGGCACTGTTGGCGCATGTGCTGGCTTCGAAGTTCTGCGATCATCAGCCGCTCTATCGCCAGTCGGAGATCTACGCGCGGCGGGGCGTCGAGATCGAGCGATCCACACTGGCCGGTTGGGTGGGAGCATCGAGCGCGTTGCTCGATCCGCTGGTGGATGCGTTGCGCGAGCATGTCCTGGCAGGGCGCAAGATCCATGCCGACGATACTCCTATGCCGGTGCTCGCCCCCGGTACAGGTAAAACCAAAACCGGCCGCCTGTGGACTTACGTCCGCGACGAGCGTCCAGCCGGCGAGAAGACCGCACCGGCCGTGTGGTTCGCTTATTCGGAGGACCGCAAGGGAGAACATCCGCGCGCCCATTTGAAGACCTTCAAGGGCGCGCTGCAAGCGGATGCCTATGCCGGCTTTCATCATCTCTATGAAGGCGGGGCCATCTACGAAGTGGCATGCTGGGCTCACACCCGGCGCAAGTTCTACGAAATTCACGCGGCGCATCCGTCGCCGATCCCTACTGAAGCCCTCGATCGCATCGGCGCTCTCTACGGCATCGAAGAAGAGATCCGCGGCAAGCCCATCGAGATTCGGCGCGAGGTCCGCCAGTCGCGCGCACGGCCCTTGCTCGATGACTTGCGAACGTGGATGGAAAAATCGCTGCGCCAGCTTTCGCCCAAGAGCGAAACCGCAGCCGCCATCCGCTATGCCCTCTCGCGCTGGCGGGCGCTGGTGCGCTACGTCGACGATGGTCTGCTGGAGATAGACAACAACCCGGCCGAGCGGGCGTTGCGCTGCGTTGCTTTGGGAAGGAAAAATTATCTCTTCGCCGGCGCCGATTCGGGCGGCGAGCGGGCCGCCGCCATCTACTCCCTGATCGGCTCGGCCAAGCTCAACGGCCTCGATCCCGAACTCTACCTGCGCACGGTGCTCGCCCAGATCGCCGACCATCCCATCAAACGCATCGCCGAGTTGCTGCCATGGAACCTCGCCGACACGCTCCGACCCGCCAAACAAGCTGCCTGACTCTACCAAGCACCGGTGCTTGAAGTGTCCACTTGAAAATAAGTGGACACTTCGTTGTTCCCGCAAGAGTCTCTCACTCGACCCCCATCCGCGCCAGATGGCAGCTTCGGACGCTTACGGAGAAGTGAGCGTGACAGGGGGAAAACAGAACGAATCTCTGTAGAGGACATAGCTCATGCGGGAATGTGTCGGAGTTGCGATTCAACTCGCCGCAATTACCCTCAGCGAGGAATTGGACTATGCTCGTGCGGCCGAAAAACTGAGCATTCCGCCTGCAGAACTCAAACTCCAGGTCGCGAAACTGCAGGAGTTGTTGCATCTCCGGATTTTCGAGATGGAACAAGACGCCGTTGTCGTTACCAAAGCAGGGCGAGTCTTTCTAGACGCATGTCGAGAGTTCCTTGCTCTCAAAAGACGAGAGTGCTGCCACTCAGGCTGTCAGTGAAGGTGTGTTTAT
>DATEGX010000189.1:0-20564 GCA_035279875.1 Binataceae bacterium (SeqCode)
CGAGGAAGGGACGGCGTTTTTCACCGAGATGCGGCGCGGCCGCATTCGCCCGCTCGACAATGATGATCAGGCGTCGATGTACGAAGTGGTACGCCACGAACTGCCCCGCCGCGGCTATCCGATGTACGAGATTTCGAATTACGCCCCACCCGGCCACGAGGCCCGGCACAACCTGAGTTACTGGCGGGCGGAAAGCTATATCGGCCTTGGCGCGGGCGCTCACGGCTTCGCCCACGGCGCGGACCGGCGCGGCGGGCGGCGATGGTGGAACGAAAAAATCCCGTCGCGTTACGTCCAGCGTGCGCATTCAGAGGGTAGCGCCGAGGCGGGCTTCGAGGAGGTCGACGCGGCGACGGCGGCCGGCGAGTTCGTCTTCCTCAATCTGCGCTTGCGCGATGGTTTCGAGCTTGCGGAATTCGAGCGGCGCTTCGGCGAGAGCTTCGACGCACGCTTCGGCCTGGGGTCCGCGCGCTTGTTCGACGGCGGATTGCTGATCCGCGAGGGTGGGCGGATCTATCTGAGCGAGCGCGGTCTCGAACTGGCTGATTCGGTCTTCGCCGAATTTCTCTGACCGAATGACCACATGGCCTTGCCGGTCTCGAGCGTTCGCAAGTCGCGGGGCGGCACCGGAGGAATCTCGGATTCAACGTCGAGTTCGAGCGCGGCGGCATTACCGGACCCCCCCGCGTTAGCGCTGGCTTCACAATCTGCGCTCTCAGGCTTCGCCAAGTTTCAGCAGCTTGGACTAGTAATGTCGAAACTCCCGCCGTCTGCCTGGTGGCACCCGAATTGTGCGTAGGTCCCGGTCAACTCGGAAGGATTTACGAGTATCCCGGTCACGGCGATTTTGCATCTGCTTGCTTTATCAACTGCCGTTAACGTCAGTGCGGTGCCTTGAATGTTGCCGCCGAGAGTTCCGAAACCTCCAAAGTCGTCTGTCCACCGGCCGCTCAACTTCCGGCCACTTTGCTTTATTGCCAGGGTTATCGCACCAGAGCCAAGAAGATTGTCTTGTATGGAACCACACCACGCGCCCGCGACTCGTGGCGGAGGGATCTTTTTGGGCCTTTTGAGAACTAGAGACTGATCGGGCGCAAGTTCGGCGGGCGATTCGCCTTCCTGAGCCCACGCAGGATTCGCGCACAAGTCAGCGCCATTCACAGCGCAGGTGGCGGCGGCGAGTACTAGTGCGAAAAGGATTATTCGAATTCTTTTCAACATCGCGGCCCTCAATCGACGGTCTCGCCGGTCTGCAGCGCAAAGAGGTTAGCACTGGAGCAGCCAAAGCAGGCTAAAGCTAATAAAATCTAGTGCAATGCCAACTCTGCGGCAATTCGAGACTTACAGCACTCAAGGAACAAAACAGAATTCGAATAGAGGCTGTGCGAGGGACTAAGTCAAAGGACGGATAACTTAGCAGGCGCTCTCCGAGGCCGGGGTCAGACCCCAGATCTCGCGAGCGTATTCGGCCACCGTGCGGTCGCTGGAGAAGCGGCCGATGCGGGCGACATTAAGAATCGCCTTGCGCGTCCATTCGGCCGGCTCGAGATAGAGCCGCGAAAGCAGTTCCTGGGTCTCGATATACGACGCGAAATCCGCCGCCACGAAATACTCGTCGTGAGTCCGCAGCTTCTCGGGTATCCAGCGGAAAAGACCCGGTTCGCGTGGGCAAAAGCGATCCGATGACAGCGCGTCCAGCACCCGGCGGAAGTCCGGGTTGGTTTCGTAATACTGGCGGGGGTTATGCGTCCCCTCGCGCTGAATCCGCTCGATTGCGGGGGCAGTCAGGCCGAAGATGAAGATGTTCTCGGTGCCGACTTCCTCGCGAATCTCGATATTTGCGCCATCCAGCGTGCCGATCGTCAGGGCTCCGTTCAGCGCGAACTTCATGTTGCCGGTTCCCGACGCTTCGGTGCCGGCGGTGGAAATCTGCTCGGAAATGTCGGCGGCGGGAATAATCTTCTCGGCCAGCGAAACCCGGTAATCCGGGGCGAATACCACCTTGATCAGGCCACGGGTGCGAGGGTCGGGGTTAATTACAGCGGCAAGATTGTTTATCAACTTGATAATCATCTTGGCCGCCCAATAACCGGGCGCCGCCTTGCCCGCTATCACGTAGGTGCGCGGGGTAGCCGGTTCGACGCTGTCCTCGACCAGCCTGAGGTATTCGTGAACGATCCCGAGTGCCATCAGAAGCTGGCGCTTGTACTCGTGGATGCGCTTGGCCTGGACATCCAGGATCGAAGCGGGATCGATGTCGACCTCCGCAATCCGATGGACGATGGTGGCGAGGCGATCCTTGTTGGCACGCTTCACCGCCATAAAACGCTTTTGAAAACCAGAATCGTCGGCAAAGCGCTCGATTTCGCGCGTATGCTCGAGGTCGATCCGCCAGCGGTCGCCAATAGTCTCGTCCAGCAGCCGCGACAGCCCCGGATTCGCCATCAAAAGCCATCGCCGCTGGGTAATGCCGTTGGTCTTGTTGTTGAACCGCTCCGGCCATAGCGCGTTGAACTCGGGCACCAGACGGGACTTGAGCATCTCGCTATGGAGCTTGGAGACCCCATTCACCGAATGGCTCCCGATGATCGCCAGATGGGCCATGCGGATTTGCGGATTGAAGCCCTCTTCGACGATCGAAACGCGGTCGGTCGGGATGGCGTCGCCGTGAGGCACAATCGCCTCGGCCAGGAAACGGCGGTTGATTTCGTAGATTATCTCGAGGTGGCGCGGCACCACATGCCGCATCAAGTCGACCGGCCAGCGCTCGAGCGCTTCCGGCATCAGGGTGTGATTGGTGTAAGCAACGGTCTGCCGGGTAATTCCCCACGCCTCGTCCCAGGGCAAGCCGTACTGGTCGACAAAGGTGCGCATCAACTCGGCGATCGCTAAGGCGGGATGCGTATCATTGAGCTGGATCGCCACTTTCGCCGGAAAATCGTGAACATCCTCGCCGCGGGCGAAGAAACCGCGAACGATATCGCGAATCGCGCACGCCACGAAGAAGTATTCCTGCAGCAGGCGCAACTCGCGTCCCGATTGCACTGCGTCCGACGGGTAGAGCACCTTCGAGATGGTCTCCGAGACCACCTTCTGCTCGACCGCTTTGAGATAGTCGCCGGCGTTGAAGATTTGGATGTCGAATTCGTCCGAAGCACGGGCTGCAAACAGCCGGACAAAATTGACCGTGCGGCGGTTGAACCCGCTGATCGGCAGATCGGAGGGTATCCCGACCATCGCTTGATAATCGGTCCATCGCGGACGGTACTCACCACGGTCATCGATTCGCGACTCGATACGGCCGTATACCGGGACGATGCAGGCCGCTTCCGGCCGGGCGACCAGCCACGGTGACACGTCGCGCCGCCAACTATCGGGGCGCTCGACCTGGTAGCCGTCGCGAATCTGCTGGCGAAACAGCCCGAATTCGTAATTGATGCCGTAGGCATACCCAGGCATGCCGAGGGTGGCCAGTGAATCCAGGAAACACGCCGCCAGCCGTCCAAGGCCGCCGTTGCCCAGCGCAGCGTCCACTTCCTCGTCGAACAGCGGTTGCAGTCCAATGCCGTTTTCCGCAAGGAATTCGCGGCATTCGTCGATGATCCCCAGGTTGAACAGGTTATTTTCGAGCGAGCGTCCTATTAGATATTCGAGTGATAGATAGTAGAGCTTTTTCGCCCGAGTGCGCTCGAAACCCGCCTGAGCTGCGAGCATCCGCTCGACCAGCATGTCGCGAACTGCGAGGGCGGTGACGTTGTACCAGTCATGACGCGACATGCTTCCGCGCGGTTTCGCGACGCTGAAGCGGATATGGTGCGCAATCAATGCCGCCAGGCCACTGGAATCGCCGCTTTGAGGCTCGGAAGTACTTCTCGCAGCCATAGTCTCTCGCAGGGAAAACAATCGAAACCTAAACAAAAACTCTCCGCAGCCGTTTCACGGCGCTCCGGCAAGAGCCGAACGGGTCAGTTTCGATGTTCCGCTAAGCATACGGATAGGGCGAACTCAAATCCACCCTGTAAAGCGCGCGTAGGCAACGTTTGAGTCGAAAATGCGATGCGATGTGCCTTGCTCGTACAACGCTCCGGCTCCGCCGTAAATGCTCCGGCAATAGGCTCACGCCGCCCGGATGCGACGAGGCCGACCCGATCGGCCGATCCGTTAGACCGCTGACCGCATCGCGATGTATTAGAAGGGTTCGGAGTAATTCTTTGGTCAATCACGGAGGCAGCCGATGGCTTCGGAAGAACTTCTGATCGACGCGGACGGTCATATTCTAGAACCTCCAGACCTCTGGGTACATTACCTCGAACCGAAGTATCGCGACCGCGCGGTGCGGATTCGCACAGGCGAGGACGGTTACGAGTTCCTGGAAATCGATGGTAAACGGGCCGAACTCACCAGTGCGGCGCTGCTCGCCTCGCTCGGCGGGATGAAGAAACTGCGTGAGATGGGCGCGGAAGTTGAGCACTTCAACGCCAGCCGGCGCGACAAGCTGGGCGAAAATACTGGACGGAAACAGGGTATTTTCGACAGCCTGGCGACCGGGCGGCCTGAGGACACCTACCTGGCCGGATGCGCACCCGGTGCAATGGATCTCAAGGAACGGCTCGAGATCCTCGATCGCGAAGGGATGGCGAAGGCGGTCATTTATCCCACCCTCGGGCTGCTGTGGGAAGCCGAAATGTTCGATGCCGAATTGGCCGCCGCGCACTGCCGGGCCTACAACCGCTGGATTACCGACTTTTGCGCCGATTCCGACAATCGATTGATTCCGATCGCCCATCTTTCGCTCGGCGATCCGGTCGAAGCGGCGCGCGAGCTCGAACGCGCCGTCAAGGCCGGTTGCAAGGGGGCCTTCGTCGCGCCCTATACGCTGACCCGCAAGCCGCACGGCCATCCCGACCATGACGTGGTATTCGCGGCCGCCCAGGACCTCGACGTTCCAGTGGCGATTCATCCGACGCTTGAACCGGCGGCCTGGGGCATTCATCAGCGTTTCGACGGAATGATGTGGGCTGACTGGTATTTCGACCTGTTCGCGGCACAAGGCGTCGGCCATGCTTTCGCAACATTGTTTCAATACGGGGTTTTCGATCGATTTCCACGATTGCGAGCGGTGGTGCTCGAATCCGGCGCGGGATGGATTGGCTACTGGCTCGATCGCGGCGATGCGATATATCGCCGCACCGCCCTTGGCGGCACGGTGCAGCTCAAGGAGAAACCGTCGTTCTATTTCAAACGCCAATGCTACATCTCGGCGGACCCCGACGAACGGTCAATCGCCGCGATGACGCGGCTGGTCGGCGAGGACCGCTTCTTCTGGGCCAGCGACTACCCGCATCCGGACCATCCGGGCGACTACCTGACGGAGTTGCGTGGAATGGTCGGCGAGATGGGGCCGGCGGCCCGGCGCGGGGTGTTGGGCGAGAATGTAGCGCGCGCTTACCGCTTGATTTGAGCCAAGCGGCGAACTGACTATCGTACCCGGACCAGGGGGAACACGCTTATGTTCAGGATTGGCAGGGAATTCCATCTGCTGCATGTGGTGACCGACCTCAACGAGGTCGATGAGTGGTATGACCGGGTCTTCGCCGTGCGCCGCTTCGTCCGCAATTACATGAAGGCGGCGATGCGCAAAGCGTCGCTGGTCCTGATTGGCGACTTCGTGATGGAGCCGGCACAGCCGGTGCAATCACTGCCCGGATGGGAGAAGTCGGCGCTGGGCAAGTTCTACACCCGCTACGGACAGCATTTTCACTCGATCGCCTGGTACGTCGACAATCTGCAAGAAACTTGCGGCGGGCTTATCGAGAGCAAGGTGCGCCTGTTCGATATGGTCGGAAAGCCGGTGACCGAGGCCGGCAAAGGCGATGCGGTCTGGACTCATCCGCAGGACACCCACGCGGCCTTCGAGTTCGCGGTGGCGCCGAAATTCTTTATCGATCCGCGGCTTCAGCCCGGATGGTCGATGCAATTCCCGCGCGACCAGCATCCGCTGGGAATCGAGCGGGCGTCGCATATCACGATGCTTTTCAGGGACCTCAGTCACGCGCGGAGCGTCTACCAGGATGCGCTCGGGGGCAAGCTTATTCATGAGCAGGAAATCGCCGGGCGCAAGCGCAGCGCCTTCTATGCGGTCGGGCAGGATACCGTGATCGAAGCGGTGCAGCCGCTCTCATCGTCGAGCCCGGAAGGCCAGGGTCTCGAGCGCGCGGGTGAAGGTATTTTCTCGGTCACCTTCAAAACCCGAGACCTCAATCGAGCGGCGGCTCATCTGCGTGCGAATCAACTCAGGATCGAGCCTGGCGAGGGCGAACTTACGATTAACCGGCACGACGCATTCGGAATGACGCTCAGCTTCACCGACCGCACGATTCCCAACGATCCGCGGCCGCAATAGACTCGGAAGGCAAGGCGTTACTCAAGCTTCCGGGAGAATACGAAGAGAATAAGGGGCGCACGCTTCCGGCGGGCGCCTTTTTTCCAGCTATTCCACCGCGCTTACGGGGATGAATCCGACACCGCCGTTGTTCATCGCGATCTTCAGCCAGCTTCCCATAAATCCGATCGCATGAATTCGGCGACGGCGGCGAAAATAGCCAATCGTCGCGCTCTGCATGTCTGCCTTGGAATAAACGGGAGTATCGTTGGTGATGAAGAAGTGCTTGTCGATCACCATCATCTTTGGCGTCGGCGATGCACTCGGACTTTCCGCCGGAGTCGCGGATGCCGCTACACTGGTCGGGAGCGCAGTGGCCGCCTGCGACGGGAAGACCCGTGGCGTTATCTGCGCGAGCGCAACTGGTTGCGTCCGTTCCCATAGGGTCTGGCCGTTGGCGGTGGTACGCAGCGCGCCACGGACCGTCCCGGTCATCACCATCGCGTTTCCACCAACAAACGAGTAGTTCCCGCCAGTGGTGGTGCGCAGTACCGACGAACTGGCGCTCCAGAAGCCCTTGTCGGCGGTAAATTGCCCTGCGTCAACCGCGCTCGCCGAGATTTGATAATTGGCCGCCGTGAACTCCAGGCGAATTCGCCACACCACGGTGCCAAAGGTTGGATACCATTCCCATACGCTTGGCTCGCCCGCGCCGGCAGTGCCGGAGTTGCCCACCTGCCTGAAAGGATCGCCCGCGGGCCGGGCGACCGCGACCCCGCAGAATCTGCCGATCAGGCCCCATACTTCCGTAGCCACGGCGGCGACCAGATTCGCCGGGACGGGCGGGGTCGTGCCGGCGGCCGGCGCCCCGACGTCGCGCTCAACGCCGTCGTCGCTGTCCAGATAAATTCGACCGTTGCGCAGCCGAACCTCGCCGGCTTCCTGATAATCGACCTGGTAGGTATATGAGCCGCCACGCCCGATTTCGAGCGTGAAATGGGTCTTTCCCGGACCGTTCTCGTTGGTCGCGCTCCACGCACCGACGAATCTGCCGGCGGCCGGTCCGGTCGCCATAAACCACCACAGTAGGACAATTCCAATCAGCGATAGCAGGATCGCACCGGCCGCGACGATTATCGAGCGTCTCGACCACCGCGCCGGCTTGGGGGGCGCCTGCCGCAACGGCATCGCCTCACGCAACTTAAGCTCCTGGTTGTTGAGCAGCGTCCGGGCGGTCTGAACCAGGTATTCGAGATGACGTTCGAGCGGCGGAGTGATGGCGTCGAGCCAATGGGGCGTGCCGAGAAAGTACTCGAGACTTTTGCCGGGCTTGACGTCCTCGATCCTCAGGGGAACGATGCGCAGCCCTTTGTTCACCGCGCGCTCGACTTCACGAAGAATCTGCGGAGATTCGTCGGCGCTGGCCGACAGGACCAGCAGCATCAGCCGGGCGCCTTCGATCGCTTCGATAATCGCGCCACCCCAGTCCATCCCGGGCAGGATATCGCGAGGCGCGATCCAGCAACGGATACCGTCGGCTTCGAGCCTGGCGCAGGCTGCGTCGGCAACGGTTTTATCGCGCGAGGAGTAGCTGATGAAGACGTCGTGAGCCACGGAAGACGCTTATTCTGTCACTATGGCGCCGCTTCTGCCATCCTGATGCATACGCAATTTCCTCAGCATTGGCTTCGGCGCACACGCTCAGAAACGGCTTGGCACTTGATTGAAGGGGCTTTAGCTTGGTGACCGGTGTGGAGTCCACGAAAAACCAATCGCCGCCGGACATCGAATATTCGACCGCGAGGGGGCTGACCGGTACGGCTACGAGTGCGGACGAGTTCGCGACTGCGTCACGAATGGCCGCGGTCTCGGGCGCGTCGCGAGTTGATCCCCGCATCCCCTTGGTGGTGGGCGTCACCGGCCATCGCGACCTTCATCCGCAAGCACGCGCCGAGCTCACAGGTTGCGTGCGGCAGGTATTCGCCCGGCTGAAACGCAGCTACCCCAGCACGCCGATCACGCTGATCTCGCCATTGGCTGAGGGCGCCGATCGGCTGGTCGCCGAAGTTGCCCTGAGCGATGAGGTGAATGCGACCCTGATGGTCGCGTTGCCGATGCCGCGAGCGTTGTACGAGCGGGATTTCGCCAGCGCTGATTCACGCGCCGAGTTCGCGCGCTTGCTTGGCCGCGCCGAATACGTCATGGAGCTTCCACTGCCGCCGGATATGACGGAGGAGGTTTTTCAAGGCGACGAGCAGGCTCGGGTACGGCAATATCGAGGGGCCGGTGAATTCGTCGCCCGTCACAGCCAGGTGCTAATCGCGCTCTGGAACGGCAAGGCCGGGCAAACAGCCGGGACCGGGTCGGTGGTCAAGCTGAAACTCACGGGGAATTGGCCCGAGGAGGAGCACGGTGCGACGGTCGACGAACTGGTTTCGCCCGGCCCGGTCTTCCATATCAACACGCCGCGCGTGCGCGACGGCGCACCCTCGACGCCAATAACTATTGCGGAACTCTATCCGGATAATGACAGCTACGTTCCGGAGGAAGGGGCGCGCTTCTACGAGGCGCGGGTCTTCGATCCGCTGGAAGTATTCAATCGCGAAACCGCAGAGGCCTCCGGCGAGCAGGTCGCGGCAGTGACGAAGGCCGCGGAGGAGCTGATTCCGCGTCTCGATCAGCCGGCCCTGCGGGCCATTCGGCCGGCGCTCGAATTGATGCGCCGCCAATACGCCAACGCCGACGTGCTTGCCAATCAATACCGGGCGCTAACGGTTTCAACTCTGTTCCGGACATCGGTGGTGGCGTTCTTTGCGGCGCTGGCGTTCGATAGCGCGCTGCACATGCTGCTGGGTGATAGTCCTGAGCTTCTGCTGATCAAGGCGCTCCTGATGTTCGCCTCGCCGGTGTTGATGCTGATCGCGTTGCTGGTTTATCTGAGGGCCAAGCACCATAGCTATCAGAACCGCTATCAGGACTATCGCGGGCTCGCCGAAGGTTTGCGTGTGCAATTCTTCTGGCGGCTCGCCGGCGTCAACGAAGGGGTCGCCGACCATTACCTGGGGCGGCATCGATGGGAACTCGAATGGGTTCGCGCCGCGTGCCGTTCGGCGCTGATCGCGGCTGGCTTGCCGCTCGGGCCGCTTAATGCCGAGACGCCGAAAATCGTGATCGAGAATTGGGTCGATCCGCAGCGGCGCTACCTCGAAGGAGCAATCGAGCGCCAGGAGCGCAGAATCGCGCGATTCGAGGGGCTGATCAAAATCTGCTTCTGGGTCGGGCTCGCGGCCGTGCTGGCGCTGGCAGGGCTGCTGGCCCTGCGGGTGCACCAGCAGGGGCATCTGCTCGCGCTCTTCGTCGGCGAGAAATCGACACTGCATGGGGCGCTGCTAATGCTGATTACGATGCCGGCGGTAGTCGCCGCGTTAATCCACAATTACATCGAGAAGCTGGCGCTGAATCCTCAGGTGCGGATGTACCAGGGGATGAAGAGGCTCTACCAGCGCTACAGCCAGCGTCTGCGCGCGGTCAAGGACGAGGATTTCGCGGAGGCGCTCTCGAGGCTCGGCCAGGCTGCGCTGATGGAGAACGGCGACTGGATCATCGCCCATCGCGAGCGTCCGCTCGAGGTGCCGCATCATTAGTGCAAATCCGGCACGGGTGGGGGGAAGAATGCTCGCTCGCGCTCAGAGGTTCGTCGCGGTCGCCGATTTGCCAGCCGCCACGAGGCGTTGGTAGTCTGCGCTATCGGAAGCGGCGCGGGCTGTGCGCCGCGGAACGTAAAAGCGCCGGCGATGTGGCAATGCGCTACAAGAACTCTATCAAATCTATTTGAGGTGACTACGATGGGTGCGGCAGAAAACAAAGAAACGGTTCGCCAGATGCGCGAAGCCAAGGGCCTCGACGCGATGCTCGCGACCATGAGCGACGACGTCCGCTGGACCATCATCGGAAGCACCAAGTACTCGGGTGCGATGAACGGCAAGCAGCAGATTATCGATAAATTGCTCAAGCCGATCTTTGCCGAGTTGGAGAGCATGGGAACCAACACGGTCGACAACGTCATCGCGGAAGGTGACTACGTGGTGATCCAGCAGCACGCCAGCGGCCGCAAGACCAAGACCGGCAATCCCTACAACAATACCTATTGCCTGGTGTACAAGGTGCTCGACGGCAAGATCAAAGAGATTACCGAGTACTGCGATACCGAGCTGATTACCTCGGCCTTCGGTCGTTAGCGCCGCGCGGAGGAGTCCAGGGCGCCTCGCCGGAATAGCCAGCCGGCGCGATCAGTAAGCCTTCGCAAAATAGGCGCTTTCGGCGGCCGGTTCGGCGCACACGATGCAGCTTCCACCGCCGCGATCCTGGTTGAGCGGGATCGCGCGGCAGGTTGCGCGTGTCTCCTCGCGGATTTTGGTCTCACAAGCCGGATTGCCACACCAATAGAGCTCTGCGAAGCCGCCGCCGCCATCGTCGGCCATCTGGGCGCGAAGCTTTCCGTAGTCGTCGAACTGACGGGTGTTCGCTGCGACTGCCGCCTGCGCCTGGCGAAAGAGATTTTTCTGGATTTCGTCGAGCAGCCGCCTCGCCGCGGCCGCGGCGTCGGCAATCGGGGCCTTCGATTTGCCGTCGCGGCCAGCGATATCGCGCCGTGCCATTACCACTTCGCCAGAGGCCACGTCACGAGGGCCGATCTCGATTCTCAGCGGCACGCCACGCATTTCCCAATCATTGAACTTGAAGCCCGGAGTTACCCCTTCGCGGGTGTCATGCTTGACGCGCAAGCCGGCCGCCTCAAGCTTTGCGGCGAGTTCGCGGGAGGCGGTGAGCACACCGGCGCTCTCCTCGGCCTTGCGCCAAATCGGTACCACCACGACCTGGGTCGATGCGACCGCGGGCGGCAGGCGCAGCCCCTGGTCGTCGCCATGGCTCATCACGATCGCGCCGAGCAGCCGGGTTGAAACGCCCCAACTGGTTTGGTGCGGATGCTGGAGCTGGTTGCTCTCGTCGAGAAAACGGATCTCGAAGGCGCGCGCGAAATTCTGACCCAGGTAGTGCGAGGTGCCGCACTGCAGCGCACGCCCGTCCGGCATCAGCGATTCGATAGTGTAGGTCTCGTCCGCGCCGGGGAAACGCTCGGCCGCGCTCTTGCGCCCCGCGATCAAAGGAATCGCGAGATAGTCCTCGACGAACGAACGGTAGACCTCGAGCATGGTCAAGGTTTCACGCTCGGCTTCCTCACGGCTGGCGTGCGCGGTATGGCCTTCCTGCCATAGGAATTCGGCGGTGCGCAAAAACGGCCGCGTGCGCATTTCCCAACGCACTACGTTGCACCATTGATTGATCATCAGAGGCAGGTCGCGATGCGAATGGATCCACTGCGCGAACATATGATTGATGATGGTTTCCGAAGTCGGCCGCACGACGAGCGGCTCCTCCAGTTCCTTGCCGCCGCCATGAGTCACGACCGCGACCTCGGGCGCGAAGCCCTCGACGTGTTGGGCCTCCTTTTGGAGAAAGCTCAGCGGGATGAAGAGCGGGAAGTAAGCGTTGCGCGCGCCGGTCTTCTTGATGCGGCGGTCGAGTTCGTCGCGCAGGTTCTCCCAAATCGCAAATCCGTCAGGACGGAAAACGATACACCCCCGCACTGGCGAATAGTCGGCGAGTTCGGCCCGAATAATCAGTTCGTTGTACCAGGCGGCGAAGTCCTCGCTGCGCGGCGTGATTTTCTTTTCGTCGATCTTCTCGGCCATCTGAGGCTCGTATATCCTGCTCGGGGCTAAGGTTCCCCAATAATAGCCCGCGGCGGCCGGCGGCGCACCGGTCCGCCTGCCCCTGTTCCGTTTGCCTCGATCCTCTTGATTCCTCGAGATCTCCGATCGACCACCGCGCGTTGCGCCCGGTTACTGGCCGTGTTATCCGCCATCGAGTCCGGAGGTTCGTGACTATGAGAGGTGGTCTGCTCTTTTCCGCATTCTTGATGCTTTGCCTGACAGCCGCATCCGCCGCGATCACATTCGCTGCCGGAGGCTCTCCTTCAGGCAACGCGGCTTCACCGGCAGCGGCCGGTTCGCTCGCGGCGGCGGGCACGTCGGGTGGAGAGTCTGTTCTTCCCGCAACCGAAGCGGATGGCGCGGCGTCGGCTACGACAATACCGCCCGGCACAGTTATCACGCCGCAGAACTGGCGGCGATACGATCGCTTCATGCCTGATGGCATGATCAAGCTCTTCGAAGGCGTTTATCCATGGAAAATGCCGCCGGACGTGGAGATGGACGTAGGGCCGACGGTCATTCACCCGTTACCGCAGGGATATCTTGCGGCCAGCGAAAAACAGGGCTCGCAGACCAAGCTGGTCGATTTGCCGGGCGGCGGCCTGACTATCGTGGGATACGAAGGCGGGATCCCTTTTCCCGTACCATCCGAGCCGCATCAGGGATGGAAGATCCTGGCAAATTTCTGGTACCGCTACATCCCTCATATCGTCGTCAATACGCCTGATAATCTTGGATTTTCATGCACACTCGATTCGTTCAGCAATATCAGTTGCGTCAAGGGCTTGTGGGTGTACCGGCAGCTTTCATTCAACACCGACCCGGGCGTGCCACAGACGATCCCGGGCGGCGCGGGTAAATTCTACACGACCTGGTTCATGGTCGAGGAGCCCGAGCAGCAGAAGTACTCGGCCACCCTGACTATTGGCTACGATGACCTGACTAAGCCGCAAGACATATACACCTTCGCGCCCGCATTGCGCCGCGCGCAACGGCTCTCGGCGGCCGCGCGATGCGCGACGTCCGGACTCGATACCACACCCGACGATGGGCGCTTCGGCTTTGACGCGAATATCCCTGAATTCGACGCGACCCTGCTTGGCAGCCGGAAGATTCTGTCCCAGATGGATGTCGGCCACGGAGGCGCGAATTTCCCGCAGGACTATGCGATGCCGCTGGGATGGTCCAAGCCGTCGTGGGGCAAATGGGAGCTGCGGGACGTCGATGTCCTCGACGTGCGCAAGATCCCATCGCAAACGGCCGGCTACTGCTACGGCAAGCGCATAATGTATATCGACAAGCAATTCTACGGCGCATTATGGCTCGACCTGTACGACGCCAAAATGCAGCTTTGGAAAATTGCCTTGCTTCAACCCATAGTAATCAACGTGCCGGGCATCGGCCCCCAAAACTCGACAGGTGCGCAATTCTCGCATTACTGGGATATCCAGAACCAACACGCGACCTTCAGTGGCCCCAACGACGGCCACGGCTATGATGTCCTGATCAACGACGACGTGCCGAAGTCGTGGGACGACCTCGAACGCTACACCACGCCGGGCGGCCTGAGCGAAGTGATGCGCTAGGCCAGCGGGCTCAGACAGACAACGGCCAGGGCCACGACAATTGGGGCCCTGGCCGTTCAAACACAGCCTGATGAAGAGGTTTGCGCTACCGGCCGGCCGCGGCGCTGGCTATAGCCGGTGAAGTCCCGCGCTGGATATGCGGCAGCACTTCGGCCGCGAACAGTTTCATGCTGCGCTCGGCCTCTTCAACCGGCATCCCGCCGAACTTGAAGACCCCGACGAACTCCGCCGCATCCATGGTCTGTGCCACGGAGCGCAGTGTCTCGACGCACTGCTCGGGAGTGCCGTAGACCTGCGTCTTGGTGAACATGTTGCGGAAGTTCTGCGCGCTGTCCTTGGTCGCGTCCGCCATCTTGGCGTGGAATTCGTAGCCCTTGGCGTTGCGGAAATGCTCGGGCTCGTCGTACTCGTAATGGCGAATGGCGGTGTCGGCGTAATTTCCCATCCATTGCTCGGCACCGGCCTGCGCCTTCTTCTCGTTTTCGCCGCAATAGATGAAGCTCACCACGATTGGGCGCTTGACGCCTTGGCCGAATTTCACGCAGGAAGTCTTGAAATGCTCGTAGTCGGCGGCATGCCCGTCCCAGCCTTTCTGCGGAATCACCAACATCCCCATCCCCAGCTTGGCCATGATGTCGCCAGTCTCGGGACTTATGATGGCGCCATAGAAGCGATCGGTCAGGTTCTTGCGGCGCGGCTGTGGCCTGATGCTCATTTCGGGAATCTGAAAGTAGTTGCCCTTATACGAGAAGCGCTCCTGGGTGAGCGCGAGGCGGACGATTTCGGCGGCCTCGGTGAAACGGTCGCGCGATTCGCCCATCGGCACGCGGAAGCCGTTATACTCGATACGGCCTGAGCCGCGCCCGAAACCCAGAGTGATTTCGCGGTCGCCGGCGTAGATGTCCAGCATGGCGATCTGTTCGGCGGCGCGCACTGGGTCATGCCACGGCAGCACAACCACCATCGTGCCGAAGCCGATCTTGCTGGTCCGGCCAGCCATGTAAGTTAGGAATTGCACCACGTCCGGGATCATCGTGTAGGGCGAAAAATGATGCTCAACCGCCCAGATCGAGTCGAAGCCCAGCGGTTCGACCATGTCCGCCAGCTTAAGGTCCTCGCGGTAAATCTCATAGTCGGGCCTTTCCGCGCGGAAATAGTTCTGGCAAAAGAACGACACTCCAACTTTCATAAGGCAACCTCCTGAATTTTAGTACGGCTTCGCCCGAGCGCTCCTTCGCCTCGCGCCGCAAACGCCACGGTTTGTGCCTCTTACAGCGCGTAACACGCGCCAGCGCATTTGGTCAAACGTTTGTTCGGGTAGATGCGCAGCCCTGAACCGTCGGACGAGGCATGGTATCGTTTGTTTGGGTGCTTGACCGCTTCACGGGAATTCCAGCTGGTCGAATCGAGGAGAGCAGTTGATGACGAGATCCAGGCTCGCACCGATAGCCGCCGTTGCGATACTTCTGCTGCCGCTGAAAGTGCTGGCGCAAACGCCAGCGCCGATGATGCCGGCTTCTCCGACTACTCCCGCCCGCTCGTTCGAGCGGGTAATCGAAGTAAGCGGCGACGGCGAAGCACAAGCCGCGCCGGATCTGGCGACCCTTCAGGTGGCGATCGAAACCCACGGCGCGACCGCCGATCGCGCGGCCGGCTTGAACGGAGCGTTGGCGCAGAAGGTTCATGACGCACTCAAGTCCAAACTGGGCGACAAGGGCAGGATGTGGACCGGAGGTTATTCGCTGTTTCCCGAATATAGCGAGCCGCGCAACGGCCGTCCGACGATTACCGGTTATCGCGCCGAAAACTCCATCAGTATCGAGACCGGGCAGCTCGAACTGGTCGGTCCGCTGATCGATGCGGCGATCGGTGCTGGCGCCAACCAGGTAAACTCGATGAATTACAGCCTGCGCGACAGTTCCAAGGTTCGCAGGGAGGCGATCGCGAAGGCCGCCCATGACGCGCAGGCCCAGGCCCAAGGCTTGGCCGACGCGATCGGCGTCAAGCTCGGCCCGGTGATCAAGGCTTCGACCGAAAGCGAGGCCCGGCCCGAGCCAATTGCCATGGGCAGGCTGATGTCCGCAGGCCCGATGGCCGCGCCGCCACCCACCCCAATCGAGGCCGGGCTGATTACCATACCAGCGACGGTTTCGTTGACCTACGGCATCGAGTAGGCTGCTCGTCAAGCTAGCTCGTCAGGGCAGATCGAATGCTTAAGCCAGGTGATGCGGCGCCGCGATGGGACCTGCCATGCGCCTTCGACGATCACATCAGCCATTTGAGTCTCGACGGAATCCGCTCCGAGCTGGTGGTTGTATTCTTTTATCCGCGCGATTTTTCGTTCATCTGCCCCACGGAGGTAAGCGGTTTCCATAATGCGCAGGCCGCCTTCCGGCAGGAACAAACCAGTATTGTCGGGATCAGCGTCGACGACGCGGAAACCCATCTGCGCTGGGCGCGCGAACTGGGCGGCATCAGTTACCCGCTGGTTGCCGACGCGGACGGAAAGCTGGCGTCCCAATTCGGCGTTTTCGACGAAAAGGAAAAAACCGCGATGCGCGCCACTTTTATCCTGGATGCCGAGCGCAGCGTAGCCTACGCGGTGGCAAGCGCAATCAACGTGGGCCGGAGCGTGAGTGAGACCCTGCGCGTAGCGCGCGCGCTCAGGTCGGGGCGCATGTGCCCTGCCGATTGGCAGCCGGGCGGCGATTTCGACACTGCCGATCGCAAAGCCTGAGTCAAACGCCTTTGTCTGTACCCAAACCCGAAGAACAACGGCGAATTTTCGAGCGGCTCGCTAACGTCCGCGAGATAGTCTTTGGTATCCAGGACGGCGTGCTAACGACCGCGGGCGTGGTCGCCGGGCTGAGTGGCGCGGTCTCCGGCCGCTCCCAGATTATCCTTGCGGCGCTGGCCTCGACCGCCGCTGGAGCACTCTCGATGGCTGCCGGAGCGTACCTCGGCACTCGCGCGGAAACCGAGGTTATTCGCGGTGAATTGCGTCGCGCGCGGCAGCAATCCGAGGAGCAGCCCTACCTGGTTCAGGAAAACCTGCTGGAAGCCCTAGCCAAAGAGGGTCTCTCGCGGGAAGCCGGCTATCGCGTGGTGAAATTGCTCAGCGAGGCCCCGCAGGTACTGCGCTCGACCGCCGAGGAAAAGATTTACGGACTGAGCGGAGCTTCTTTCGGCAAGCCGATTGTGGATGGCCTGCTGATGGGTGTCGCGTTTCTGGCCGGCGCGGTGGTTCCACTGCTGCCATTCGTGCTGATCGCCTCGGTGCGTACTGGCCTCATTGTCGGGATGGCGACGACCGCATTGGTGTTGTTCGGCGTCGGCTACGTAATCGAAGGGCGCCTGGGCGAGCAGCCTTACCCGTCGCTCGCTGGGGCACGCTTCCTCGCAATTGCGATGGGCGCGGCGGCGGCCGGTTACCTGATCGGCCTGGCAATCGCGCCGATCGGCGGAGTGCCAGCGCCGTGAATGCCCGCAGCCCTCGCCGGTAGAACATCTACAGGCAATGGATGGAGCGTTGGCGCGGCGCCTGCGCGGTTACGCGGTCAGGAGGGTACTGCTGCGGTTCACGATGAAACTTTCCCGACGCTCAAGAAAATCTTGCGCGATCCCGGAGAGCTGCTCAGGGCACTCTTCCGCGAGCGCATGGCCGGCAGCATAAACCAGCACGTAATAGCATTTGGGGATTCGTTGCGCGTACGTCCTGCCCGTTTCCGGTAGAACCGTCCGGTCTTCTGTTCCGAGCAGCACGAGCGTTGGCGCTTTTAAATCCTCGAGCGGGCATACCAATTCAGACGCATTTCCTGCCGCGGAGTCGCCAGCCTGCCCTTCGTGAGGCAACGCCGGCGGCGAGATCAAGACCAGCGCATCGACACACTCAGGTGAGTAGATTGCCTGCCATATCGCGACTTGCGCGGCATCGGAGGCACCGATTAATCCATAATTTTGCAAGTTGAGAGCGTTGGCGGCCCGAATGAACTTTTGAGCCAACTCCCGGTCCGACGCTGGCCCCTTCTGCAAAACATCGGAAGCGAGTTTGTGGAACGCGATAACTCGGAAATGCTGTGCGAGGGAGTTGTATAGCCGCGATTCCGCTAGCGCCGCGCTTTGGTCAAGAACGATTAGCGGTTTACCGCAGCCTGCTTCGCGATAACGGATTTGCGCTCCGTCGACCTCGACCGTACGCTCGGTAAATTGCCCTGAAGGTCCGCCGGAAAGTTGTGTTGTATCGCTCATGTCGCTCGTAGGCTCTGCTACGAATTAGCCTGAATCGTCGCGGGCTTTTTCGCGGACGTACGGGCGACTCCGATCTGGCGAATGCGAGGGATTACCTCGGTGCCGAACAGGCGAATCGACTTCATCGTCTGTTCAAGCGTCAAGCCGGCGCCTCCGAAGGAAATGTCGATAACGCCCGTGCCGGTTTTCTCGTGAAATTCCGCGAATTGCTTCACGACCGTGTCGGGACTGCCGCAAAAGCGCAATTCACCCAAGCCAAAACCTCGCGGGCCCTTGTCGGCGTTGGTGTTCCTTCCGTCCGCATCGGTGCCGACCGAAGTCGGAACAGGTGCCGAGGGTGGGGGGACTGAAGCGCCGCGGCCTTTAAAAAAGTTTGGCACCCCGTCGCCAGCGAAATACTTTGCCCGCAGCATCTCCGCTTCCTTGTCGTCCTCACCCACCGCGATAAAAGCTCGATAAAGAAGCTGGTCTGGCGATGGCTCCCAACCGTGTTTGGCGCATTCCGCCCTGTAATAGTCCATGATCTGGGCCACCAGGTTTATCGGATAGAACGAGACCCCGAGGGACAGGTGATGGGCGGCGGCGAAGGTCGCGGATTCGAAGCTGTTGCCCGAATAGAACATTTGCGGATGCGGCCGCTGGACCGGTCCGGGCCAAACCGAGACAGTGCGGAAGCGATAGAAACGGCCCTCCCATCCAAACGGTTCGGGCTCAGTCAGGGCCCGCTGGATAAGGACGCTGGCTTCTTGGGTGCGCGCGCGCGTCTCGTCGGGGTTGGTACCGTAGGCGAGAAATTCATTGGGGGTGCCGCGCAGGAAGAGCACCACCAGCCGGCCGTGGCTTAACTGGTCGAGCATGGCCAGCTCCTCGGCGATTCGCACCGGGTTATTCATTGAGACCAGCGGGCCCAGCACCGCGATTTTCGCCTGGCGGACGACCTGGCTCAGCGCGCCCGCAAAGACGGTCGCGTTCGGCGTTTGCAGAAGCGGAGTGTAGTGATGCTCCGAGCAGCTCACCCAATCGAAGCCAAGATCGTCAGCCAGTTTGGCCTGCTCCAGCGCGACTTCAACGGATTTTAGCCCAATTTCAGAGCGGTACAGGCCCGGCGGAGTTGGCCATCCCGGATACTTGAACGGTTCGGCAGATAAATAGCTGTTAGTGCAAAAGAACGATGCTTTCATGGTTCAGCTCCGTCGCGCCGCCATGGAAAGACAAAATCAGACGCGATCCGGAAGGCAAGAACGTTCCCACGATTGGCGGAGCGCATCACCCTCCCGGACCGCCCGCTTTTGGCATGGTCCCAGTCGTCAATATGACCGGCCGCCGGAAGCTGTCAAGCGCATACGAAAAACAGCGCTGGTTCACCGTGGCGTAGACCCAGGCGTTATGCGCTTCAATTTATCCCTAGCCGCGCGCACTATGCGAGTCCGGATGACTTGCTGGAGCGGCTGCGGGGTTGATACTGCCGAACTTCGCTTAACTCAGGCTTAGCGGCCGTGAAATTCGGGCTTCCGCCGCTCGCGCCATGCTCGATGCCCCTCGGTCTTGTCTTCGGTCATTTCGAGGGCCATAAACCGGTAAAGATCAGCGTGCGCCGCCTCGTTGAGCGGGAGGTTATGCCCGGAATTAAGCGACTCCTTCGCCAGCTTGACCGCGAGCGGCGGCAACGAAGCTACGTGCTCCGCTACTTTCATCGTCTCGGCCATCAATTCGCTATGTGAGACCAACCATTGCGCCAGTCCAATCCGATATGCCTCATCGGCTTTTAGCGGAAACCCCAGCATCAAGCGCATTGCGAGCCCTTTGCCAATCCAGCGAGCCGCTCGAATTCCACCTCCTTGCGCCGGAAGAATACCCAATCCGACCTGGGGCAAGCGCCATTCCGCTCGCTCCGATGCAACAATCAGGTCGCAGCAGTATGTAATGATGCAGCCGATACCTACAGCGTAACCATTGACCGCGGCGATGACGGGCTTGGCGAAATCCGCCAGCATCATGATCGGACTGGAACGGCGGCGCTTGGGAAGTCCATCGATGAAATTGGCTATCGAGCTTTCAGTGTGCGTTCTTGGATTCTTGAGATCTGCGCCAGCGCTGAAGGCGCGACCTGTATCGTCGCCGGTCAGCACCACGCATCTTATTTCCGGATCATCCTCGAGTATCGGTAGCTGTTCCTCGAGTCCGGCGCTGAATTCGGCACACCAGGCGTTGCGCGCTTCGGGCCGGCTGAGCGTCAAGATTCCAACGGAGCCGCGTTTTTCGTAGAGCAACGGCATTGCGTATCTTCCTCCTTGTCTTTGAGCAAATCATGTCGAATCGGTCGGCCACCTATCAAGGACGAAGGTCTCCTCGCATCCGCCACCAACACCCACGGTTTCCCGACAGGAGATTAGGTCGAGTCGATCCAGGGCCAGAACATCAGGCTGAAGACATCTGACGAAATCAGTCGGCGATTTGCACCCACGTTGGGGCGTGATCGCTCGCCTTTTCCCAGCCGCGAACCGCGCGATCGACGCCGGCGCCGCCGAGTCGCGGCGCCAGCGAGGGACTGAGCAGCAGATGGTCGATGCGCAA
>DATEGX010000190.1:0-9523 GCA_035279875.1 Binataceae bacterium (SeqCode)
TGTCTTAAGCGCACCTGCCGATTCGGTCATTACGAATGCTTGCGCGGAATCGCGCCGGACGAAGTGGTCACGGCTTTGGCGGAAGCGGGGGCGTTCTCCCTTGATGCCGGGACCTCACGGATAACCGATTCAGCACGCTGAACGCACTTCCAATCGCTTCATCAATCCGGTCAAAATCCTCAAAGCCCACGTTGGAGTTTTGTCGCATGAAGTTGAGCGAACTCGCCGCGCGGCTCGGACTGGAGCTGCACGGCGATGGCGAGACCGAGATCGTCGCTCCGGCCCCGATCGATGCTGCGGCCGAAGGAACGATCACGTTTGCAGTTGGCGCCAAATATGCCGCGGCGTTGCGAGTCTCGCGCGCGGCGGCCGCGATTGTGCCAGCCGAGTTGAGCGGCGGCGCTAACCGCCCGCTGTTGATAAGCGCCAACCCGGTGTTCGATTTCGCCCGAGTGCTGGAAATTTTTTTTCCGCCATACCGCCCGCCTGCTGAAATTCATCCGAGCGCGGTTATTGCCGCCGATGCCCGAATTGGCGCTAACGCGTCGATCGGCGCTTACTGCGTGATTGGGGCCGGTGTAACTGTCGGACACAATGCGGTGATCCATCCGCATGTCACGATCTATCCGCGCGTGCGGATTGGCGACGATTTCACCTGCCATAGCCACGTCTCGATACGCGAAGGCGTCACAATCGGCAGTCGGGTGACTCTGCTGAACGGGGCGGTGATTGGCGCGGACGGTTTCGGCTTCGTCGAGCATCGCGGCGACCTGATCAAGGTGCCGCAGGTCGGCAGCGTGCTGATCGAAGACGACGTGGAAATCGGCGCCAACACCACCATCGACCGTGCGACGATGGGCGTGACGATTATCCATCGCGGGGTCAAGCTCGACAATTTGATCCAGGTCGCCCACAACTGCGAGGTCGGCGATTACTCGCGGATGGCGGCGCAAACCGGGCTCGCAGGTTCGGTAAAAATCGGCAAATGGTGCCAGGTCGGCGGTCAATCGGGCTTTGCCGATCACGCCACGGTTGGCGATCGAGCCCGCGTGATTGCGCAATCAGGAGTGCACAATGCCTTGCCCGATGATGCGCTGGTGGGCGGCTATCCCGCGGTTGATGGGCGTCTCTTCCGCCGGGTATCGGCGATAGTACCGCGGCTGCCTGCGATGCTGCGCCGTTTGCGCGCGGTCGAAAAGCATCTCGGAATCGAGTCGGAGCACGGATAGCAGCGCGTTTTTCGATTGCTGCGGTAACGAAACTTTAGCGCGACCGGCGAAGAAGAGCGTGTAGAATGGAGTTGGGGTGGGGATTCGGGGTGAGGGTTAGATGGTGCGGAGTTGGTGCGACGATGTCAGGCGCCCGATTAGATTCCTGCCGACGGTGATACTGCTGCTGGCGATGTGCGGCGGCTGTGCCGGATGTATTTGGTTGATGGTGCCCGGCTTGGCGTACCAAGGCTACAAATATGTGGGCGAACGAAAGACTGCGGCAACATCGCCACGCGCCCGTTCCCCTCGTCCGGGAAGGTCCTCCGCGCCCAATGCTTCTCCGGATAGCGCGGCGCAGTAGGCACGCCGGACGAAAAATCGGACACGATAGAAGAAGTGGGCCGGTATACCTTCATTCCCATCTTGCAGCGCTCGACGTTAACTAGTCATAGACTAATTTGGCTAATCGCCCTATCGCGCTAACCCGCGAAAAAAGCTAAGCAACTTTGCATGGCCAGCGAGATGGACAGCGCGCGGGCACGGCTGCTCTATGATTTGGGATGCGCCTTTGCCGCACGGATCGAACTCCACGAATTGCTGCCGCTGATTATCGAGAAATGCCGCGAGGCTCTGTCGGCGGAAGGGGTGGCGGTAGTGTTGCTCGATCCCGTGCGTCATGAGTTCTTCTTTCCGTACGTCGCGGACGCCGACTGGGAGGTTGCGAGAAAACTCTCGGGGCAAAGATTCCCGGCGGATCTCGGTTACGCCGGTGTCGTGATGAGCACCGGGCATTCGCTCAAAGCTGACGACGTGCAGGCCGACCCGCGCCATTATCATGGCACTGACAAGGCAACCGGACTGGTCACGCGCAACTTGATTGCCGCGCCGCTGTTTTCGCGGCAGGGACCGATTGGCGTGGTCGAGGTGGTAAACCGGCGCGGTAAGTACGTCTTCTCTGAGGAAGATCAACGCTTTCTCGAGGCCCTCGCCGGCAGTATCGCGATCGCGCTGGACAACGCCCGTCTCTACGCCGAAGCGCGCCAATCCGAGGCGAAATTGTTGACGCAGGTTGGAGCGTTGCGCCGCGACCTCGCGCGGCACGATCGTTTCGACGACATGGTGGGCTCGGGGCCCTCGATGGCCGAGGTATTCCATCTGATGGAAACTGCGGCGGCTTCCTCGATCACCGTGCTGATCGAAGGCGAAACCGGCACCGGCAAAGAGTTGGTCGCCCGCGGAATCCATCGCTCAAGCGCACGCGCCGAGGGTCCCTTTCTGGCGGTCAATTGCGCGGCGATGCCGGAGACCCTGCTCGAGTCCGAATTGTTCGGCCATCGCCGCGGGGCCTTCACCGGCGCTATCCGCGATAATCCCGGCCTTTTCCGGTCGGCGACCGGCGGTACCGTGTTTCTCGACGAAGTTGGTGAGATGCCCTCCTCGATGCAGGCCAAACTGCTTCGGGTGCTCGAACAAGGCGAAGTAATCCCGGTCGGCGAGAGTATTCCGACAAAGGTCGATGTAAGGGTGCTTTCGGCGACTAACCGCGAGTTACGCGGCGAGGTGGGCTTCGGCAAATTCCGCGAGGACCTCTTCTACCGGCTGGCGGTGTTTCCGATCAAAATGCCGCCGCTTCGCGAGCGGCGTGAGGATATTCCGCTGCTGGTCCAGCGTTTTTTGGCGAGGGCCGCCGAACGCCAGCAAAAGCACGTAGTGGGATTCGATGAGCCCGCATTGGCCATGTTTGCGTCGTATAGCTGGCCTGGAAATATCCGCGAACTCCAAAACGAGATTGAGAGAGCGGTCGCTTTGGCGCGCGACAACGCGATGCTCGGACTCGATCAGATTTCCACTGTGATCCGCCGTTCAGTTCTACCCGGAGCGGAGTTGCCCAACGCGCTTCACGCCGCCTCAGTTTCGAACGCATCAAGTCCTGCTTCTGACCCGGAACCGTTGAGCGCAATCACCGCCGCGCACCAAAATGGATCATTCCGCGAGGCTCGCGCCGCATTCGAGGCGCGCTATATCACGGACATACTAACGCGCTGCGAAGGGAACCTGTCGCGCGCCGCAAAGTTAATGGGAATGTCGCGGGTTCAACTTCAGCGGAAGGTGAAAGAGTACGGCCTGCGCTAATTTTTGTATACAACCGCTGCGATTTGCCATCGGTCGGTCTGCTAAGTGGATGATACACAACGGCAACACTCGAGCGACCGCTTCCGGCTTGCTACTGCCTAGCGGCGAATTGCGTCTTTAAACGTCAGGACGTGAGAATGGCATAACGGTTGCTCAGTCGAATCTACGGACGGTCAATTCTACTGGGAGTTCAGAGATTCGAAATATGGGGGCACAGTCAATCGCTATGGCCGCATCAGAGCATCAGGAAGAGAGCTTGGTCGAGGCGTTGCTCGAAATCGCAAAGGTTCGCTTTGCGGTATTTCGGGAAAGGTTCGGGCGCGACCCCGAGCCCGACGAGCCCTTGCTCTTCGATCCTGAAAAAGACGAGCCGACCGAGGCGACGCGTGATGATGGCCGGTTGCAGATCATCAGTGCAGCGCACGCCAGTAATGTCGACGCTGTAATGGTGCTGAGTTTCCTGGGCTACCAGTACATTCATTGACCGAGGGGGGGACGCGCGAGGTCAGGCTTGGTAAGCCTCGCGCGTTGATTTCGAACTCCCAGTACTCTTACCTATTTCGGCTTGAGTGAAGTGCCGTCGGGCGGCGTAGGCGACGCGGCGCTGGCCGCGCGCATCCGCAGGAATGGCTCGATCAGGTCGATGGGTAAGGGGAAAATCGTGGTCGACGCATTTTCTGTGGCAATTTCCGATAGCGTCTGCAGATAGCGCAGCTGCAGCGTGATCGGACTGTTCCCCATGATGTCGGCCGCCTCAGAAAGCCGCTGCGCCGCCTGAAACTCGCCCTCCGCCGCGATTACCTTCGCACGCCGTTCCCGTTCAGCCTCGGCCTGCCGTGCAATTGCCCGTTGCATATCCTGGGGCAAATCGATGTTGCGCAATTCCACCAGCACCACCTTAATGCCCCATGGCTCGGTATGCTGATCGATGATGTTCTGGATAGTCAGGGTGATCATCTCGCGCTGGCTCAGCAGTTCGTCGAGTTCGTGCTGGCCGCAGGTCGCGCGCAGGGTGGTCAGGGCCAACTCGCGAGTGGCAAAACGGAAGTCCGAGACCTCAATCACGGCCTTGGACGCGTCAATTACCCTGAAATAAAGCACTGCGCTCAATTTGGCGCTCACGTTGTCGCGTGTAATTACATCCTGGGGCGCGATATCGAGCGTGCTGACGCGTAAATCCATCCTTACCCATTTCTCGATTACTGGCAGTACGATGATGATCCCTGGGCCTCGCTCGGGCAGCAGCCGCCCGAGGCGAAAGATCACCGCGCGCTCGTATTCGTTGAGCACCTTGATGCTGCTCAGGATCACCACCACTACAATGAACACCACAACTCCAATTCCGCCTGCCATGTAGCTGCCCTCCCAAGTGATCAAAGTGTAGCGGCCTCAAGCCTCGCGCGCCGGCGCGATCGCAACGCCGCCGACCGGCGTCACAACGATTTCGAGTCCGTGCACGGCTTCGACCCGGACCCGGGTGCCGGTCGCGAGCGCAGTATCGGCAACAGCGCGCCAGATCTCTCCATGCACCAGGACCCGGCCAGCGGTGCCGACAGCGATCGCTTCGCGGACCTCGCCGATTTCCCCGAGCAGGCCCTCACGTCCGGTCGTTGCCGGGCGCCGCCGCTCTTTTACCACCAGAAATCCGATGCCGAGTACGAGTGCGCTGAATCCGATCGCCGCGCCGGCGATTATTTGACGACTGACCACCAGATTGGTCTGCGAGGTATCGACCAGGAACAATGAGCCAATCACGAAGGCGACGACGCCCCCGATACCGAGCACGCCGTAGCTGGTCACGAACACTTCCGACACCAGGAGTCCGGCCCCCACCAGCACCAGTAGAAACCCGGCGATATTGATAGGAATTACCTCGAACGAAGCCAGCGCCAGCAGAAAGCAAATCGCGCCTACCACCCCCGGCAGGTAAACGCCGGGATGGGCGAACTCGAAATACAGGCCGAGCATTCCCGCCAGCATCAGCAGGTACATCAGGTTCGGATCGGCCAAGCGGTTGAGCAGGCTTTCGCCGACGCGCATTCCGCGTTGCCGAACGATCGCGTGCCGGAGATCGAGTTTGACGATATGACCGCCGGCGAGCGTCACGCTGCGGCCCGAGACCTGATCAAGCAGGCTCTGCAGGTCGGGCGCCGACAGATCAATAACGTGTAGCTTGAGCGCTTCGCGATCATTGATGGCGCTGCTCTTGCGCACCGCCTGCTCGATCCAAGTTTCATTGCGGCCCCGCTGATGAGCAATGGTTTTGGCGAACGACGCGGTGAAATTCTCGACCTTCTCGGCCATCACGCCCTGGATGTCGCCGCCACTCATGTCGACCGGATGGGCCGCGCCGATTGTCGTCCCCGGGGCCATCGCCGCGATATTCGCCGCTTCGGTGACGAAGGTTCCCGCCGAGGCGGCGCTCGCACCCGCGGGTGCCACGTAGACGATTACCGCAACCGGCGAATTCAGCAGTGCCTTGACGATATCCCGCGCCGAACTGAGCAGCCCGCCCGGGGTGTCAAGCTGAATCACCAGCGCTGCCGCACCGTCGCTTTGGGCGCGATCAATAGAATCTATTATGTAGTCGGCGGAAGCCGGATTAATCGGGCCGTCGACGTCGATCTCGTCGACATACGGCGCGGGCGTGGGCGGGGTTGAAGTGGCGGCCAGCGTCACCGCGCAACACCATAGCGATGCTACGGCCGCGATCAGCATCATCCGCAGGACCGCATGTGAGGCGCATTGGTTTCGAGGCAGCTTCACTTCATTGGCGTAAGCACGCCAGCGCTAATCTTAGCGCCGCGCGCCCCGTTGCGGAATCGGCTGCCCAAGCACCTTCATCACCTCCTGTATATCCGCCCATACCAGCCGTTTATCGGCTGGATTGCGTAGCAGGTAGGCGGGATGAAAGGTCGGCATCAACTTGACTCCGCGGACCTCCTGCCAGTTGCCGCGTAGCTTGCTGATCGGCGTCTTGATCTTGAGCAGCGCCTGCACGGCGAAGGTGCCGAGACCGACGATCACCTTGGGGCGCACGAGGTCGATCTGGCGAAACAGGAAAGGCTCGCAGGACGCGACTTCGTCCGGCTCGGGGTTGCGATTCTCCGGTGGGCGGCACTTGATCACGTTGCAGATGTAAACGTCGGCGCGCGTCAGCCCCATGCCGCGCTCGATAATGTCGGTGAGCAGTTGCCCGGCGCGCCCTACAAAAGGCTCGCCGCGCAGGTCCTCGTCCGCGCCCGGCGCCTCGCCGACGAACATTAATTGCGCGTTGGGGTTGCCGACGCCGAACACCAGGTTGGTGCGTCCGGGCGCGAGCTTGCAGCGCGTGCATTCGCCGATGAATTCGCGCACGGCCTCCAGCCCGGCGGTCTTTTCCAGATCCGGGTAGCGATAGACGGGTTCGCTCGCGGTGCCGGACGCTGGCGTTGCGGCGGGGCGTGCCGGTTCGCCGTCGTCGCGGGTGACGACCAGCCGTTTCTCCGCGGACGATGCCGATGGCCTCGGAGCGCTGGTCGCGGCTTGTGCCGAAGCTGCCGCCGCCGATGGCAAAGGCTCCACTGCTTGTGGCTCCAGCGCCGCGGCTCGTGCGGTCACCGGCAAACCTTCCATTCCTTCCTCGCGCAATTGCTCGACGTAGTCGCGCAACGAGGCCAGGATCTTCGTGCGATCTGGTGATAGCGGCTGAGTGCTCATAAGATAAAGTTCGAAGCCGTGCGTTACATGGATGACGGCCGCGATCCCGAATGATTATCGCAGCCGCAATCGGCTTCGTCATCGCCTTCGTCTTGTTTAATCCAGAGCCGGCCTTGGCCTGGGGACCGGTCACGCACATTGCGATGGGCGTTCAGGCACTGGCGGCGATGGCGCCCGAGCATCCGCTGCAGGCCGTGCTGGAGAGTCTGCCCGAGGTTTTTCTTTACGGCAGCCTCGCCCCGGATATCGTGCAGGGCCGGCGTCTGCAAAGCCGCCTGCGGCGACATTCGCACAACTGGGAGACGGGGGTCGGCTTGCTAAGCTCGGCGCACGGCCAGGCCGAAGTTGCGTTCGCCTACGGTTACCTGGCGCATCTGGCGGCGGACGTGGTGGCTCACAACTTCTTCCTGCCGGCGCGCTTCGTCGGCCATTTCGACCAGGGGATCGCGAGCCATATCTACAACGAAGCTTGTTTCGATTCGCTCTACGACTCCGAATACCGCGACTTGCTGCTGCGGCTGCTGGAGCTCGATTTCCGCCCGCTCGACGTGATCCTGAAGCGCGCAATCGACTCGCCGCTGATCTCGTTCGGCGCGCATCGGCGGATTTTCGAGGGTGGCCTGAAGCGTATCCGGCAATGGCATCGCGTGATCCGGGCGACCGGCGGGCACGCGCGCATCCTCCCGGACGAGGCCGAGCTGTTCGGGCGCGCCTCGTGCGGAGCGGTAGCCGAAGCCCTGGACGAGGCCGGCGCTGCTCCATGCTGCCGTTTCGATCCGATGGGCGCGGAGGCAATTCGCAACGCCTTGTCCGCGCGGCGCAGTCTGCAGCGGCTGACCAAAATTGGTCCGCAGGCGCGGGAGACGGCACACGAACTGGGCGCCTCGATGCTGTCGGACATGATGGCCCATCTACGCCAGACCCCATTCGGCCATGGTTAGCCGGGGATTCGGCGAAAGCCTGGCTAGCGGGTCGCCTGAAGATGCGCGGATTTCGTGCGGCTGGCCCGAACCGCGAGCAAGCGGTCGAGAATCACGTCGCCTACTTCGTCCTTGCTGAGCTTCGGGGTGGTCTCGCGATGACCATCGGCGCCGAGGATCGTCACGATATTGGTGTCCACCGCGAACCCGGCATCCGAGCGCGATACGTCATTGCCGACGATCAAGTCGAGATTCTTGTGGTTCAGTTTGTCGGCCGCGTTTACTTCAAGGTCTTGAGTCTCGGCGGCGAAACCGATCAGGATACGGTCGCCCTTCTTCTCGGCCAAACGGGGCAACTCGTCGGCGATTGCGGCGAGTTCGAGAACCATCCCCTTGGGATTCTTCTTGAGCTTATGCGGCGCCGGACTGCGCGGACGGAAGTCCGCCACCGCCGCCGCCATTACGAGGGTCGAGCACCATGGAAAGTTGCGCGCAGTGGTATCGAGCATCTCGGCCGCGCTGACGGTATCGATACGCTCGACGCCGTAAGGGGTCGCCTGGCCGGACGGTCCGGCGATCAAGCGCACCGACGCGCCGCGGCGCCATGCAGCGCGTGCCACCGCAAAGCCCATCTTGCCGGTCGAGCGATTCGAGACGAAGCGAACTGGATCAATCGGCTCCTGGGTCGGCCCGGCGGTCACCAGGATGCGTTCGGCAGCGAGATCGCGTCCGGACAGCATCCGGGTCAACTCCTCGACTACGAAAGCCGGTTCGGGCAACCGTCCCTTGCCCTCGTAACCGCAGGCGAGCGCGCCAGCCGCGGGTTCCACGATAGTCACCCCCCGTGCGCGCAACTTGGCCAGGTTTTCGACCACCGTCGGATGTTCATACATATGGACATTCATCGCCGGGGCGAAGGCGATCGGGCAGCGGGCCGCGAGCAGGACGGTGGTGACGAGGTCGTCAGCGATGCCCACAGCAGCCTTCGCGATTACATCGGCTGTCGCGGGCGCGATCACGATCGCGTCGGCGGTATCCGCCAGCCGGATGTGGCCGATTTCGGATTCCTGGGTAAGACTGAAGGTCTCGGTTGCGACCGGATTCGAACTCAGGGTCTGAAGCGTGAGCGGGGTGATGAACTCGGTGGCGTTGCGCGTCATCATCACGCGCACCCGGGCGCCGGCGGTTACCAGCAGGCGCACCAGTTCGGCGGCCTTGTAGGCGGCGATTCCGCCGGATACGCCGACCACGATCGCCTTGTCCTTGAGCGCGCTCATCCTGGGCAGATTGTAGCGAGCCCCGGCAGATGATGAAAAGCGTGCCTGGCTAACGCTCGATTTCGCCGGCGATGAACTTTTCGACCCATTCGCGGGCCAGACCGTCGGCGATCTGACGCGGGGGATGCTTCATCGTGTAGGCGGCGATCGAATAGAGCGGCCCGCCGATTTTGCGGTCGCGAGCGAGCCTGAGGCATCGAATCGCATCAATCACGACGCCACCCGAATTTGGTGAGTCCTGCACCGACATCCGGAGTTCGAGCTCGATCGGAATTCCGGCGAA
>DATEGX010000191.1:0-28204 GCA_035279875.1 Binataceae bacterium (SeqCode)
CGGACAATAGCAACAAAAATCCAGCTTCATATTTAAAGCTTCTCGTGAAAGAGCGTGAACAAGGCTGCCCAATGGCGCTCGGCAGCGGTGGAGTCGAAAACGGGCACGTCCGGTACCGCAAAGCCATGCCGTGCGCCGGGATAAGTCTCGACCAGGTGGTCCACCCCGGCTTCGGTCAAAGCCTTCTCGAGCCTGCTCTTCTGTTCTTCGGGAAAACTCGCGTCCTCGATGGCACCGGCGACATAGACCCGGCCCTTAATATTTTTCATGAAAAGATGAGGGCTATCCGCTTGCTCGGTGGCCAGATTACCGCCGTGAAACGACGCGACCGCCGCAAATCGATCCGGGAACGCGCCGGCTGCGGTCAGGGAAGCGTTGCCGCCCATGCAGTAACCGGTGGAACCGAATCGAGTACCCTTGACGTCGGGTCGGGATGACAGGAAATCGATGAACGCACCCGCATCGGAGACCTTCCGGTCACGGTTGAGGCTGGTCACGGATTTCATCAATTCTTTCATTTGTTGGGGATCCGCCAGAACCTGAGCTGGGTTCTTCGGTGGATAGCTGCCGAGGCGATAATAGAGGTCGGGCAGCAACACCAGGTAACCGCCATCAGCCAGGCGCTGGCCCATCTCCCACATCGCAGGGCGGATGCCCAAACCGTCCATGAAGAAGATCACAGCCGGCCAGGGCCCCGGCTTGTCGGCAGGGGTGAAGATTGATGCCGGGCAACTTCCGTCGCGGGTCTTGATTGTGGTTTCAAGGCGGGCCATCGGCGAGTACCTCCAAAAAGATCAATTGCAAACGGTCGTATGGAATCTCATACAGGGTTTTGGCTCCGCGCTAAACCCTTTTCGATTTCTGCTCCGAAGGGTTCTTTCGAGCGAAGACCCAGGCCTTGAGGCGTGATTGGGGACTCCCCGAGTCTAAACCGCCGTGCGACCGTATCGCCGGCTCCGCCAGATGATTCGCGTTAGAACCGAGGCGGCGGCTGACCGAGAAGCCGGTAAACCTCAAGCACCGGGATCGCGGTTAGAAAACTGTGGCGCAGCGCCGGCGTCGTGAGTTTTTGTGCGATCGCCTCGATCGTATGCGCCGCCCCGACGAACTGCGCCTCCGCGTCCTTGTCCTGACCGAGCTTGAGCAACACCTTTCCTAGAGCGACGCCTCCAAGCCAGGCATCTTGCGGAACGTTGATCTGGTGCGCCAACGCGACCGAGGCATTCAGGATTCGTGCCGCCTCGTCGAGTCTTGCGGTGGCGGCCAGTATTTCGCCTTGGAGCAACTGCGCCCGCGCGATGTGCTTTCGCGAGTCGCAGGCCGTGGCCATCTCGAGCGATGCGATAGCGTATTTCCACGCCTCTTCAAAGCGCCGTTCCTTCAACGCCAACGCGCCCCGTGCGCGAAGCAGCGGGATGTGCCAGCGCCATCGATACCAGGTGTCCTTTTCGAGCAAATCCCAGGCGCTTTGCAGATAGTGTTCAGCTTTCGCGTGTTCGTCCTTCTCCAGATGCGCGAGGCCTACCTTGAGCAAAGAATGCCCACGCGGTTCAGGCCATTGCCACTCCCTTTTGGCGATTTCGTTGGCCTCGAGGTTACGTTCCACAGCGGTATCGAGGTCATAGAGTTCGAGGTGCACGGCGCCGATCAAGTTAGGTACTCGCGCGATCCAGAACTTGTCGCCTGCGGCGGAAGCATACTCATCTAGCTGCGTGTACCAGCGCAGGGCCTCTTCGTAGTCGCCCTTTGAAAGAGTCACGTGCCCAATCTGAAACACCGCGAAACCGTATAGAAAGCCGGCGTGAATCTTCCTGGCGAGTTCGGCGCCTTCGTGGAGGTAGCCGAGGCTGCGGTCGAAGTCGCCGCGCCACTGAAAGGCTCCGCCGACAAATACCAGCGACTTGGCTAGTAGCGGCTGATTCTTGATTTCCTTGGATAGCCGCAGCGCCTCTTCCGCATCCGCCATCGTCTCGACGATCTGACCGTACCCGGCGGTCCGTGTCGCTACACGGTTGGCCAGGCAGATCGCTTGGAACTCGCGATCGTCTAGCTCCCGCGCGATCGCCAGCGCCTGCTCACTGTACTCGATCGCAGGCTCTCCATGATGCGAATAGTCGTAGACCGAGCTCAGCCACACCAGCGCCTCCATCTCACGGCGCCGGTCGCCTGTACTCCGCGCCAGTTCCAAGCTCTTCGAGTATTGAGCCGCGGCCTCGTCATACTCTCCTAACACCAGCAGAACCGCCCCGTACCTCGAGTGCAGTCCAATCCTTGACTCGGTGTCTGGGGGCGGCTTGAGTTTGCCAGCGGCCTCGATGGCGGTGAGGTAATGTCGTTTGGCCTCTACGTTCGCGAAGGCATACGCCGCCTGGTCGCCAGCGAGCGCGCTGTAGTGCATCGACCTTGGCCAGTCTTCGGCGCGGGTGAAATGATGCGCGAGCTCGCCGTAGTGCTCGCTCAAACGGGCCGTATAAAGCTCGGCTATCGCTTCGCCAACCGCACTGTGGAGTTCCCGGCGGCGCTGAAGCAGCAGGCTGTTGTAGGCGACGTCCTGTATCACGGCGTGCTTGAAGATGTACGCAGGCTCAGGGATCATCCCCTGCTCGTAAATGATCTCCAGCGCCTTGAGTTCGCGCAGTAACCCTTCGAGTTTGCCGCTAAGACCGGCGATCCGCTCCAACAGCCGTGCGATGAACTGCCGACCGATGACCGAGGCGAGTTGCACCGTACGTTTGCCGTCCTCACCGAGCCGGTCGAGGCGCGCCATGATGATGTCCTGCATCGAGCCGGGGACAGCGACATCCTCGAGCGCGCCGGCCGACTGGTAAGCGCCGTTTTTCCGCACCAGGAAACCCAGATCGACCAACGTCTTGGTGACCTCTTCGACGAACAACGGCACGCCTTCCGCCTTTTGGCGGATGGTTCCGATCAATGCTTCGGGGAAGCGATCCGTGCCGAGCACCTTACGCGCCATCTCGAGTGTCTCGGCTTCGCTGAGATGGCGCAGATTCAGGGTAGTGTGAAAGCTCCGGCTGCCGAACGGTGAAGCGAAGTTGAGCCGATGGGTCAGGATCAGCATCACGCGCGCGCCGCCAACCGAGTCGATGAAGTAGTCGAGGTATTCCTTGGTGCTGGTGTCGATCCAGTGGAGGTCCTCGATGACCAGGACCAGCGTTCGGCGGTTCGCACCCTGCAGCGTCATCGCACGCAGGGCGTTGAGCAGTCGCGTGCGGCGCTCCGCTGCGTTCATCGCCCCGATCACCGACTCGCCGCTATCGACTGATAGCAAGTAGCGCACGTACGGCGTCTCGGACTCGAGGCCGCCGAGCCGGCGCATTCCCTGCTCTACCTTCGCAATAATCTCGGGCTCGCCGTCGATCTCCTCAATGCCGAAGTTGTCGCGTAGCTGCTCAATCACCGGCAGCATCGGTATCGCTTGCCCGAACGAGACGCAGCGCCCCTCCAGCCAGGTCAGCTTCTCGCCCGCGGCATCGAGTCGCCGATGGAATTCGAGCAGAAGCCGCGACTTGCCGATCCCCGCCTCACCCGCGATGAACACCACCTGGCCGTGGCCTGCCTCTACCAGGCGGAACAGATCGTCGAGAACCGCCAACTCGCGCTCGCGTCCGATGAGCGGCGTCAGCCCGCGCTCCACTGCAACATCGAGCCGGGCGCGGCGCGCCCGCGCGCGCAGCACCTCAAACCCGCGGACCGGAGCGTGGCCCTTGACCTCAAGCTCGCCGAGATCGAGCGTCTCGAAATAACCTGCGACCTGCTTGTGGGTGGCCTCGCTAACGAGAATGCTGCCGGGCCGCGCGGCGTTCTGCAGCCGCGAAGCGAGATTTATTGTGTCGCCGATCGCGGTATATTCCATGTGCAGATCGTCGCCAATCTTGCCGACCACCACCAATCCCGAATTCAAGCCCATACGCATCTGCAGCTTGAGCCCGCGCTGTTGCTCGAGTTCCTGGCCGTAGTCGCTCAGCGCCCGCTGGATCCCGAGCGCCGCATGAACCGCGCGCCGGGACCCGTCCTCGTTCGCGAGCGGCGCGCCGAACAGCGCCATCATGCCGTCGCCGCTGTATTGGAAAATGGTGCCCTCGAAGCGGTGAATCTCGATCGTGATCAGTTCGAAGGCTCGTCTGACGATCTCGCGAACGTCTTCGGCGTCAAGCTTCTCTGCCATCGCCGTGAAGCCGGCGAAGTCACCGAACAGCACTGTGACCTGACGTCGCTCACCCTCAATGGCGGCGCGGCCGGCGAGAATTTTTTTGGCCAGACGGCTTGGTGTGGCGAGCGAAGCAGTGACGCCGCCGTTAACTACCGATTGAACGGCCGGCGGAGGTTCCCCGCCGGAGCCTGGCGCAGGTGTGCTATCGGCGGTGGCCAGACTATGACCACACGACGCGCAAAACCTCGCCGAGGGGCGCACGGCAGCGCCGCACTGCGGGCAGCTAATCTCCAGCAAAGCTCCGCATTGTTCGCAGAAACGAGCCCCAGGAAGACCTTCGGCGCCGCATGATCGGCATTTCATTGATTTTTTGAGTCCTGCCTAAATGTCTCACCGACACAACGCGGTTGCAATCGCAATTTGCGAAGCGAGGGTCGAGTCCCAGGCGCTCCCCATGAGGCTCAGAAAAAGAAGCCGTGACGCCGCCTCGGCCGAGTACGGCAAAGGTACTTGAAATGTCGATCCACAAGTTGGCTGGTGCAGCTTACGCCCTCGTCCGGGAGCATTAACGGGCACTGATAGAAGGAAATGCGCTCAAGCCGCGGCCTGTTTTAGGTTCGTGAGATTCGCAGTAGCTCCCGTTCATACTACGCAATTCAGCCATTTAAACGTTTGTTCATCCGCTTGGCTGTCATGACTGCCTATAAGTCCCGCGGCTCGCGCGCGTAGATGGCGGAGGAAGGTAAATTGAAAGCACGCCGTTCTGGACGCGTTCAGAAGCCGGTACGCACTGCGCGGACGTAGAAAAGGGGACCGTTCTTCAAGAAAATGCCCTGGGTGCCGTCCTGGAAGTCCACGGCCCAAACGAAGCCGGGAACCGGAACCGGAGGGGTAGTGTCCGACCAGTAATTGCTGGACCGTGTGGGCCCGAATATTGGATCGATGCATGGAAGTCTGGTCCCACATGGCGGATTGATAAGCCCTATGAGTTCCTCGACTGACGGCAAACGCCAATCACAATGATTCGCGAAACAGCCGCCGCTGGACGTGCTGTCGTTGAGCATCGACAGAAACGAAGTGAACACAGTTCCGTTTGGGTCTCCGCTGCTATTGCTCGACCACGTGTAGGTGTTATTCACATTGTGCGGATCTGAGGGGTCGGCTTGTTCGCCCACCGTTCCCGTCTTCTTCTCCCAAGTCAGGCCATGATTCCAGTCGTAGACCGTACCGTCGCCGTTGTCGACGTAGCGGCATGACGTGCCTTCCCTGGCCGCAATTCCGTCGATTTGCTTTAGAGCGGCGCTGAAGCGATTCATACATTGCGTCGCCTGACCAGCCGCGCCCGTGAGCAACTGAGCGGCATTGCGCTCGAGGCAATTTGCCAGTGCTTCTTGTGCAACCAGCTTGTTCTGCTGACAGGCCAAGGCCGGGTCCGGCTCAAAGTATCCAGGCTGCGCTGCTGCGGCCCCTGCCCATAGCAGCGTCAAGGCGACTAGCGTAAGTGGCAGACTCATTTTTCTCATGATGCTTCCTATCGCGACGACAAAATTTCATTAAACGTCCAAATGGCGCAGATCATGCGCTTCAGCGCATTCAGACGCAACGTCGCAACGCGGCGGAATCGGCTGCTGCGGTAGTTTTGCAGTTGGTGCCAAGCGCGATTTGCATCAGTCGGGCACCGCACCCGAGAAATCAACTGTTTTGGCGTGGCGTGTTCGTTGCTGAAGCGTCTTTCAGCCATCAAGGAGGGGTTTAGTTATGGCTAAAAATGTTTTGAAGGGTAGTGAGCGGAAACCGCTCAAGGCCGCGCGATCTTTGGGCAAGGCTGATCCGAAGGAGCGGCTCGAAGTTACGATGCTGCTATCCCGTCGCACTTCTGATGCTTTGAGCGAGCATATCCAGCAGCTCCACGGCACGAACACTCGCCCGGCTCCACTCAAGCGCGAGGAATTCGCCAGACAGTTCGGCGCCGACCCGGAGGATATCGCCGAGGTGCGCAAGTTCGCTGGTTCGCACGGACTCGCGGTGGTGGATGAAGACGCGGCGCGGCGCACGATAGTGCTGTCGGGCACCGTCGAGCAATTCAACAAGGCGTTCCAGGTCGAGCTCGAGCACTTCGAGCATGAGAACGGCTCCTATCGTGGCCGCACGGGTGCCATTCATCTGCCCGACGAACTGACCGGCAAGGTCGAAGGCGTATTCGGTCTGGACAATCGCCCGCAGGCCAAGCCTCATTTCCGCGCCCGCGGGCCGCACGGCAACGTCCAATGGCATAGCAATTCGAGCTCTTTCACCCCGACCCAGCTCGCCTCGCTCTACAACTTTCCGGCCGGCACCGGCCAGGGCGAATGTATTGCGATAATCGAGTTGGGCGGCGGATATCGCCCGGCCGACCTCAAGAAGTACTTCGCCGAGATAAAGGTCCCGCTGCCCAAGGTCATGGCGGTGTCGGTCGATCACGGCAAGAACCATCCGACCGGCGACCCCAACGGACCTGACGGCGAGGTGATGCTGGATATCGAGGTGGCGGGAGCGATCGCGCCGGCGGCGCAGATCGTGGTCTACTTCGCGCCCAATACCGATCAGGGCTTTCTCGACGCGGTGACTACCGCAATTCATGACACGACGCATAAGCCGTCGGTGGTCTCGATTAGCTGGGGTGGACCTGAATCTTCATGGACGCAACAGGCGATGACCGGCTTCGATCAGGCCTTCCAGGCTGCCGCCCTGATGGGTGTCACGGTATGCGTCGCCGCGGGTGATAACGGCTCGAGCGACGGCGCCACCGATGGATCCGACAACGTTGATTTTCCGGCCTCGAGCCCGTACGCGCTGGCATGCGGCGGAACCAGCGTGCAGGCTTCAGCCAACGCGATCACCAGCGAGACGGTATGGAACGACGGTGCCAATGGCGGTGCTGGCGGCGGTGGCATAAGCAGCTTCTTCCCGCGTCCGCCGTACCAGGAGGGGCTGAGCGCCGCGCTTACCGCGGGCGGCACAAAAGTGCTCACCAACCGCGGCGTCCCCGACGTCTCGGCCGACGCCGACGAGAATACCGGGTACGACGTCCGGGTTGATGGAACCAACACGGTTATCGGCGGCACCAGCGCAGTGGCGCCGCTATGGGCTGGATTGATCGCGCGAATCAATCAGGCCAAGGGTAAGCCGGTGGGCTTTATCCACCCGCTGCTCTACAAAAACCAGCCGGCCTTCAACGACATCACGCAGGGCAACAACGGCGACTTCACCGCGGCGCCTGCATGGGATGCGTGCACCGGCGAGGGCAGCCCGAACGGGACCAAGATAGCGGCGGCGCTTTAGCCAGGGCGCTGGCCCCGGCCCGCTGCTGGCAGGTGAACGGTCTATGAACCGAAGCGCCGGTATCGGCGAACGCTTTAACGATACCGGCGCTTTTCTAAACCGGGGCCGACAACGATTAGTGGAGGGATTCGGGGTACTGCCGCAGCAAATCGTCAATTTGCCCGAGTGCCGCCAGTTTCTCGCTCTCGAAGCGCTGGGGTGAAATTCGGCCGCTGGAAGGCACCACGCCCTGGCCGGATTTGAGGCGCTGTTTGGCCTTGTCGCAAGCGTCGCGTCCAGCCTCGATATGGTGTGCGATATCGTACGCCTGCAATACCAGTTGGCATTCGCGCACCAGGTCGGCCGGATGGGTTTTCCGGCCAGAAATCGCGGCTGAGTAACTTTCTCCCAGTGCGGAGTAATAGGCCGGCATCTCGTGGCTGGCCTCGACAAAAGTCGTCCCGTTCCAGGCATAGAGTTGCGGGAGCTTGTTGTCCAGCGGCCTGACGTTGACGGTCAGGTGCCCGAACAGTTGCCCGATCGAAAAATCCTCGCCCTGCCAACTGCCAACCTGCTCGAGCTTGCCGCTGCTCCAGCGAAAGGCCCATAGCCGCAGGGTGCGCTTGCCGTACAAGACCGCTGCCGTAATCAGCGAGGTGGCTCCCGGCGGCGCCGCCCAGACATGGTCGAGCTGACTGAAACACGCGCTTACCTTGCCCATGCACGGCCGGGTCGTGGGCGGGGCTTCCCATCTATCCAGCTTGATCCCGTCGCCAGTCGCGATTTCGACTCCTCTGACGTATTCGTCGTGTTTGACGCGAGAATGCTTGTTCTCAGCCGGCAAGGGACCGCGATGGTAGAACTCCACCTGCAGCATATTCCCATTGCCGCCTATATCCGCGACCAGCACCGAATCGACGAACATCGTGCCAATCTTTGCGCTTACCGCAGGCGGGGGCGCGGGCGACGGTACTGGCGAGGGGTTGATCGTCAGCGGCGCGAGCAACATCAGGCAGGCGGGCATTCTCAATCTGCGCATCGCCCGCACCGCACCCTGGAAACGGATCGCCATCGCGGGTTTACCGCGGCCGGAAGTTATAGATGCCGCTGAAGCCTGGCGGACGCCAACCGCCGTCGGCACACGTAATACACACCGGAAACTGCAGCGGGCGCCGGTTTTCGCGCCCGGTGAGCGAGACCATAACCTCGGCCGAAAAGCTCTTACCACAGGCCGCGCAGATCGCTACGAGCGCCTTGTTGTCCTTGGCACGTTCGCTAGGCATTTACGTGCTAACCCCCCGCCCCCGGAAATGCGGCCAATACGGTCAATGGCCCAATGCGGCCCCGATTGCCACACCGATAACCAGCACGATCCCGAGAATAATAAGCAATACCACCAGGTTGGCAATCCGATTCGCCATCACCATCGTGGATGCGTTGACCGGCGTTTCGATATGACCGGTGTGCAGGCCCGTATGGTGCCCGCTTCGCGAAGTATAATACAGCCCGGTACCGGGGATACCCACGGTGCGGGTTATCCCCCGGCTGCCGAGCGTCACATGGGCGCCACGCATCCCCACGGTCAGGCTCGGTCCGGACTTGGAGAGGTTCACCGATAGACCCGGGAGGATCCTGACCCGGCGGTAGAAGCGGAAGTTGCCCATCGCGCCAGCAGTCTCTACGGTGGTGGGGCTTCAGCCGGAGCGTTTCCGGCCGCATTGATGACGAAATCCGGCGCGACGTTGCAGCAGATGCGAAAACTGGTCCCGGCGCGGGGCTCGGCCTCGTAGGCTTCCAGGCTTCCGTCCCCATTCACCTTGACCGCTTCGTAGCTGGTCGAGCCGGACGCGCGGTTGACCGTGAAAATATAGTAATGGTCGGGGTCAAGCGGCTCTGGCGGGCCAGTTTCAGGTACTATCGAGACGAAATGGGGCGGCATCGTGCCATATTTGACCTCGGACGCCGCATAAGGCTGATCCTTGCCGATTAGCGGCATACTGCTCAGCAAGCTCTTCTCGACCCCAATCTGCCACACCACCACGCCGCCCTCGAACCTGACGATCGTGCCCTTGAGGTCCTTGCCCTCGGCTACGTCGCGGAGCGGGTCGGCACTCGCGTATTCGGTAACCACCAACGAGGTGAGGAAATCGCCCTGATGGCTATAGCTGATGTGGATCTTGGCCTCGGGGCCGGGCAGCGTCGTATCCGTGCTTTGCGCCGCTGCCGTAGTCGCCGAAGACGCCGGCTGAGTGGTTTTGTGCGAGGCGCAGGCAGCGGCCATACAGACGGCCGAGACCAGCATAAGACGAATTGCGAATCCGCCCAGCCACGCACGGCTTGGCCTATCGAATCTGACTTCAGCGAGGCCTTTCAACGAACCAATGTCTTCATTGCGAGAATTCTATCGGCTGGGGCAAACTGCCACCTGCATTGTAACCATAGACCATCCATCCGCCAAAATCGGCCCCTTTCGCCAGAACCGCGGCCATCAGCAGCAGAGCGGCCATGAACACCACGCGGCCCCGTCGAGGCATCGGACGAGCCAGCCAAGCCCATCCGGCCAGCACCAAACTAATACCGGTAACGCTGAGCATGATTCGCTCGTGATAGACGAGAATATGCTCTCGCACGGAAGGAGCAACCATAACGCTGTCACCGGCGCCGAGCCCAGTGTAAGCCGCCACGATAGCGCTCAGAGCACCTAATTCAAGCAACCATAGAGCTACGACAGCTAACGCTTCGCGGCGCAGGGCCCACGCCAGAAGATACAGCGGCACGGACGCGGTCAACAGCGCGATAGGATAGTGGACAATAAGCGGATGCAGGTTCTGGACGGCCTCAGCACCCCGGAATCGCAAAATCTCCCAACCGAGTCCCGGCATCCGCTCCAACCGCTGGCTATTTGACCGACTTGACGGTCAGGTAGTGGACGCCCCCTTTAACATATTCGTCGCCCGTAATCGTCACGCTATCCTCCATCCGGCTGATGACACTGTCGGGGATAGCTTCGTCGTTCTTGGGCGGGATCAGCACGTACATCGTGCCGCTGCCGTTTTCGACCAACGACACCGGGATTCCCTTGCGCGCGCATGCTTGAGCACACTTCTTATGCCCCGCGCCATGTGCGCCCATCGTGGCGTAGCAAAAGGAATCCTCGAGGGTTCCACTGACGCTCTTTTCGGCGCCCCAAGCCATCGCGGTCAATCCAATCGAGACCGTCAGGCCCAGTGCTGCAATTATTCCCTTTCGCATTGTTCACCTCGCGCGTTGAAGAAGAATTTCCGGTCACACCGCTCCGCGAGCCGAGAGTTCTAACTGTTGGTGATTGCGGCGTATCCACACCGCATAACAGAGAAAACGCGCAGACGCGACAGCCAAAATGTTGAGGCTGGCGAAGCTTAAGCCAGGGCGAGACGCTGCCAACCCCGCGGTCGAGGCGCCTGCGCGCGATTCCCGCCAATCAAGCGGATTCCGCGACGCGGACGACCGGTATCAGGCTCGCCGATGAGCGTGCATCATCGGGCATTCGGCATGTGAGCCGCCCGAGCAGCAGGACGAGCCGGGACAGCAACTCTCATGGGTTTGGCAGCATTTCGGTGCGTCGGCCGGCCGGCTGATGACCGTAAAACCAGCCACCGCGAGCAACATGGTCGTCGCCACCAAGGAAATCAAAAAGCGTTTCATCCTGGTTTCTCCAGAGCGTCGGGAAGACGCTATCAGGAACGTTGGAGAAGTCGAATATCGCGCAATCTAACGCCGAATCGAGCGCGCTTCAACCGGCGAGCCGATCCCGGCGATGCGCTCGCGCCAACGCGCCCGCCGCGCCCCTTCGCCGGAGGGGCCGAGCCGTTCCAAATGGCGCTCGAGCACTTCCTTGAGCTGGCGATTGAGCTGTTCTATCTCGGTTTCTTCGGGAATCTTGGTGCGTTCCTGGCCGTCCTGGATACCTCGGCGGCGGCGTCCATAAAGCTGCTGCAGCCGCAGCTCGGCCTTGGCCAACGCGGCCTTGTATTTGTAATCCAGCCGCCGGAGTGATTCGTTCATCTCCGCGACCGCGCGAAAGCGGCTGCGCAGCACCCACCATTCGAACAACGCGACCATCATGGCACCGAGCATCAACGCGGCCGCGGCCGCCGCCATCACGGTCGCTCCCCGCCACCATGGCAGCGTGCGCAGTTCATGGGCGTACTGGTTGTTCGAAGCGGTCAAGTCGTCGACCTGCTGATGCAACCCCGCCACGCTGCCCACCGCCTGCTGCTCACGCTCCTCGGCGGTCTTCTTTTCGGTCGAAAGGCGGTCGATTTCCGAGGATAACTCCCGCTCGCGCGCAAGGAATGGGTTGGGCACGCGCAAGGTCTGCCCAATATACAATTCGGTGTCTTCGCGCAGACGATTGGCGCGCGTCAAATCCGTAACAGCAACGCCGAATACCGAGGCTATCGAGCCCAGCGTGTCACCCGAGCGCACGGTGTACGGAAATGACGCTCGCGGCTGCGAAACCAGCCCGGAGGGTGGCGCCGGCGTGTTCTCGGGAGCAGCTTCGGAGACGGGGCCCGCAGGCGGCTCTTCGGGACGTGATTGCTCGCCGGATACGGACGAGGACGGCTCTGCGGGCGGCGATGCCACCGAGGGCGTTGCGATTGCCTGGGGCGACGCGATAGCGGGCGCCGGGCGCGGGACCTGGGGAGTGCTCCTCCGTCGCGTCGGCGGCCCGGAGGCTCCGATATCCACCTCGCTCGGCGCGGAATAGCCGACGCCGGCCAGCGAGATCGCGACCAGTGCCGCTAAAGCCAGTGCGCCGATACCGCCAAACGGCCGCCAAATCCAGTTAGTCATCACGCATTGCCCGCCGAGTCTAAGCGTAGAGCATTCGAGCGCTGATGCAAATCCAATCTTTTGTGAAGACGACAGTTTATGCTCAATATGACGTGCAAACGGACGCGGACTGTTAGGAATCCGTTCGGTTTCGCGCAACCGTGGGCTTAGTCCGACCGCGCCTGACGGCGTAACAGCGCCAGATACTCCCGATTTCCTGCCGCGCCTTTGATTGGCGATTCGATCGAGCCCTTTTGCTCGAGCCCCAGGCCGGCGGCAAAATCCAGCACGTCTTCGACGGCCTGTGCGCGCAGCGCGTCATCGCGCACCACGCCGCCCTTGCCAACCTTGCCTTTGCCGACCTCGAATTGGGGCTTTATCAGCGCGACAATATCGACCGCGGACGCGGCAATTTCAAGGATTGGCGGAAGCACCAACTTGACCGAAATAAAGCTGGTGTCGACCGTTACCAGGTCGGGCGCATACGGGAGATTCTCGGCGTGCGTCAGCCGGATATTCGTGCGGTCCATCACGGTTACGCGCGCATCGGCACGCAAACGCTCGGCAATTTGCCCATAGCCAACATCCAGCGCGATTACGTGGGCGGCGCCGCGCCGCAGCATCACGTCGGTGAAGCCGCCGGTCGAGGCGCCGACGTCGAGCGCATACCGGCCGCTTACGTCGACGGCAAAATGGTCAAGCGCCGCTAACAGTTTGTAGGCGCCGCGGCTCGCATACTCGGCGAGCTTGCCGACCACCGCGATTTCGGCTGCGAGGTCGACGCGCAAATCCGGCTTCGAGGCCGGGCGCGAATTGACTCGCACGCGGCCCGCCATGATCAGCAGGCGCGCGCTCTCGCGGCTGGCGGCGAGTCCCCGGCGGGCCATCGCGCTGTCGAGCCGCTCTTTCACTCCATCACTTTTCAGGCCATTTTTGATGCGGCGAAACGCATCAGATGGCGACAGCGTCTGCGCGCGTGCCGGATCGTCAAACCGCCGACCTAAAACGGGACGTCGTCATCTTCGCCGTTGCCGCCGTTTTCCTTGGGGACGCCTTCGCCCTGATAGGCCGCGCGTTTCAGCTCGCCGCGCGAATCGCGAATCAGCACTTCGACTCGGCGCTCGACGTCGTCGAGCTTCTGGTTGAGTCCGCGCACCAGCATCACGCCTTTTTCGAACGCGGCGATCGACTCCTCGAGTGAAAGCTCGCCGGAATCGATTTGCGTGACGATCGCCTCGAGGTCAGCCAATTCGTCCTCGAATTTCCTGTGGTTATTCTCGGCCATTTGGGGTCCTCTTCAGATGTCACGTCCGCTGACGCGGGCACGGAGGCGTCCGCGCTTGAGCCTGATCGCGAGCTCGTCGCCGGGCGCGACCGTGGCAGCATCGGTCACTGCGCGGCCATCGCGCGGGTTGACCACCACCGCATAACCTCGTTCAAGGACGCGCAATGGCGAGACCGCGTCGAGTCGGCCGGCGGCGGCTGCAAGCGCGCCCCGCCGACGGCCGAGCGAGGTGCGGGCGATGGTCTCGAGCCGCTCGCTCAACTGCTCGAGGCGTGTGCGCCGCAAGCTGACCAGGGCCCGAAGGTTCGACTCCGAAAGGCGCGCGGCACCGCGCTCAAAGGCGAGCCGCGAGGGCGCCACGCGCGTACCCATTACTTGCGCCAGGCGCATCGCCAGACGGCCCACCTGAAGCCGTTGCTCGCGCGCCGCCGCGGCGGGAATCCTGAGACGCGCGGCAAATTCGCGCAAGTCGCCGCGCTCTGCGCGAACCCGCGAGGAGATCGCCTCGGCCAATTGTTCCGAGAGGTCGTCGAGTCGCTGGCGGACCTGGCGCAGCGTCGCGCGCGGGTCGCGCAGGCGCGCCTCGAAATGCCCGAGCTGCCGGCGCTCAGAAGCGACCGCGCTCCGAATCGCACCGCTCAAGGTCGATTCGATATCGCGCAGACGCCGGCGCAATTCGGCCTTGACTGGCACGACCAGTTGCGCGGCCGCGGTGGGTGTCGGCGCGCGCGCGTCTGCGACGAAATCGGCGATCGTATAGTCGATCTCGTGGCCAACCGCCGACACGACGGGAATTGCCGAACGCGCCAGCGCGCGCGCCACCGGCTCCTCGTTGAAAGCCCACAGGTCCTCGAGCGAGCCGCCGCCGCGCCCCGCAATAATCACCTCGGCGCGCGCGTCGCGGTTGAGGTCGCCGATCGCCTCGGCAATATCAAAAGCGGCGCCGGCGCCCTGCACCAGTGTCGGCCGGATAATTACATGGAGATTCGGGTAGCGGTCGAGCAGCACCCGCAGCATGTCGCGCAAGGCGGCTCCACCCAGAGCGGTAACGATTCCGATGCGCAGCGGCAGCATCGGCAGGGCGCGCTTGCGCGACTGCTCGAAGAGCCCTTCCTTGCCCAACCGCTGCTTCAACTGCTCGTAGGCAAGCTGCAGGGCGCCGAGTCCGCGCGGCTCCATTTCTTCAGCGTAGAATTGCAGATTGCCGCGCGCTTCGTAGAGGTTGACGCGTCCGCGCACTACCACCGCCATGCCGTCGTCGACGCGAAAACGCAGGCGGCGATAGGCCGAACTGAACATTACCGCGCTGATCGAGCTGCGCGAGTCCTTGAGCGTGAAATACAGATGATTGGAAGGGGCCAGGCGGGCGTTAGAGATCTCGCCAACCACCCAGTATTCGGCCAGGTTGAGCTCGAGCGTTTCGCGCACCAGGCGCACGAGCTGGCTGACGCTGAGCGCGACCCGCCGCACCGGCGCCTTGAGCTGGAATTCGAGCTGCCCGGCCATCGGCTTACGAAGTTACGACAGATGCGCGTGCCGCAAACCAACCCGTCATCGGGCCGGAGCACAATGAAAACGGCGCGAGACGGATTGCCGCTCGCGCCGCGTCGGGTCCGCAAGAGCTATGTTCGCCGGCTATTGGCTCGCGCCCGAAGGGTCGTCGGCCTTGGCCAGTTCGACCTTATACTTGTTCCAATGCTCGAGAATGCTGAGCGCGCGCTCGAGCTGAATGTCCTTCGGCGCCTTGCCGGCCTTGCCCTGCTCGCCTGGCTTCGACGGTTCGGCACTTGCGGGAGCGGTGCTCGCGCCGTTGTCGCCCTGGCCGGGCTTCAAGGGATGGTCCGGGTTCTTGAAATGATGCAGCAGGTCGCTCTCGTGAATCTCTTCCTCTTGATTCATCTGGGCGCCCGGAACCTCGAGCGAGGCCAGGGTGGCCTTGGGCGGTTCGACTACTACGTCGGGGGTGATACCGACCGCCTGGATCGAACGGCCATTGGGGGTGAAATAACGCGCGGTGGTGAGGCGCAGCGCCGAATCGTCGTCGAGCGGCAGAATCGTCTGCACGGAACCCTTGCCGAAGGTTTGCGTGCCCTCGATTATCGCACGGCGCTGATCCTGCAGTGCTCCCGCCACGATCTCGCTGGCGCTGGCGCTGCCGCCGTCCACCAGCACGACCATCGGATAATCGTCAAACGTACTTTTCTTATGGGCAAAGTACTTTTGCTGCTGGGTGTCGAGACGGCCCTGGGTGTAAACGATCAGGCCGCCGTCGAGGAAACCGTCGGAAACCGACACCGCCTGGTTGAGCAAGCCGCCCGGATTGTCGCGCAGATCGAGCACCAGCCCCTTGATCTGGCCGTGCTCTTCCTTGGTGAATTTATCCAGGGCCTTGGTTACGTCGTCGCTGGTGCCGTCCTGGAAAGTGCTGATCCGGACGTATTCATAGCCGTCCCTGAGCTGTTTGGCCTTGACCGATTTGATCTTGATCACGTCGCGGGTGATGGCGACGGTGAACAGGTCGGGGACGTTATCGCGATGCAGGGTGAGGTGGATCACGCTGCCCTTGGGGCCGCGCATCATCTTGACCGCGTCGGTCAAGGTCATCCCTTTGGTAAAGTCGTTGTTGATCTTGATGATCTCGTCGCCGGATTTAACCCCCGCCTCGTAGGCCGGGGTGCCTTCGATTGGCGAGACCACCGTGAGCACGTCGTTCTTGACGGTAATTTCGATGCCGAGTCCGCCGAAGCTGCCGCGGGTCTCGACCTCGAGGTCGCGGTAGAGGTCGGGCGTCAGGTAGGCGCTATGCGGATCGAGCGAGGCCAGCATCCCGGTGATCGCGCCGTTGATGAGTTCCTTGGTGGAGACCGGTTCGACGTAGTTTTTCTGCACGATAGCGAGCACGTTGGCGAAGGTCTGCAATTGCTTGTAAGTGTCGTCGGGCAGCGCCTGGGCCCGCTGGACGGCAAGGTCGCCGATTACAAACAGGCAAACGCCGAGCGCGATTGCCATCGCCACGATTAACCGGTTCCGCTTCTTTGCTGACATCCGAAATCCGCCTGTATTCCAAAATGGTGCCGCGGGCCGTGCCGCGCGGCGCTAACTATCCCTGCTTCGAACTAATCAATTCCTGCAGCGCGTCCCGAATATCGGCATTCGACCAGTCATAAGGTCCGACATGATGGGCCACGATACGGCCGTCCCGTCCAATTATGAAGGTTTCGGGGATTCCGTCCACCCCGTACATTTCACCGACTTCGTTCTGCGGGTCGAGCAGAACTGTAAACTTGAGGCCTTTTTTCTCGACGTATGGCGTCACCGCCTTGCTGCCGTCGGTATCCTGGCTGACCGCCAGCACCACAAAGTCCTGGTCTTTCTGAAATTCGTCGTAAAGCTTCTCGATCGAGGGCATTTCCTCGCGGCACGGGCCGCACCAGGTCGCCCAGACGTTGAGAAATACCACCTTGCCGCGCAGACCGGAGAGCGAAACCGTATCGCCCTTGAGATCTTTCAGATGGAAATTGGCCGCCATCTTGCCCGCAGCGACAGTGTTCGATTGCGGATGGAGGCCGGGGGCGATCGCGCCGAGGCTGGCAGAATCGAGGCTCTGACCACTGGATCGGGCGGGCAGGTTAACGAAGGCGATCAGACCCACTGCGACCAGCAGGACACCGAATGAAATTGCCGAAAGAATCCTCGCGTTGGTGCTCATTCACTTAGGCTCTAAGGGCCGCATGCTGCGCGTTGGCGGCGGCCGGGCGGTGCGCGGCCGACCAGTACCAGGCAATCGCGCCGCCAACTATCATCAGGAGCGATATAATCTGCGCCTCGCTCAGGCCCCACAGGATACGCGGGTTGATGCGCAGGAATTCGACCGCGAATCGCGCCATTCCGGCCAGTATCAGGTAGAGATAAAGCAACTCGCCTTCGAGCGTGGCCTTCTTCCGAATCGACCACAGAAAGGCGAAAATCGCAAAGTAAAGCGCCGCCTCGTAAATTGGCGTCGGATGCACCCTGACGCCCGGGAAAAAGCCCGACACCAGGTTGTCGTGACTGTCCAGCTTGAGGACAGTGTCCGGACCCCATCCGACGATCGCCCGCGGATAGGCCATCGCCCATGGCAGCTTAGACGGAAGACCCCAGTCGCCATCGCCGGAAAGCTGGCAGCCGAGGCGTCCCAACCCGGTACCGAATATAAGGGGCGCCGCGCACATATCAGCGACGGTCAGGAAACGGATCCGGTAATAACGCGCAACCATCCAGGTCGCGAATATCCCGCCGATCAGCCCGCCGTACCATACGAAACCCGCGCCGGAGAAGATAATCGACAGCGGATGAGCCATGTAATTCGGCCAATTGTCGAAAACGTCGTAGACCCGTGCGCCGGCAATTCCGCCGATCGCACCCCATACGACAATCGCCGTCCCAAGGTCGGGCGGGAAGCCGCGCCTCCGGCACTCAGCGTTCAGCAGCAGGTCTCCTGCGATGAAGCCCAGCGCCATCATCAGGCCGTAGCTGTAAATCGTAATCGGCCCGAGGCGCAGCAGGATTGGAATCATCTCAGATCAAGCCTATAGCAGTGCACTTCGATTCGCGAGAGCGCGAATTTTCGCCCGAGGCGGCGGCGACACGCAGCACTTGTGAGCGTATCCCATAGATTATAGGACGCATTTGTGCGCGCTATTGTTCAAAGGGTCAGCCGGGCCGAGGTCCGGGTCGACGGCCATATAGTTGGCGGGATCGGCCGCGGATTTGTCGTACTGCTCGGGGTGGCGATAGGCGACGGTGAAACGGACGCCGAATTCCTGGAGGATCGGGTCGCGGGTCTGCGGGTCTTCGCCGACCCCGACGGCAAGATGAACCTGGCGCTGGCGGCCGTTGGCGGCGAGCTTCTGGTTATCTCGCAGTTCACCTTGCATGCCGATACCAGCCAGCGGCGTCCCTCGTTTATCCAGGCCGCCCCGGCCGCCGAGGCGGAGCGCCTCTACCGCCATTTTCTCTCGCTCGCGCGCCGGCGCGGTGTTAAAGTTGAGGCAGGCCAGTTCGGTGCCCAGATGGAGGTGGAACTGGTGAATGACGGTCCAGTCACGATTATCCTCGACAGCCGCAAGCGGTGAACTACGATGGCACGGGCGGGCTTTTACGCGGTCGAATCGGGCAAAATCTCCTTCCGGCACGATGGCAACTGGTACAGCGACGAGGAGCGGATCGATAACCCCAGGATCGCGCTGCTATTCAGCCGCAGTATTCGGCGCAATCCTGACGGCAGCTATTACCTCCAGGTGGCTGATGAGCGTGCGCCGGTGCTGGTCGAGGACACCCCTTACGTGATCAAAACCGTCGACGACGACGGCCACGGCGGGTTTATCGCGGTAACCAACGACGATGAGCGCGAGCCACTGGATGCCGCCACGCTCGAGGTCGGGCCGGACAACGTGCTTTACTGCATGGTCAAGGGCGGCGCTTTCCGCGCCCGCTTCCTGCGCAGCGCCTACTACCACCTGAGCAACAGTTTCTTCTTCGACGAAGGCGAAACTTTCTCGATCCTGGTCAATAACCGCCGATATCCGATAAAGGTCGCCGCAACGACCGAGGGCGACCGCACGTCGCCGACTTCCTGAGGGCGCCTGCGCAACGACGTGGGCGAACCGCCCTTTCACATCGTCCTGGTCAGGCCGGAAATCCCGCAAAATAGCGGGTCAATTGGGCGATTGGCGGCGGCAACCCGTAGCCGGTTGCATCTGGTGGGACCGCTCGGATTTTCGCTGGAAGATCGCTATTTGAAGCGCGCCGGCCTCGATTATTGGCCCTTGGTCGATTTGCAGGTTTATCCCGAATGGCCCGCCTTTGACGCCCTTCACCAGACCCTGCGGGCTTCTAATTTCAAGTATTTTTCGGCGCGAGCGGCCAGGTCTTATCTCACCGCGGAATACCGCCCCAACGACTACCTGGTTTTCGGCAGCGAGACCAAGGGACTGGGCGCCGATTTTCTACGCCCGAGGCTCGAGTCTACCTACCGAATCCCGATTTTCGAGCCTGGGGTCCGCAGCCTGAACCTCGCCAACGCGGTTTCGATCGTGGTGTACGAGGCGTTGCGGCAAGCCGGTATCCTGGACGGCGCATAGGCCGGCACCTGCTCCGCGGTACAAGAGGGTAGGCGCCAAACAAAAGGAGCGAGGCTGGACAGCCCCGCTCCGTTGCCTATAACAATCGCGGCTAAAGCTCGTTACTCGGGTACCTTTTGCGACGCACCCCCGCCCCCCGGCGCCGGAGCCTTGCCGGGCCCGCCGAACATCGGCGGCAATGCCTGCTTCTCGTAGCCTGACGGCACGTCGAACGAATCCCCGGCCAGTTTTTCCTTGCTGATCTTACTGACTACCGTATCGGTCACGAATTGCCGATTCGACAGCATTTTGTTGACCTTGGCGGCTTGATCCGCCGACATCCCGGAGGTTGGGATCTGGCCGGTTTTGGTCGTGACCTTCAACTTTAGCGGAACCCCGTCGGGGATTTGCCCCATGTTCTCCATGCTGGTCCCCTTGACCTTGTCGGCCATGGTCCGCTGGAAGGCGGTGTACTCGGACGCGCCGGGGGCGGAGGAGGAAAAGCATCCGGTCACACTGACCGCGTTGGGGCCAACTGTTCCCGAACCGACATAAACCTCGCACGAATAGCCGATAACCTTGTTCCGCTCGCCGGTCTTCTTGAAGCTCATCTTGGGCATCCCGGCTTGCATCTGGGCCATTGGCCCCTGCGGCGGGAAAGGCAATTCGACGTAGGATCTACGCCCCGAATCCATCATGGTCATAATGCCCCGGTCGAGGTCTGTGATAACCGTCCGGTTGCCACTGTCGATAATCGATTTCTGCTTGTTGCCCTCGATCATCACGATTCGGGTGCGGGTGACGGTTCCGCCACCGGGCTGGTCAACCGTCTGTTGTTCGTCAACCACGACTCCGCCATGGGCGAAGCCGACCCCCGCAAGCATCATCACGGCCCCGGCAATGGCCGCCAATGTTTTCATAATGTTTCGCCTCGTTGAGCCCGCTGTATTTGGATCATGCGCTCCGGTGCCGCCTCGCGGCCCCGTTCGGAAACCATTCGGTGGGCGGTTAACCCTATCAGTCCGAAGGATACCCACGCCATCTCCTTTATCCGTCTCAGAAACCCGATCGCGAAACCGATATCCGCGGAATAGCCCAGCATCGACAGAATCAAGGCCTTGCCGCCCTCCTGGCTGACCAGCTTGGCCGGAATCAGGAAGGTTGCGCGCTCGATCAACAGGCCCAGAGCCTCAACCAACACGGCCGTGGCAAAGGTGGCGGATTGATGCAATAGCTTCAAATAGATAAAGATTTCGATCGGCCCGAGGGCCCACGCGACCAGATAACAGCAGCACGCGGCGGCCAATCGCCCCGAATGGTGCTCATAGAAATCGATCAGCAGTGTGTCGGCCTCGGCGGCAGCCGCGACTACGTCGGGGTCGGCGATTTGCGGCACTTCGAGCTTCGCCGCGATTCGCCACAGATGCGAGAAAGGCTGCTTCATCTGGACGAAGAAGAAGCCAGCCGCCAAACCGATTGCCAACGTGAGCCCGCCCACCGCCGGCCAGAACAGGTGATGCATCCCGGCTTCGAGCGGTAAGCCAACCACCAGGCCGCCCGTGATGAAGCCGATTTGCCCCAGCGCTTCCGCCATCGAAGCGACCACCACCGTCGCCAGTCCGGCCGCCATCGCGAGCTTCCGGCGAACCATGATCGCCATGACGAACTGGCCGCCGAGCTGGGCCGACGGCGTCACGTAGTCGATCGCTTCGCCTGAAATTCGCGCCACGAACAGCTCGCCGAAGCTCAAATCCGGCGGGTAATCCTTAATCGTCAGGCGCCAGCCCAAGGTATTGGCGATTCGGGCGAAGGCTTCGAGGGAAATCGTAAAAAGCAACCCCCAGCCGGCCAGCCGCACGTACTTGAGCACATCGAAAAGACCGAATCGGCTCAGAAACCAGACGTAGAAGCCCAGCGCGAGCAGTATGATCAGCGTTTCGAGCCGGCGCATTCTTGGGGAGGTTCCGTCGGAAAGAGGTGGCGCATCCCGCCCTTCGGCGGCCCATTCTGTCAACCACCGCCGAGGTGTGCAAGGCAGGCGCTGCCGGTTGTTAGACCCGCGGCGCCATACCAAATGCTGGTGGTGGCTGCGACCTCAAATCTTGAAGCGGATATGAATTATGTCGCCGTCGCGCATGACATAATCGCGCCCTTCCAGGCGCAGTTTACCCGCCTCTTTGACCTTCGCGTCCGAGCGCAGGGCTGCAAAGTCTTCGTAGCTGACGACTTCGGCCCGGATGAACCCGCGCGCGATATCGCTATGGATCCGGCCGGCTGCTTCGAGCGCCGAGGCGCCCTTAGCCAGCGACCAGGCATGGGCTTCGGGTTCGCCCGCCGTATAGAAAGTGATCAGTCCCAGATGGCGGTATAGGGCGAAGATAAGGCGATCGCGGGCGGGCGCCTCGAGGCCCGCCTCCTGCAGCAACTCGCGCTGGCCGTCGGTATCCAGGTCCCACAATTCGGCCTCGAAAGCCGCCGCCAGCCGGAAGGCGTCTAGGCCGCGTGAGTGCAGCTTGTCGAGGTCCGCCGGGGCCGTGGCGGCCGTCGCCTGATCGGAGTCGCAATTGATCACCGCCAAGGCGGGCTTGCGCGAAAGAAAACCGAAACTCGAGAAGCTCGCCTCCTCCTGCGGGGTCAGGTCGAGGGTCCGCAATGGAGTGCCATGTTCGAGCCATTTGAGGCATTTCTCTAGCGCCGCACGCTCGAAGTCGGTTTGCCCCTTTTCCTTTTTGAGCCGCTCGAGGCGGCGTTCTGCCTGATCGAAGTCGGCGAATACCAGTTCGCCCTCGATACTCTCGACCGCGGCCGTCAGGGCCGCGTCATGGCCGGCGAATTCCGGAATCACCAGCAGGAGCGCATCGACATCACGAATCAGCGGCAACAGGCTTGGATCGAGTGCGGCGCCTTCTTTCTGCTCCTTGGGGTTGGGCGCGAAGTCGAGCAAGGTAAGTTCGACCGGCACCTTTTTCTTCGAACCATAGGTTGTTTCGAGAAAATCGAGCCGCGGGTCGTTAACCTTGATCTGGCCCGGACGCGCCCGATTCTTGGCGTCGGCGACCCCGGGGGTTGGCGCGATTCCGGTAAGGGCATGAAATACCGTCGATTTGCCGGCGCCGCGCGCGCCGATTATTCCACTCTTCACCGTTCAAGACCCTTCCAGCTTCGCGCCTTCTATCCCCGAAATCTCAAGGCTTACATATCGCGCATCGCAAGGTAAGCAATCGGCCACACCGCTCGGCGATCGTGACAGCGTCGCACGAGGTTGGTAATCCACGCCGGGCTCGGTTAGAAGCACATCCAGGAGGCGCTTATGATACCCCTGTTGCCGGTCGATGAAGCCGTGAAGCGCGGGAAAGAGGTCGGGCTCGACGAGCGGTTTTCGAGCCTGAACGCGTTCCGCGGGATGCTCCATAGTCCGCGGGCGGCGGGCGCGGCTGCCGAGTTGCTGCGCACCCTGATGTTCCGCAATACGCTCAATCCGCGTTCGCGCGAGCTGGTGATTTTGCGCAATGGATGGCGCACCGCTTCGGAGTACGAATTTTGCCAGCACGTTCGAGTCGCGCGCGACCTAAAGCTCAGCGAAGCGGAAATCCTCGGCGTACGCGATCCGGACAAGTGCGACGCCTACAACGAAACTGACCGCGCGGTCCTCCGGATGGCGGACGAACTGCTCGACAAGTCCGAGGTCTCGGCCAAAACCTGGGCGACCTTGGAGAAGGCCTTTCCGCCCGGGGAGCTGGTCGAGTTGCTGCTGGTGGCAGGCTTCTGGCGGATGATCGCGGGGTATCTTAAGAGCGCGAAAGTACCGCTCGATTCAGACGTGCCGAGCTGGCCAGAAGGAAGAGCCCCGGCCTAGGATCGGAGTCCCGGCCCGATCCACCTGGCCGGGCCGCGTCGTTCATTCGTCTGCTTACTTGAAGACTGAAACCCTCGCGGCGAGCCGAGAGATGCTATTCCCTCGCCCGTATATTTGCGCGTCAATGCGCTCCAAATGACCTCCCGCGCGAGACCTGGTCTCGATCGCGCAAAGACGTCGAATCAAACAGCTCGAACTGTTTCGTAACCTTTGTCCTCTTCGTCGGCAATTATCATCAGATGGAGATCGTCGAACACTTCAGGGCTTCGAACTGCAGGACCGATGTCGAGTAGGGAAACAGTGGCAACGACATACGTTTTGCCGCTCCCGCTCTAGCCACGGTCATCCAAGCGAAAGAGATCAGTAATCCCCCCCGGGCCACCGAGTTGTTGCGATCGACCGTAAAACCGCGGGTGAGGAGTCTCCGGCGCGCGCCGGAGACTCTTCGCACTGTGCATCCGATGTGGAGGAATGGCATGAACCAAAAGACACGGAGGCTGCTGCAAGCATGCGCTCTCACGCTGGCCCTGACGGTGCCGGCCTGGGCGCAGACCTCGCACGCCAAAAAGCAGAAGACCTACGCTCAGACCAATCTCGTCACCTCGATGAAGAGCCTGAAGGCAAAAGTCCACGATAAGCACCTGCTCAATCCATGGGGTTTGGTGCAGGGGCCGACGCCGTTCTGGATTTCCGACAACAACGCCGGAGTATCGACCCTCTACGACGGCACCGGCAAGATTGTGACGGTTAAGGTCAATCGGAAGAACGTTCCCTTCGTAGTAACGATCCCGCCGCCAAGGAACAGCACGGCGAGCGCGACGCCGTCGGGAGTCGTTTTCAACGGCACGCCCACGGACTTTACAGGCGACCTTTTCATTTTTGCCACCGAGGACGGAACTATTTCAGGTTGGCAGGCCGCCGACGCCGCGGAGGCCGTGCTTCACGTGGACAACTCCGAAATTCCGACCGCAGCAACCGGCGCGGTCTACAAAGGCCTCGCGATCGCCAATCTAAACGGCAACCAGTTCATTTACGCGACGAATTTCCGCTCCGGCCAAATCGATGTATTCGATGGCGCTTATAGGCCGGCGACGCTGACCGGAACCTTCACCGATCCCCATGCACTGCCAGGCTTTGCCCCGTTTGGAATCACCCTCTTCGGGACCAGCAATCTGTGGGTCTCGTATGCGATGCAGGACTCGGCCCAACACGATCCAGTCCATCAGGCGGGGGCTGGCTATATCGATATATTCACGACCGACGGCGTGTTTGTAAGCCGCTTCGCAACCGGCGGGAACCTCAACGCACCATGGGGAATGGTGCTTACGCCAGCGAATTTCGGACCGCTCGGCAACGATTATTGGATTGGAAACTTCGGCGACGGAATGATCAATGCGTTCGATGCAGGCGGCAACCCGGTTGGTCAACCGACCGGCCCAAATGGCAAGGCGTTGAATGTCGATGGCCTGTGGGCCCTGGTTTTCGGTAACGGCAGCGACAAAGCGTCGAAAACCGCGCTGTATTTCACGGCGGGGCCGAAGCACGAGTCCGAAGGGATCTTCGGAAAGTTCGAAGTAAACACGAAAAAAGCTGCCTCTCCCGGTATGCCAGGAATCTACTAGAGGAAACCTCGGGGGGCCCTTGCTGGGCCCCTCAAACCATCCCAGTTCCTCCAGCAGAGCGAATGAATCAGGCGCAGCCCCGCAGGCTCATTCGTACAATCTTGACGCAGCGGCCATCCCCACGACGAGATATACTGCTCCAAGTGCCGCTGCGATCGCCGACGGCCATATGGCACTGGCGGGCGCGGCGTGACGGATCATCAGGTTATTATAAGCCTCCATGGTCCAGGTGGTCGGCAGCAGTTCTGCAAACGCGCGGAGCCATGAAGGTTCAAAATCGAGCGGCCACCAACAGCCACCAATCGCGGACATCACCATCGCGGCGACCGCGCCGATCGGCATCACCGAATCGCGCGTCCGCGCGGCACAGGCGACCAGCAGACTGAATGCGACGGCGGCAAACGAGATCGCCGCGGTCGGCAGCAGGAGCATCGCCGGTGAGAGCCCCAGCGAAATACTGAAGAGCACCCAGCCGACTCCGAATAGCACCACCATCTGGAGAAGGCCGACGATGAAGCGGCAGCCGAGCTTTCCGGCGAGCACGCCAGCGATGGTCGCACCGCTGACCCGCAGGCGTTGGAGCGTGCCCCAATCCCGTTCGTCGATAAGGCCCATGCCGATGCTCATCAGCATCGAGATCAGCAGAAAGGTAATCCCGAAGCCCGGGACGTACTGGTCAAACGCGTTCGCCGGTGTGGCCGCGGCGGCGATCGAGCGCTCGTTCCAATCGAGATAGCCAGGAAGCGTCGCCTCCGGGAACTGCGCGAGCTTGCCGATATCCTCGGGCACCTCGACTCGCGGGAACGGCGGCAAATCGGGCAATTCGACGACTATCGGAGCAGAAACCGGCAGGGACGGAGGGGCTGGCCGCGGTAATAATAGGGGTTTGGACAGCTCCGCCAGTTGCTCTGCGCTGGGCGGAACCGGAAAAGCCGGTGGCAGCGGGATGTCGGCGCTGTGCGAACCGGCCGCCACCTTCAGCGCGGCGAACCATCGCGCGAGATCGTGCTCGGAGGACTGCAGCGCCGTCAGGTAGCGGCTGACGGCAACCATCGCGTCACGCCGCGGCCCCAGTTCGCGCTCGAAGGCGGTTTGCGCTTCGGCCGTCGAGCGTTCGACCGCGGTCTGGGTCTGTTCCTGAAGCTGGTTGATTGCATCGCGCAGCCGGTCATCGAGAGTGACCTGGAAGTCGCCGCGCTGCCGCGAAAGTTGGCGGCGATAGTCGACGAGCGTCGACTCGATCTGCTTGATGCGCTCGGCCAGACGCTCGAGGCGATGTTTAGTCTCCGCACGGCGCGCGTCCAGCGTCTGGCGCGCGTGATCCTGGGCACGTAGCGTGATTTGGCGGAAAAGCCGGTTGAGCCGCAACTCGATTGCGTCGACCTCGATACGCTTGACCGGGTCTACGTATAGTACCAATTGCGGCTGGCCCCCTGCTTCGAGTGCGCGGGTTGTGCCAGCCGGAATGATGATCGCGAGTGGCGCCCGCGGCTGTGTTTGGACAATAGCGCGCGCGCTGCGGATATCGTTGACCATCAACGGCGCAATCGCGGGTTCAGCCTTCAGCGCAGACATGATCGCATGCGCGACCGCCCCGCGATCGTCGTCGACGATCGGCACGACATAAGCGCGGGGCCCCGGATTTACTCCGTAGATGTTCCCCAACGACAAGCCCGCGACCAGAATGATCGCCACGGGCGCGAGGGCGAGCATGAACATCCCGACGCGATCCCTTCTGAGAAGACGGAATTCGTTGAGGAAGATGAGGTAGGCCGCGCGCACTATTCGGACGAAGCGTTACGGATCACGCAGGGCGCGTCCGGTCAGGGCCATGAAGGCATCGGAAAGATTGGGGCTATGTACGCTGAACTCCAGGACTTGCGCGCCGGCGGCTCGTGCCTTGTCCAACACTTCGCCGACCTGCGCCAGGTTCGCCAACTGAAAAGTGCGGCGAACGTCATCGCTTAACGGCGAAAGCTCGATAAGACCCGGCATGTCGTGGTGCCATCCGGCGTTTGGGTGCTGGCGAAACGCAATCTCGAGGATGTGATGCTGACCACCGCGAGTAATCAGTTCGGCAACCGTGCCTTCCGCCAGTACGCGTCCGTGGTCGATTAGCAGAACTCGATCACAAACGTTCTCGATCTCCTCCATGTAGTGCGTGCTGTAAATCACCGCCGCACCGGCGCTGGCCGACTTGCGCACGGTCAACAGGATCTGTTCGCGCGCCTGTGGGTCCACTCCAACTGCCGGTTCGTCGAGTAGCAGCACTTCAGGACGATGGACGATCCCGCAGGCGAGGTTGAGCCGCCGCTGCATACCACCCGAGAGCGTCGCGACCGGGTCCTGAGCGCGTTCGGCAAGCCCGACTTCCTCGAGCGCGCGGGTCGATACGGCACGCGCTTCCGGCTGGCGGATTCCGTGCAGTCGCGCGAACAATTCCAGGTTCTGCCGGCCGGTGAGAGATCGATAAAGCGCCAGCGATTGCGGGACGAGACCCAGTTTACGACGGACGGCGACGCCCGCCGCCACGTCCCCGATACGAACCTCGCCGGCGTCGGGCCTGAGCAGCGTGGCCAGGATCGAGAGCGTGGTGGTTTTTCCGGCCCCGTTCGGACCGAGCAGACCAAGCACCTCGCCGCGGCGGACTGCCATGCTCACCCCGTCGAGGGCAAGGCGGGCTCCGTAACTCTTGCGCAACGCAACCGCTTCGATGAGGACTGGGTCGACCTGCACCTTGTGGATGTTGCCCTAATGTTCGCATGAAGGGGAGATGCTGATTTCACACGTTGGCAACTATCCGCGCGGTCGGTCCACTCGCTGATTTCTGCAACACTGCCGAACGTGAGAGAATCAGCTGCAGGATGTGAAATCGGCCAACGTCGGAATGCATCAGGGAGTTTGCAATTGATGAATGAATCGTTCGAGCGCGCTCCAGCGGAAAGCGCACGAAAATTTTGAACGAGCGGACATCACCAAAAAACATGCCTCGGATAGTAGCGGTCGGAACCGCCTTGCCGGGCAATTACGTGGCCCAGGAAACGCTGACCTCCG
>DATEGX010000192.1:0-19492 GCA_035279875.1 Binataceae bacterium (SeqCode)
GTGCCAACGTCAGAGGTAAAATTGTTAATGCCGACGATAATCCGTTCTTTTGACTCGATTTCGCGCTGGTAGGTGAATGCGGCGTTGTGAATTTCGCGCTGCATAAAACCGCGTTCGATTGCTGCAACCGCCCCCCCTAGATCGTCGATTTTGCCAAGGTATTCGAGGGTGCGCTGCTCGAGTTGATGGGTGAGCGATTCGAGGTAGTACGAACCGCCGAGCGGGTCGATGGTATCGGTCACATCGGATTCGTAAGCGATGACCTGCTGGGTGCGCAGCGCCAACAGCGCCGAATTCTCGGTCGGCAGGGCAAGCGCCTCGTCTTTGGAATTGGTATGCAGCGATTGGGCCCCGCCCAGCACTGCCGCCAGCGCCTGCAGGGTGACGCGGACCACGTTGTTATCGACCTGCTGAGCGGTCAGGGTCGAACCAGCGGTCTGGGCGTGGAAGCGCATCATCATCGATCGTTCGTCCCTGGCCTTGAAGCGCTCTCTCATAATTCGCGCCCATAGCCGCCGCGCGGTGCGGAATTTGGCGATTTCCTCGAAGAAGTTGTTATGGACGTTGAAGAAGAACGACAGGCGGCTGGCAAAATCGTCGACTTTAAGGCCGGCTTTGAGCGCGGCCTCGACATAGGCGATTCCGTCGGCCAAAGTGAAGGCCAGTTCCTGTGCGGCGGTCGAGCCGGCTTCGCGGATATGGTAGCCGGAAATCGAAATCGTGTTCCAATTGGCGACCTCGCGGCTGGCGAAGTCGAAGATATCAGTGATGATCCGCATCGAACCGCGCGGCGGATAGATATATGTGCCGCGCGCGACGTATTCCTTTAAAATATCGTTCTGAATCGTTCCATTGAGCTTGTCCCATCCGACGCCGCGCTTTTGCGCAACCGCCAGATACAGCGCCAGCAAAATCGATGCGGTCGCGTTGATCGTCATCGAAGTCGAAATCCGGTCGAGGGGCAGCTCGTCCAGCAGGGTCTCCATATCTTCGAGCGAACAAATCGAGACTCCGACCCGGCCAACTTCGCCGCGTGCCAGTTCATGGTCGGGGTCGCGGCCCATCTGGGTCGGCAGGTCGAAAGCGACCGAGAGCCCGGTCTGGCCATTGGCGAATAGATAGCGATAGCGGCGGTTGGATTCCTCGGCGTCGCCGAAGCCGGCATACTGGCGCATCGTCCACAGCCGCCCGCGGTACATGGTCGGTTGCACACCGCGCGTAAATGGATATTCGCCCGGGAAACCGAGGTCGTCCAGGAAATTGAAGCCGTTTAGGTCCTCGGGGTCGTATTCGCGCTTGACCTCGATCCCGGAGCTGGTATTGAAGCGTTCGCGGCGTTCCGCGCCGCGTTTGAGCCCCGGAGCGACGCGCTTCTGTTCCCAATTCTCGCGTGCCGTCGCGATGGTGCGTTGGTTGTCCGCCATCTGGAGATTCCTCACGTAGCCTTTTGCCGCCAGGAAAAAGCGCCGGCGGGAAAGGCGATTTCGCCCGCTTCTCGCTATTCGATTACGACCAGTAACTCACCCTTCTCGACCGTCTGGCCGGCCTCGACCTTGACCTCGATCACCTTACCGTCCTTGGGCGACTTGAGTTCATTTTCCATCTTCATGGCTTCGACTACCACCACTCCCTGCTGACGGGTCACGGTATCGCCGGGCTGAACCAGCACGTTAACGATGCGTCCCGGCATCATTGCCTTCACTTCGGCGCGGCCGGCGACGGTCGCCTGACTGCCATCCTTGCGCAAGCGTGCTCGGCGTGCCGCGTCCAGCAGCGTGATCCGGGTAGTGCCGCGGCGCGAAACGACGATCAGTTCGTCGCCTTCGCGAACGACGTCGAGGTCGAAGGAGCGGTCGTCGATTATTATCGAGAAGGCGCCCGGACCAATTCGCCGCACGTCCACCCGGTGCTCGCCGCCCGCAACCTTGATGCTGTACGAATCCGCCGCCAGTTCTTCGAGCTCGATTTCGTGCTCGCCACCTTCGAGTGCCGCCGTGTACCGCGTCGCCATCCAGTCGTCGCTACCTTATTGGGGATTTTTTACCGGAATGCGCCGCTAACGCCGCAGCATTTCGATGCGGCCAAGCGCTTTCCAGGCCGAACCGGACGACGCGGGCGCCGACGGCGCACTCGCGCCCGTATGGTTGTTGTCGCGCGAGGCCACGCAGGCCGCGGCCAGAATCGCCGCCAGGCGCACCGAATCATGCTCCGGCGCGGCCGCCTCGGGATGATACTCCTGGCGAATGAAGTTGGTGTCGAAATCGCCCTCGAGAAACCGTGGATGACGGGTGATCCAGCGATGGAAATCGAGATTGGTGACGAGTTCGCCGCTGATCGTGAATTCGTCGAGCGCGCGCCGCATCCGCGCGATCGCTTCGTCGCGGTCGCGCCCCCAGGCCGCGAGCTTGCAAATCATCGGATCGTAGAAAATCGGCACCTCGGCGCCCGCGTAGACCCCGGCGTCGACCCGGATACCCGGACCGTCGGGAAAATGCATCGCCTGGATCCTGCCCGGCGCCGGCACGAAGCCCGCCGCCGGGTCCTCCGCATAAACCCGGCATTCGACCGCCCAGCCGTTTTGGCGGAGATCCTTCTGCTTGAAGGGCAGCGGCTCGTTGGCCGCGACCCGAATCTGCAGCTTGACCAGATCGATACCGGTCACCAACTCGGTCACCGGATGCTCGACCTGGATGCGGGTGTTCATTTCAAGGAAATAGAAATTGCGCTCGGCGTCGGCCAGGAATTCTATTGTACCGGCGCCCACGTATTTGACCGCGCGCGCCGCCTTCACCGCCACCTCGCCCATCGCCGCGCGCATCGCGGGCGTGATGAAGGGCGAAGGTGATTCCTCGACGACCTTCTGATTGCGCCGCTGGATAGAGCATTCGCGCTCGAACATGTGGACCGTGTTGCCATGGCGGTCGGCGAACACCTGCACCTCGATATGGCGCGGGCGGTTGACGAATTTCTCGACGTAGAAGCGGCCGTCACCGAATGACGACTTCGCCTCGCTGGCGACCGTGCGGACGATCGAGCCGAGGTCCTTGTCGTCCTCGAGCAGCCGCATGCCCTTACCGCCGCCGCCGGCCGCCGCCTTGAGCATGATCGGAAACCCGATCTTTTTGGCCACGGCGCGCACTTCGGCTTCATTTTCGAGGGTGCCTGGCGACCCTGGCACGACCGGCACGCCCGCCGCGGCCATCAGTTTGCGGGCCTCGACCTTGTCGCCCATCCGCTCGATTGCCGATGGCGGCGGTCCGATAAAGACCAAGCCCGCTGCTTCCACCGCGCGGGCGAATCCCGCGTTCTCGGAAAAAAAGCCGTAGCCCGGATGCACTGCTTCGGCGCCGGTGCGCAAGGCCGCCTCGATTATGCGCTCGGTGTTGAGGTAGCTCTCAGCCGCCGGCGATGGACCAACTGCGACCGCATAGTCGGCCTCGCGCACATGCAAGGCCGCGCGGTCCGCGTCGGAAAAGACCGCGACCGATTCGATATTCAATTCGCGGCAGGCACGGATGACACGCACAGCAATCTCGCCGCGATTGGCGATCAGGACACGTTTGAACATCAGGCTCTACTCATCTTCGGAAGGTGAAGAATTCGCGGGTCAGCGGGAGCATCGAGGCCAGCGCGATTTCTCACAGCGGGATGTTGCCGTGCTTGCGCGGCGGATTCTTCTCGCGCTTGTTCTGGAGGGCCTTGAGCGAGGTTATCAGCCGCGGCCGCGTATCGCGCGGCATCAGCACCTCGTCGATATAGCCGAGTTCGGCCGCCTTGAACGGATTGGCGAAGGTCCGGCGGTAATCGTCGACCAGCCGGGTCTTTTCGCTGACCGGGTCCGAGGCCTTCTGAATTTCGTTGCGAAAGACGATATTGACTGCACCATCAGGACCCATCACAGCGATCTCGGCACTCGGATAGGCAAAATTGAAGTCGCCCCGGATATGCTTGGACGACATCACGTCGTAGGCCCCGCCGTAGGCCTTGCGGGTAATCACGGTGATCTTCGGCACGGTTGCCTCGCAGAAGGCGTAGAGCAGCTTCGCCCCGTGGCGGATGATGCCGCCGAACTCCTGCCCGGTCCCCGGCAGAAAGCCGGGCACATCAACGAAGGTCACCAAAGGGATATTGAAGCAGTCGCAAAACCGCACGAAGCGGGCAGCCTTGACCGAGGCGTCGATATCGAGACATCCCGCCAGGTAGCCCGGCTGATTCGCCACGATCCCGACCGAAAAACCGCCCAGGCGGGCGAAGCCGATCAGGATGTTCTGGGCGAAATCTCGCTGGATTTCGAGCCACTGGCGGTCGTCGACGACCCGCGTGATGACGTCGCGGATGTCGTAGGGCTTGTTGGGATTTTCAGGAACGATCGAATCCAACTCCGGGTCGCGACGGTCGGCGGGATCGCTACCGGCGGCGAAGGGAGGGTCGTCAAGGTTGTTCGACGGCATGTAGGAGAGCAGTTCGCGGATCGTCAGAAGGGCGGCTTCGTCGTCCGGCGCCTGCAGGTGGCATACCCCGGACCTCGCGGCGTGGGTATCGGCGCCACCCAAGTCCTGCATCGTGACCTCTTCATGGGTGGTCGCCTTGATGACGTCCGGGCCGGTGATGAACATATAGGAGGTGTCGCGCACCATCACGATAAAGTCGGTCATCGCCGGCGAGTAGACCGCGCCGCCGGCGCAGGGACCCATGCTCGCCGAGATTTGCGGGATTACCCCGGACGACAGAACGTTGCGCAGGAAAATGTCGGCGTAGCCCGCCAGCGAAACCACACCTTCCTGGATGCGCGCGCCGCCCGAATCGTTGAGCCCGATAACCGGGCATCCGACCTTGGCCGCAAGATCCATCACCTTGCAGACTTTTTCCGCGAAGGCGCCTGACAAACTGCCGCCAAAGACGGTGAAATCCTGGGAAAAGACGCAGACCTGGCGTCCTTCGATGGTGCCGTAACCGGTGACCACCCCGTCGCCCGGAATCTTGCGCTCGTCCATCCCGAAATCGTCGCAACGATGGGTCTTGAACTTGTCCAACTCGACGAACGAGCCGCGATCGAGTAGGAAATCGACTCGCTCGCGAGCGGTCATGCGGCCGTTTTGGCGCTGGCGCTTGAGCCGCTCCTCGCCGCCTCCGAGTTCGGCCTGGCGCGACAAAGACTGGATTCGTTCGACGTTTTCCTTAAGCCCCATCAGGTAATCCCAGTATCCTTAACCGGTAAAGATCATGTCAGAATACGACGTAACCGCGCACCATATCAATTTAGCGAATCGGCTGAAAATGGTGCGCGCCCGATGGTAACCGGCATGATTGGAGAGAAAACCGCTTCTCGCTTCGTTATCTGCGGATGGATCGCCGCGTTGCTTCTGGCGATCAGCGAACTTCTGCGGGCGTTTATCGGCAGCAGCCGCGTCGACCATTTTGCAATCGTCGATGCGGTAATCTTTTTTGCGCTGGCTTACGGGATTTCGCGCAGGAGCCGTCTGGCGACTTCGATAGCGCTGGCCTGGTGGCTCATCGAATGTACCCAGCTTCTGGTCGCCGGCGTCGGCCGCCATATGATGGTTCAACTGGTCGTCTTCACCGTCGCGTTTTTGCTGGCAATTGTCGGCACGTTCAAATTGGCGGCCAACGATCAGGTTCGAAGCCTTCGCGCGGGAGCGAAGGCTTAAGGCCGGCCTGCCGGGCGCCAGGGTGGGGGGATTGTCAGAACCTTCCAAACAGCCGGAGGCCACGTTTACGCGTGGCTTGAGCGCTCCGCTCGGGGTCCTGCGCCCGCTGATCGTCTTTTTTGCGACCGGCGCAGGAGCGGGGTTCGTGCCAATAGCGCCGGGAACCGCCGGCAGCCTGGTGGGATTGCTTCTTGCGCGCTTCGTTTGCGCACCGATGTGGATACGTTCACCGGCCGCCTTCCTGGTCTTCTTCGGGGTTATCTTTGTCGCGGCGTGCTTCGTCGCAGGTGCGGCTGAGCGCATCTGGAGCGAGCATGACAGCTCCCGGATCGTGCTCGATGAAGTGCTCGGGATGGTCGCCGCGATGGCTTTCAACCCACCCGGCTGGGTATGGCTGGCGGTCGGCCTGCTGCTGTTTCGCCTGCTCGATATCATCAAGCCGTGGCCGGCAATCCGCTTTGACCGGATGCATGGCGGAGCGGGCGTGATGCTTGACGATTTGGCGGCGGGCATCTATGCCAACGTGATGCTGCAGGTGCTTCGCCGTATCATTTGATATGCGTAGGCGTGCCACAATGTCAGAGGCCTTACGGGGAGGAGCGAGCTATGATTGAACGGGCCGTTATCCTGTCAACCGGCGACGAAATCACCACCGGCAAGGTGGTTGACAGCAATTCCAACTATATAGCCGATAAACTCAACGAAATCGGCGTCGACCTCCTCGGCGTGATCACGGTCGGCGACGTGCCCGAACGACTCGAATGGGCGTGGCGCACCGCGTTGGAGATGGGTGACGTGGTGATTTCGACCGGCGGTATCGGACCGACCGCCGACGACCTGACGACCGAAACCATCGCGCGTATTACGGGCAAGAAGCTCTGGCGGGACGAGCCTTCCGTCGAGCATATGAAGCGGATGTTCGCCTCAATCGGCCGCCCGATGCCTGAGAACAACCTCAAGCAGGCGCTGTTCCCCGAGACCGCCGAGATTATCCAGAATCCGCTTGGCACCGCGCCCGGCTTCCGGATGGCGGTACGCCAGGCCAACCACACCTCGCATCTCGTGGTAATGCCCGGTGTGCCTCGCGAAATGAAGCCGATGCTCGAGCAGCAGGTGATTCCGTGGATTCGGCAGAATCGCGGCAGCGACAAGATTTTCGCTACCCGGATTTTCCAGACCTTCGGCATCAGCGAATCGGGATTGGATGAGGCTGTTGCCGGGCTTATCCGGCCGGAGGAAGCCAAGGTCGGTTTCCGCGCGAGCTTTCCGCAGATTTCACTCAAGGTAATGGTCGAGGATTATCCGGGCGCCGCCGAGAAGCGGCTCGAGGAGTTGAGCGAGCGCGTTCGCGGCCGCGTCGGTAACTATATCTACGCCGAAGGCGACGCCTCGATGGAGGAGGTGGTCGCGCAGCTGTTGACCGAAAAACGGCTCAAGCTGGCGGTCGCGGAATCATGCACCGGCGGCCTTATTGGTCATCGCCTGACCAACGTGCCCGGTAGTTCGGCCTTTTTCATGGGAGACTTCGTTACCTATGCCAACGAGATGAAGTGCGAATTGCTGGGCGTCAGCGACAACACCCTGAAGGAGTTCGGCGCGGTCAGCGAACAATGCGTGCTCGAAATGGCGGCCGGCGCCCGCAAACGGGCCGGCGCCGACGTTGCGATTGCGACCTCGGGCGTGGCTGGTCCCGAGGGAGGTACGCCAGAGCATCCGGTGGGCACGGTGTGCCTGGCGCTGGTGGCCGAAGGGGTGAGCACCGCGCGGCGGCATCAGATGCGCGGGACACGCGACTGGATCAAGATTCTGACCTCGCAGGTAGCGCTCGATTGGCTGCGGCGTCATGCGCTGGGGCTGCCGCTCGGCGAGTCGGTACTGTTTCGGCGCTAAACGGTCGGATTTATTGCTCTTTTCGCCTCATCGCCGCGCTTTTAAGGCGGCGGTGATAGGTTTGGCCCGCCGCCGGTTGGAATCGGAGGACTAAATGGAGATCAACGATAAAGTTGCGGTTATCACCGGTGGCGGATCCGGGATCGGTCGGGCGACCGCTTCCCGCCTCGCTCATGAGGGTGCTTCGGTAATGATCGCGGACGTCGACGAAAAAAGCGCGGCCGAGACGGTGCGGATAATCGAGGCTGCCGAGGGGCGGGCGGCGTGCGTCAAAGCCGACGTAACGGACGAAACCGACGCCCGGAAGATGCTTCAGGCCGCCTTCGATCGCTTCGGCCGCCTGGATATCCTGCATAACAATGCCGGCATTGGCGTTGGGCATCCCGAGTTCCCGCAGGCCGAACTCAAGCGATGGCGGCGCGTGCTCGATATCGATCTGCAGGCGGTTCTGCTTGGTACTTACCTTGCGGCGCCATTCATGGAACGTCAGGGCGGCGGGGTCATCATCAACACGGCCTCGATGGCCGGGCTTTATCCGTACAAAGAAGACCCGGTCTACGGCGCAGCCAAGGCCGGCGTCGTCAACTTCACGTATTCGCTGGCGCCATGGGCCGCGAGGCTCAATATCCGCGTCAATTGCGTATGCCCAGGGGTGGTCGATACCCCGCTTGTGCGTAAAGCCAGCGAGGCCGCCTCCCGTGCGGGCCGGCGCCCGCCGTTGCCGGCGAAACTACTGCGGCCTGAAGATATCGCCGAAGCGGTTGTGACGGTGATTCGCGACGAAAGTCTGGCGGGCCGCGCGCTCGAGGTGCGCCCTAACGGGCCGCGCCTGGTCGACACGCCAGCCGCGCCGGGAACCCGCCGCTGAACTGATTGGATATCGTGGCGATTGTTATGCCCGCCCGGAGTCGAGACGGGCATGTATTGGGCTGCGCCCCAGAAGCTGCTCGGAATATCTGCCGCGGGCTAATTACCGCTCATCGGCTCGTCACCGGGTTTCATATTCCGCTCCAGGCACCAGCGATCGATCACTTCGGCGTTGAAGCGCCAGTCGGTGCCGATGCGGAAGCCGGGCAACTCTCCCCGCCGCAACAGCTTGTAAATCGTGGACGGGTGAACGCGGAGGTAAGCCGACAGTTCCCGAACTGTCATCACCCTGGGTAAAGTGTATTTCGGTTCTGCCACGTTGGTTCTCCAGTGGGCTGGTGGCCTTCCCTCCCCCAGGGCCGGCTCTGTTAAACGCGCTTTTAGACTCGGTTGCTCCCTTATACGCGCCTTAATCACATCAAGCGTACAGATAAGCGCAATTGCAGGTCAAGAGGCTCGCTTTTCGATATGTGCCACATTTTCTACTGACAGCTCTCGTTGACCCTTTTCAAAGCTGAAAATCGCTGCACGTTCGTTTATGTCGCGTAGATCACTCTTATATTACCGTTGTGTTAATCAAGTTTTCAACCGGTAATTTTTACCCGGCGTGCGAATTAGCAACAGATCAAAATCGGCTTATGCCGGTTTTCCACAGCGAGGTTCGAAATTGATGCCGTCGGGTTTAACGATTGCCGCGTGATAAGCTGACCGTCTCGGGATCGTCTAAACCTTGATGATTTACCGCAAATTCGCGACTGGAAATGCCCGGCGGGTGCGCGCGATGCGCTCAGGCAAGATAGAAGTGTTCGCCATTCTTGGCTTGACGCTCATTTTAATCGGGTTTAGCGCGATTCCGGCGTTTACAGCGCAAAATCAAGCGCTCAGCATAACGAGCCCTGCCTTTCGTAATGGAGACACAATCCCCACGCGCTATACCTGTTCCGGCGAGAACATCTCACCCGCATTGAAATGGAACGATGTTCCGCAAAAGACCGAGTCGATCGCTCTTATCGTCGACGACCCCGACGCACCGAATGGCATGTTCGTTCATTGGGTGTTCTTCAATCTGCCCGCAGGCGCTGGCGGGTTACCCGAAAATGTCCGACCCTCGAAGACGGCGGAAGGCGGTACGCAAGGCCTCAACGGACGCGGGCAAGTCGGCTATACCGGTCCGTGCCCACCACCCGGCGCGCCCCATCATTACCACTTCCGCTTATATGCCCTCGACCGTAAATTAAGCTTGAACTCCGCGGCTGGCGCTTCAGAAGTCGAGTCGGGGTTGAAGGGTCACGTCCTGGCCGCAAGCGAACTGGTGGGGATTTTCGGGCGCTAATGGGTAATCCGTGAGGTTCGAAGCTGAGTTTGTGAGTTCGGCGATGGCGTTGAGCGATTGCCCGCGATGGAACCGCGCGGAGATCGCCATCGCGGGCCGCTCCAACGTTGGCAAAAGTTCGCTTTTGAACGCGATTGCCGGGCGGAAGAACCTGGCCCGAATCAGCCGCACCCCCGGCCGCACTCGCTGCCTGAACTTCTTCGCGGTTGGCGAGCGTCTGGCGCTGGTTGATCTTCCGGGCTACGGCTTCGCGAAAATGGCGCGCAGTGAAGCGGCCAGGATCGCGCACCTGATGCAGGATTACCTGAACAGCCGTCCGCATCTTGCCGCTTTGATGCTGCTGGTCGATGCGCGCCGCGGTCCCGAGCGAGAGGAATTTGCGTTGGCCGATATGCTCCGCGACACCGAGGCCACGGCCGGCGGCAGGCGTGAACTGATCCTGATCGCAACCAAATGCGACAAGCTCAAACGTTCGGAGCGTGATGCCGCATTCAAGCGGTTCGAAGCGATGGGCATGCTACCGATAGCGTCTTCGGCCACCAGCCGCGAAGGTATCGACCTGATCCGCCGGCGCATCCTATGGTTCGCATCACCGGGGCATGCGGACGCGCAGGCTCGAACGGATCGTCCAATCGATACGATTGACGAGTAATGAACTTCGCCGGTGGAAATTGATGAGCGCGCCTGAAGTTAGCGTAATCATCCCGAGCTACAATCGCCGCGAGATGCTGTGCGAAGCGATCGGCTCGGTGCTGGCGCAGTCGGCGGTGAATTTCGAGCTGATTGTGGTGGACGACGGCTCGACCGACGGCACCGGTGAGCGGCTGGAAGAACTGGCCCAGCGATTGGACTCTGGAGCGCGGCGTCGGCTGCGAACCCTGCGCATCGACCGTAGTGGCCCGGCCGCCGCTCGCAATACGGGCGTGGGCGTCGCTTCGGCGCCGCTCCTTGCCTTCCTTGATTCCGATGATTTGTGGAAGCCGCGCAAACTCGAGCGTCAACTGGCGCTGATGCGTCGCAATCCTCAATGTGCTGTCTCGCAGACCGAGGAGATTTGGCTCCGCAAGGGCGTGCGCGTCAATCCCGCTGTGCGCAATCGCAAGCGCGCCGGCGACATCTTCATCGATTCGTTGCGCACCTGCCTCATCAGTCCGTCGGCGGCGATCATACGGGCCGATGTGTTTCGTGCCGCGGGCGGTTTCGACGAGGACATGACCGCTGCCGAGGACTACGACCTGTGGCTGCGTGTGCTCGCGCATTATCAGGCGGAGCTTCTGCCCGAGCCCCTGGTCGTGCGCCGCGCGGGCCATCCGGGGCAACTCTCGGCGACGGTTCCAGCGCTCGATCGTTTCAGGATCCTCGCACTCCTGAAGCTGCTCGCGCGCGGTGACCTGGATCGCGAGCGGCGCAGCGCCGTAGGCTCGACGATGGTCGAAAAATGTATCGTCTACGGCAAGGGACTGGCACGCCGCGGCCGCGCCGCTGACGCCAAGTTTGTCGCCGAACTGGCCGCAATGGCCGAGAGCACGTGGTGCTTGCCGTCCGACCGTTCGCTCGACCAAGCAATCGACCGCATGCGCTCCTTGCTACGGCGAACCGGCGAGGGCGTAGCTGGCGGTCCTCCGTTTGCGGCGGAAGCTTTAGCATGATTCATGACGAGCTCGAACGCGCTATTCGCGCGTGGGCGGACGCGCGTGCCTTACCCGATGCCTGCGTCGCGCGATGGCTCGCCCTCGAACCGGCCGCTCGCGCGCGGCTGTTCGAACTGGCGGAGCGGCTCAAGTTCCGCACCGGTCAGTTCATCACGGCGTTCACGCTCCTCGAAGAGATCGGTGTGCGCGAAGGCGTACCGATTGCCTCGATTCTTGCTCGAGAGCCGGTCCGCCGTGTAATCGATGCGGCCGGTTCCGGGCCGGGTAAGGCTCGGGCCTTGATCGACGCGTTGCGAGTGATGCGTTATCCCCGATTGCATCAGGCTGCCGAACGGCTGGGGGCCGAAGTGGCCGCCCTCGAAATGCCCCGCGGAATCAAGGTAGTCTTACCGCGCGAACTCGCGTCTGATGACGTTCGGATCGAGCTCGTCGCACGTGGCGGCGCCGAAATGAGAAGGCTAATCGAGGCGCTGGGCGCCAAGGCCGCGGCGCTTGCGCGGATCGCGGAAATGCTCGGTGGCGCGGATGAAATTTAAGCTCGACGCGGTTTTGATCGAGGAGGATTGCCGAACCAGCACGCTCGCCGCGCGCGTCGCCGGAGCAATTCCCTCGTTCGTTGAGTTGCGTTACGTCGCCGACGGTCGGCATGCGGCGCGGCCGCTGCCAGGTGCCGACGATGCATTCGGTGCGGGTAAACGGCGAATGGTGGTAATGCGGCGGCGGGGGCCGTTCCTGATGGGATGTCCCGCCGCTTCGGCCGAATTTGCCTGCTGTGGGTACCTGGTGTTGGTGCTGGCGTCGAACTGTCCGATGGACTGCAGCTATTGCTTTCTGCAGGAGCATCTCGCGAACAATCCCGGCTTCCAGGTCTATGCCAACTACCATGACGCGTTCGGCGAACTCGACCGTCTGCAGCGCGGCGCGGGCGGGCGTCAGTTGCGCGTGGGCACGGGTGAGCTGGCGGATTCGCTGGCTTTCGATGAGCTTACCGGGATGAGTATCGACCTGGTTAGCTACTTCGCGGAGCGCGAGAACCTGCTGCTCGAACTCAAGACCAAAACCGACGAAATCGGCAATCTGCTGAGCATCGATCCGCGCGGCCGTACGCTGGTTTCATGGACCCTGTCGCCGCAGCGGGTATTCGAGGCATGCGAGCATGGTACGGCGTCGCCCGCCGCGCGAATCAACGCGGCCCGGCGTTTGCACGAGGCCGGCTACAAGGTTGGTTTCCATCTCGACCCGGTAATCGCCTATGCAGAGGCAGCACGCGACTATCTCGAATTGCTGGACAACCTTTTCACGATAGTGCCGCCCAAGGGTATCGCCTTCATCAGTATCGGCGGTCTGCGGATGACGCCGGGACTTCGGACGGCGGCGCGCCGGCGCTTTCCTCACGATCCGATGCTGCTCGGTGAAGAGGTGTTGAGCGGCGACGGGCGCTTTCGGACCTTTGCGCCGCTGCGGCTTCGGCTATTCACCAGCTTGCGCGAGCGAATTGTAAAGGCCCGCGCCGATTTGCCGGTTTATCTCTGCATGGAGAGCGCCAGCGCGCATTTGCAGGTGATTGGCGCGGCGGCCGCCTCGCCGGCCACTCTCGGATCGCGCCTGGCTGGCGGCTGAAATGATGCCGCACAAGTTAAAACCCGCCCACGCGCGCGCCCGTCCGGTTCGTGCCCGGGCCAGCGCCAAAGTAGTACCGCTCAACGGCCGCTTGCGCGCGAAAGGCGCAATCGGTGCGGCGGATCATCGCGAACGACCGATTGGGGTGTTCGACTCAGGGATCGGCGGGCTCACCGTGCTGAAGGCGCTGGCCGAGGCGCTTACCGCCGAGGACTTCATTTATCTCGGCGATACCGCGCGGCTGCCCTACGGCACCAAGTCGAGCGAAGTGATTATCCGCTACTCGCGCGAGAACACCGAATTCCTGCTGGCCAAGGGCATCAAGATGCTGGTGGTCGCCTGCAACACCGCGAGCGCGGTGGCGCTCGCCGAAATCGCGCGCCATACGGTGGTACCGGTGGTCGGCGTGATCGAGCCTGGCGCCGAGGCGGCGATTAAGGCCTCGCGCAACGGCAAGATCGGCGTAATCGGCACCGAGGCGACGATCGCCTCGGGCGCCTATACACGGGCAATTCAGGCGCTCAGGCCGCGCGCCGAGATATATACCCGCGCATGCCCCTTGCTCGTGCCATTGGTCGAGGAAGGGTGGACTGACAACGATATCGCCGAGCGCACGGTCGCCTTTTATCTCGAAAGCCTGAAATCCAGCGGTATCGACACTCTGCTGCTGGGCTGCACGCATTATCCGCTGCTGCGTGGAGTCTTCGAGCGTATCCTCGGGCCGAGCGTGCGAATCGTCGATTCGGCTGAGGCGACTGCCGCGGCGGTACGCGCGCGGCTGGCCGCACTCAGGCTGGCACGGCCGCGCGGCGTTGGATCGCAGAGTTACTTCGTGACTGAAACGCCCGATCGCTTCGTGCGCGTCGGCCGCCGCTTCATCGGCGATCGGGTAGAATCGGCGGTGCGAATCGAGCGCTGAAAAGCGCGGGTCAAAGCGCTAGAATAGCTCGTCGAAATCCGCCCCCGGTCAAGGTAGTCTTCCTTTCGGACGAATTCGCTTAAATGGCATCATCGCTCACCCAAATATCGCACAAAATTTTCGGCTCACGGAACGATCGCGAGATGAAGCGGCTGCGCCCCGCGGTTCGGCGCATCAACGAGCTCGAGCCCGAGTTCTCGGAGAAGAGCGACGAGCAATTGCGCGCGGATATCGCCGAATGGAAGGCGCGCATCAGCGCGATCGAGGATTATGACGACCGCGAGGACGCCCTGTGGGACATTCTGCCGGAGGTCTTTGCGGCAGTGCGCGAAGCCTCCAAGCGCACGCTGGGTCAGCGTCATTTCGACGTCCAGCTAATCGGCGGAATGGTGCTGCATCAGCGCAAAATCGCCGAAATGAAGACCGGCGAGGGCAAGACCCTGGTCGCGACACTACCGGCCGTGCTCAACGCACTGTCCGGGCGCGGGGTCCACGTCGTGACGGTCAACGACTACCTGGCGCGGCGCGACTCGGAGTGGATGGGCCGGATTTACAAGTTTCTCGGCCTGAGTGTCGGAGTCGTAGTGCACGGCCTGAGCGACCAGGAGCGCAAGGTCGCTTACAATTGCGATATCACTTACGGCCAGAATAACGAATTCGGCTTCGACTACCTGCGCGACAACATGAAGTTCAACCTGGAGGATTACGTCCAGCGCGAGCATCATTACGCGATCGTCGACGAAGTCGATTCAATCCTGATCGACGAGGCGCGCACCCCGCTGATTATTTCGGGCGCCTCGGAAGAGTCCACCGATACCTACTATGTGGTAGACCGCGTGATGCCGCGGCTCAAGGCCGAGGACCATTACACGGTCGACGAGAAACTGCGCACAGCCTCGCTCACCGAAGAGGGAGTTACCCGGGTCGAGCAGCTTCTCGGCATCGATAACCTTTACGATCCGCGCAATATTCTGCTGCTCCATCACGTGACCCAGGGGCTCAAGGCGCACACCCTGTTCAAACGCGATGTCGATTACGTGGTGAAAGACGGCGAAGTGGTGATCGTCGACGAATTCACCGGGCGGCTGATGCCGGGGCGGCGATGGAGCGACGGGCTGCATCAGGCGATCGAGGCCAAGGAAAACGTCAAGATCGAGTCCGAGAATCAGACCCTCGCGACCATCACCTTCCAGAACTACTTCCGCATGTACAAGAAGCTCGCGGGGATGACCGGGACCGCCGACACCGAGGCCCAGGAATTCCAGGAGATCTACAATCTCGAAGTGGTCGTGATTCCGACCAACATGCCGATGATCCGCATCGACAATCATGACGTCGTGTTCAAGAGCGAGGAAGAGAAGTTCGATGCGGTGATCGAGGAAATCAGCGACTGTTACGAGCGCGGGCAACCGGTGCTGGTTGGCACCGTCTCGATCGAGAAGTCCGAGCGGGTTGCCAACCACCTCAAGAAGACCGCCATCAAGCATTTCGTGCTCAACGCCAAGAACCATGAGCGCGAGGCCGAGATCGTCGCACAGGCCGGACGGTTCAAGGCGGTGACGATTTCGACCAACATGGCAGGCCGCGGCACCGATATCGTGCTGGGGGGCAATCCCGAGGGTTTGGCGGCTTCAGAAGCCGGCACGCGCGATCCGAATGACGCCAATTTTCAGCAAGCCCTGGCCAAATACCGCGAACAATGCGCGGGTGAGCGTGAAGAGGTGCTGAAAGCCGGCGGGCTGCATATTCTGGGCACCGAGCGCCACGAATCGCGCCGCATCGACAACCAGTTGCGCGGGCGGTCGGGCCGCCAGGGCGATCCTGGCTCGTCGCGCTTTTACCTGTCACTCGAAGACGACCTGCTGCGGATTTTCGGCGCCGATCGGCTCAAGGGGCTGATGGGGCGTATCGGCATGGAAGATGGCGTGCCGATCGAGCATCGTTGGATCTCGCGGGCGATCGAGAACGCGCAGAAGAAGGTCGAGTCGCACAACTTCGATATCCGCAAGCATCTGCTCGAATACGACGACGTGATGAACAAGCAGCGCGAGGTCGTCTACCATCGGCGGCGCGAGCTGCTCTCGGGCGCATCGCTCAAGGAAGATGTGCTCGACATGTGCGACGAACTGATCGAGGGCATCGTCGGCGCTCATGCGGACCCCGAAAAGGATGCGCCCGACTGGGATTGGAAGGAGATCGAGGAGGCGGTTTTTCGGCAGTTCAAATTTCGCCCCGGCTTCCGTGAGGGTCCGGGCGGGGACGAAATCCATTCGCCCGCCGCTCTGATCGATGTCGCGATTGAGCGGACGCATCAATTGTACGACCAGCGCGAGAGCGAATTCACCGAGCCGGTGATGCGCCAGATCGAGAAAATCGTGATGCTGCAGACGCTCGACGCCCTGTGGAAGGACCATTTGCTGGCGATGGACCACCTTAAGGAGGGGATTGGGCTGCGCGGCTATGGCCAGCTCAATCCGCTGAATGAATATCAGAAAGAAGGCTTCGACATGTTCGAAGCGCTGATGCGCGTGATGCAGCAGGACGTAGTCGAAAAGGTCTTTTCAGTGCAGGTGCGGCGCGAGCAGGACGTCCAGCAGATCGAGCAACAGCAGCAGCGTCCCCAGCGCGTGGTGATGAGCCACGGCGGCGAGACCGTCAATTCCAACCCGGACCCGCAGACCGTCAAGCGCGACGGCGACAAGGTCGGCCGCAACGATCCCTGCCCGTGCGGTTCGGGCAAGAAATACAAACGCTGTCACGGCAAGTAACAACTGGTTGGGCGCTCGCCGGTTTGCCGCGTATCCGAGTGCGCGCTCCGGGCGGCGCTTGCCTGCGTCGCGCAAGCGGGTCATAGATCGGCGGCTGGAGGTGCCGGATGGAGGTACGACTCGAAGCCGCGCCGGTCCGCGGATTTCGCTTCGCAGGCGTCGCCGCTGGACTGAGGAACGAGGCGGGGCGCAAGGACCTGGGGACGATCGTCGCTGACGCGCCAGTGGCTGCCGCAGGCGTGTTTACGACCAGCCGGGTGAAAGCCGCGCCTGTGCTGGTGGCGCAGGAATGTCTTCGCGGTGGACAGCTGCGCGCAATCGCGGCGAATTCAGGTTCGGCAAATTGTTTCACCGGCAAGGCCGGGATTCGCCTCGCACGCGAGTCGTGCGCCGCGCTGGCCGCTGCGCTTGGCTGCGAGCCCGCGCTGGTCGCGCCCTGCTCGACCGGAGTCATCGGCCATCTCTACGATCTCGATAGGTATCGCGAGGGGATGGCTGCGGCTGCTGCGGCTCTCGACCCCGGCGGATTGCTCGATTTCGCCAGCGCTATCATGACCACCGATACCCATCCGAAGGTTGCATCGACCACGATCAGGGTCGCGGGTACGCCGGTGACGATTGCCGGATGCGCCAAAGGGGCGGGGATGATCGAGCCTAAAATGGCTACCATGCTCGCTTTTGTCGTGACCGACGCCGCGCTTCGCCCGCCTCAGCTCCGCGCCGCGCTGAAGAACATTCTGCCGCGCAGTTTCAACGCGATCACAGTCGATGGCGACATGTCTACCAACGATACGCTGGTTTTGATGGCCAGCGGGGCCGCTCAGAACCGCGCCTTTACCGCCCGCGATCTGGCAACGTTTGAAAAAGCTCTCGAGAGTGTCGCCGCGACTCTCGCCCGCGAGCTGGTGCGCGACGGCGAGGGTGCCAGCAAGTTGGTGACGGTCGAGGTCCGCGGTGCCCGCTCAGAGATCGCCGCCGAGCGCGTCGCGCGGTCGATAGCCAACTCGCCGCTGGTCAAGACTGCCTTCTTCGGTTGCGATCCGAATTTCGGCAGAATTGCGATGGCGGCCGGGAAAGCGGGCGTGGAGTTCGATCCCGAACGGCTCGAAGTGAATCTGGCTGGAATCCGGATCGCCAGCCGTGGCGCGCTCAATGTCGAGGCGCTGGCGGCGGCCGGGGCCAAGATGAAGGATCGGGAATTCGGGCTTATACTGGACCTCAAAATGGGCAAGGCCAGCGCCCGCGTAATGACTTGTGACTTGAGCTTTGACTACGTCAAAATCAACGCCGAATACACTACCTGAGGAGTGCACGGATTGCGGCAATTGATCAGGGTCGCGACCCGCGATGAGATTCCCGACGGCACCGGCAAAGTGGTTGAAGCCGGCGGCCGGAAGCTTGCCGTGTTCCATTCCAACGGAAACTTCTACGCAATCGACAACGCCTGCCGCCATCGCGGCGGCCCACTCGGCGAGGGTGAGGTGTACGGCACCACGGTGGTGTGTCCCTGGCACGGCTGGGAGTACGATTTTTCGACCGGTTGCAATGTCGACGATCCTGCTATGCGGCTGGCCTGCCTCTCGGTCAGGGTCGAGGGTGACGATATCTTCATCGAGCTATGACGCTGCGGATGGCAAACCAGGCTAATCCATCGCGCTCGTTGCCGAATTTTATAGCCGTTGGCGTGGGCCGCTCGGGCACCACCTGGCTGCATCAGGCGCTGACTGGACATATCGGATTGCCGTACGGCATCAAGGAGACCGATTTTTTTCTGCGCAACTACGCCAACGGTCTTGACTGGTACAAGTCTTTCTTCAGCCATTGCGCACCGAACCAACCGATCGCCGAAATCTGCCCGACTTATTTCAGCGCCCCCGAGGTACGTCAGCGGATCAAGCTGCATATTCCCGATTGCCGGATTATCTGCACCTTCCGCGAACCGGTCGAGCGAGCCTATTCGCATTACAAGTTGATGCGCCACAACGTCTGGACGCGGGTCACTTTCGAGCAGGCGGTCAGCCGCTATCGCGAAATCGCCGAGATGAATCGGTACGCCTTCCATCTTAAGGCTTGGCAAGAGGCTTTCGGCCGTGACGGCGTGCTCATCTGCCTCTACGACGACCTCGAACGCGATCCTCAGGGCTATCTCGACCAGGTTTGCAACTTCGTCGGCATCCCGACATTTGCAATCGAAGGGTCGGCGGGCGCGGTGCGGGTCAATTCGTTCCCAACCGCTCCGCGCAATCGCCGGCTTGCGCAAAATGCGCGTCACGCCCGCGACTGGCTGCGCGCTCATCGGGCGTATCGCACGATCCGCGTGCTCGACCGCGTTGGCGTATGGCGTTTCTGTTTCGAGGGCGGCGAGCGGTTCCCGCCACTCGAACCCGATCTCGAAGCCCGCCTTAAGGAGCGATTTCGCCCGGAGGTCGAAGCGCTCGAACAACTGATCGGACGCGATCTGTCAGCCTGGAAGACTCCCGCCCACGGTGTCGTTACACCAGCACTGGCCGCCGCGGCGAACGATTGAGCGGCGAATGAGCAGAGTTTCCGTCATAATCCCGGTTTTCAACGGCGAGGTTACGCTGCGCGCCGCGATCGACAGCGTGCTGGAGCAGGGCTCGAGCGACGTCGAGCTTATCGTCGTCGATGACGGCTCGACCGACGCAACTCCGGTCGTTATCGCTTCGTACTCCGGCCAGATACATGCTATGCGCCAGCCCAATTCGGGTCCTGCGAGCGCTCGCAACGCGGGCGTCCGTGCCGCGCAAGGAGAG
>DATEGX010000193.1:0-7251 GCA_035279875.1 Binataceae bacterium (SeqCode)
TCAAGAGTGTCGCCGAGTTCACTCGCCACGTGAGAAAGTATGTTCAGTGTCACCTGGTGGAAAGCCCGGTCCCGTTCGGGATTGCCGGTTCATATGACGGCGTGGCGGAACTGTGGTTCGATAACGTTGAAGACGCGGCTCGCGCCTTCCGCGAACCGAAATATCTCGAGATCATTCGCGCGGACGAGCTGAAGTTCGTCGATCCGGCCAAATGTATTTCATTTGTGACCGACGAACTTCAGGTCATTTGACCCACCGCACAGCTAACCACGCACGCCCCGCGGTCTCGCCCGCTGGCGCTCCGACCCCGAGTCAACCAGCTCGCCGGACAGCCGCGAATTGTGATCCCGGCAACATCGCTTTGATCTGCCCAGCCGCGCCGGTTGCCTGTGCCGACTTGCGGACGGCCGGCCCCGGCTTGGCGAGATTGCTGTGATTGGTTGCACCGGGTCCGGGTAATACCCGGATGATCGCCATCATTCCGTTGTCCTCGTGGCCGAGGATATGACAGTGGTAGACGAAGTCCCCAATATCGGGTCCGCGAAAATCCATTCGCACCGTCACGCTTGGATATGGTCCGATACCCGTCCAGTACGGCACTTGGAGCATATCGAAGAACTGATTTTCGTCCCTTGAGACCGGCACTCCGTTCTTCGCGAGCCACAGAAAATGGATCTGATGCAGGTGGAACTCGTGATTTTCGAGGGACCGGTTTTGGATCGTCCAGTCCTCGACCGATCCCTGGGTGGTCACGATCGCGGGCGGATTGTTGGGGCTGAACAAAGTCGGTGTCGCTCCATCCACCGTGATAAAAAAGTTCGTTGGGCTCGAAGGATCATTGGGATCGGACAACACTTCCGAGAAGTACAACGTTCTCTTGGCCGTAACCGTAGCGGTCCTCAGCCCCTCGAAACGCTGGATATTCGCCGGTCCTAAGATCTTCGGCATTGTCAATCCAGCGAGCGCAGAACTACGATTGACTAGTTGAATCTTGGCCAGCGTCCGCTGCGGATCGTTATCGCCGTCCGGACCGGTATCAATAGCCAAAGTAAGAAACGCGGCATTCTTAACGCTGGGTGGAGGCGCGATGACGATGAACTCCGCTCGCCCCGCCGTCGGCACCAGAATATGCGTCTGGTTGATCAAATGGCCCTGCCGTGTGCCGTCCTGTGAGCCGATCGGCACACCGTCGAGCCCGACCACCTTCAGAAACTGCGGCCGCCCATCATACTGTAACTGCAAATCGATGATCGTATCCGCGCTGGCGTTCACGACGCGCCAGAACTCTCGCTCACCCGGATGCATCTTGATAATCGCGGGCGTTTCCTCCGGGTATGCGATTGGTACGTAGTTGAGCGACACATCCCACGAAGGAATCGCTCCGCCGGGAGGCGGATTCCCCGCCACCGGGTTGTCGCGGATTACCAAGGTTCGGGCACGCAAGCCCGCTACCGCGGCCTGCAAATCCTCGATGCCCTCGACAACGATCGCGCCCGACGCCCCGCCTTGAACCGCCGCCTCGGCGATTCCGTGAACGTGTGGATGGTACCAATACAGGCCGGGCGGCTCATCGGTGGGGAACTGGATCGTATAAGTAAAGCTGTCGCCCGAATTGATCATCGTGTGGATCACTTCGTCGGAATGGCACGCCGGAGATACGTTAGTCCCGTGGTAATGGATATTGACCGAGGTCGGGGTCATGGTCGGCGCGCCGCATACGTCCGAAGGCGCGATCTCCATCCCGGGCATCGGCGCGGACGGCGGGAGCATATTCTTCACATTGACTATTAGTTGGTCACCTGGACGAATGTGCAGCGTCGGTGATTCCTTGCCGTCGGGCGTGGTGAAGCAATATAGGGTCCGGCCTGCCGAATCCGTCTGTGTCTGATACGCCAGGTCTACCTGCAAGACACCATTGCGGCTGAAGAGGTCAGGCGGTTCCGAGACGACGCTTCCGGCGGCGAAGCGCGGACACACGTCCGCAGCATCTGCGCGCACCGACGGCAGTGCGAGCGTCATCATCAACCCCAATAGCAAGATGCCCCCGGGAATCCTTGTCGTCCCCACGTAATGTCCCTCCCATTTGGTCCTCGCCGCAGCGACGCCGGCGCGCGTCTCAACGGCGATTTCGGCCCGCCAGGACCTGAAGGCGCAATACTTACTGTTGGTTATCTGAGCGTCAAGCCCCCCGCCCCCTTTAGGTTTAATCGATCAGGTTCTTCGGCGGCCTGCCCGCCAACCGGTTTTTACCGCGAATATGCTATTCGTGGCCCGAGGCCTGTGGCGCGAAAGCTGTCCGGAGGTAAGCGATGAAAATCGAGATCGCGCGGGTCGAATCCGCGTTTGGTGGTGTCAGCTTTGATGACGCCGGCCCTTATGAAAAGGTTGTCGGCCGCGCGTTTGCCGAGGTCGACCCCTCCCATCGGCTCAACGCTGGAATCGTCAATCTCGGCAGGGCTCCGCGCAACGCCGATGGCCGGGTCGAGTGCTGGGTGGACTTCTATCTGCTTAAGCCTGTGGATCTGAGCAGGGGCAGCAGGCGAATTTTCTACGACGTTAACAATCGCGGCAACAAACTTGCCCTCAATAACCTCAACGACGCCCCAAGGGTCAACGATTCGATCACGGCGGGCGACGCCGGTAACGGCTTTCTAATGCGCCAGGGCCACGCATTGCTCTGGAGCGGATGGCAGGGCGACGTTGCCGAGGGCGATAATCGTCTGCGCGCTTGTCTGCCGGTTGCGACTGACAATGGAACCCCAATCGTGACGCTCAGCCGTGACGAGTTCATCTTCGAACACGTCAGGAATCCGGCGCACGCCGCACTGAGCTATCCCGCGAACACCCTCGACCAGCGCGATGCGACGCTGACCGTGCGCCAGCGCGAACGAGACCAGCGAGTCGTGATTGCGCAGGAGCATTGGCGCTACGTCTCAGCGGACAAGATCGAAATAACACGTCCCGCGGGTTTCGACGCCGGCGCAATCTACGAGTTCATTTACCCCGCGCGCGACCCGATCGTGATGGGCCTCGGGTTTGCCGCTGTGCGCGATTTGGTGGCATTCATGCGCCACGAAAGCGCCGACGCGAAAGGAACGCCCAACCCGCTGAACCTCGGGACCCGCCCGGCGGCCGATTACGTTCTCGCCTATGGCGCTTCGCAGTCCGGCCGTTTTCTTCGTGATTTTCTCTGGCAGGGATTTAACGAGGACCTGTCCGGCCGCCGAGTCTTTGACGGAGTAATTGCGAGCGTCGCCGGATCGCGCAAAACCTTCGTCAACTTCGCCTTTGCGCAACCCGGCCGATTTTCACGCCAACACGAGGACCGTCTCTTTCCCGGCGATCAATTTCCGTTTTCCTACGCTACCACGACCGACCCCGTGAGCGGCCGGACCGACGGCATTCTGGCCCGCTGCCAGGCGTCTTCGACCTGCCCCAAAATCATGCAAACCGAAGGCAGCACGGATTTTTGGCACGGCCGCGCGGGTCTGCTCGTCACCGATGGACAGGGCAGGGAGATCCAGGTGCCTGATAACGTCAGGCTCTACTTGTTCGCCAGTATCCAGCACGGCGGCGGCACCGTCGCGGCAAATTTCCCATTCAATCACTATCCGGCCAACCCTGCCGAATATAGCTGCGTGCATCGCGCGCTGACCGTGGCGCTTGATCAATGGGTCAGCAGCGGAATGTTACCCCCTGCCAGCCACTTCCCGAGGGTCAGCGACGGCACCCTGGTCGGACCGTCCCCGCAAACCTATCGATTTCCCGCGATCCCCGGCGTGACCTACCCGGGAATGGTTAACGAGCTCGGCGAAATGGACTACAGCGTGCAGCCGCCCAGGCCGATTCCGCACCGCGACTATCTGATACTGGTACCCGCGGTTGACGAGAGCGGCAACGAGATCGCGGGCGTGCGGGTACCCGATATCGCGGCCGCGCGAGGTACGCATACCGGCTGGAACCTTCGGCGCAGCGGATTTGCAGAGGGCGACATGCTCCTGCTCGGTTCCTATTTTCCGTTCGCGGCGACCAAGCAGGAAAGGCTTGCTAGCGGCGATCCCAGGCCATCGCTTGAGGAGCGTTATCCGACCGGCGAAGCGTACGTAACGGCAATTGCGCGCGCAGCCGATGACCTCAAAGCAAAGCGATTGTTGCTCGCCGAAGATGTAGAACGTATCGTGGCGGCGGCAGCGGCACGGGTCCGCCAGCAATGACGAAAACGTCTTGGAGCACCAATCCCGGCGGAGGTCTCGAAAATGCAGGTAGGATACTTCACCGAACGGCCGTATCGATGGCTACCTGAGGAAGAGATCCTCAAAAACCGCGCTTTCTTCGCCATTTCCAATCGGTTCTTCGACCGTGAAAGGGCGGCCGACGACTATAGCTACTATATCGACGAAAACTGCTACGCCGAGGACCTCGGCTTTGATGTGGTCGCACTCAATGAGCATCACGGCAATCCCATTTGCATGGGTTCCGTGATGAACATCGAAGCGGCCGTGCTGGCCCATCGCACCAGGCGGGTCCGTCTCGTGCTTATCGGTAACCCGCTGCCGGTGATCAAACATCCGCTGCGGATGGCGGAGGAATTGGCCGAAATCGATTTAATCTCGCGCGGGCGCCTGGTCACCGGATGGGTCCGCGGTGCGGGCTCGGAGCAGTTCTTCAACAACGCGAATCCCGCTTACAATCGCGAAATGTTCAATGAGGCTCACGACTTTATCGTGCAAGCCTGGACGAAACCGGGACCGTGGCGCTATGAGGGCAAACATTTCCATTATCGCCACGTCAATCCGTGGGCCCTGCCCTATCAGAAACCGCATCCCCCGATGTGGATTCCGGGCACGCTCAGTCCGGAAACGGTGCAATGGTGCGCCGAACATCGCTATCCCTACATCGGACTCGGCACCCAACTCGCCCCTACCTGCGACCTATGGGATTTCTACGCCGACGAAGCCGCCAGGCACGGCTACCAGGCCGGGCCGGAAAACTTCGGCTACATGATTGCGACCGTGCTCGCGGAGAGCGAGGAAAAGGCCCAGGCGCTGGCGCGGGGTTTCGTTTACGGCGGCGGCCAGAATGCGTTTTCCGAGCCCCAATTCACGATGCCGCCCGGCTATAATTCCAAGGCCGCTATCCGCATTCTCGCCAAACAGCAGACCAGCGCCTGGCTCGGGGTTAGCGGCGAAAAAGTCAAAGAACAGATGCACGGCGCCGACGGTGTTTCGATCGATTACGACGAAATCAGGCGCAAGCTGCAGGTTGCGCTGCTGAAAGCTCAAAAGAACCTCCAGGTTATAGTCGGAACGCCAACCACCGTTATTCCCCAGATCAAGTCCATCCTCAGCGTGCTGCGCACGGGTATCTTCATCATCCTGAGCATCCAGGGCCCGGTCGGCGATGCCGATCGGCGCACCAGCATGCGATTATTCGCTGAGGAAGTGATCCCTGCGCTCAAGGATTACGCCAGGGAAATCGACCTTCCCGATCCGTTCGAGCGTACACCCGGATCCTCGAAGTTGAGGCCGGGAACCAAGCGTGCACCAGTAGTCGACCGGAGCGCTCTGGCTGCGCTGGGACTCAAGTAGGGGCACGCTCCCGACATTATTCGCATTCAAGAACCTGGGCGTCATGTCAGATGAAAGTGCCGGCCTGTGGGAGCTTGGCCCGTCGGCCGGCCCGTCCCAGCCTTAGCAGGTTGATGCTAACCAAAATTAGCAGCCGTTAAAGAATCCCAAGAAAAACGCTCACATTCCCGCTGGTCCCGTGATTGCTCATCGTCGGAACAGCACCCCGCAAGAGGATGCTGTTTTGGTCCAAGGGAGGGACGAACAATGGGAAACTGGGCTCCACTTTCGAATCAGCCCCCGGCCGGCTTCGCATCTGACAGTATGATTCTGCTGACAGATGGTTCGGTGCTGGTCCACAACGCTTACGGTGCAGAATGGCGACGGCTGACGCCGGACGCGAATGGTGAATACACCACGGGAACGTGGTCACCACTAATCTCGATGCACAACAGCCGCCAGTTCTTCGCCTCGGGAATTCTCAAGGATGGCAAGCTCTTCGCGATCGGCGGCGAGTATTCGAATGCCGGAAACGATACCCCACTCGGGGAGATTTACGACCCGTTGACCAAGGTCTGGTCCAAGCTGGCCAAGCCTAGCGGTTTCGACTGGATTCACGGGGACATTTCCTGTTGCGTGTTGCCCGACGGAGACGTGCTGCTCGGCTGTATTGATAACGCCCGCACCGCCGTCTGGAGTCCGCATCACGATAGCTGGAGAGAGGCCGGCACCGCCTTCGGCACACAAAGCCCCACCAAGTTCGGCAGGACGAACGAGGAGACCTGGACGTTGCTGCGTGACGGAAGCGTCCTTACGGTCGAGGTATTCAATCCGACCGCTGCCGAGAAATACCTGCCCCACGAGGACATCTGGGTCAGCGCCGGCAGCACGCCACAGAGTCTGATCGACAGCACGATGGAAGAGATTGGCCCCGCAATCCTCCTGCCGGATGGACGGGTCTTCGCGATCGGCGGCTCATCGCATACGGCGCTTTATACGCCGCCGCATCATCATAAGGATCCTGGAAGTTGGGCCAACGGTCCGGATTTGAAAGACTCGAGCAACAACCTGGCGGCAATCGATGCGCCCGCGGTGCTCCTTCCGGAGGGGAAGGTGCTCTGTTGCGCCGGCAAGCGACACCTCGAGACCCCGCCGCCGGAGTACTGGTCAGGCCCCACGCTGTTTTTTGAGTACGACCCGATTTCCAACGGCCTGGTAGAGACCTCCACGCAGCCGACTATCAACGGCACCGATACATGGACGGCGCGGTTGCTGCTGTTGCCAAACGGCCAGGTGCTCTATACGGCCGAACAGAACAACATTTGGATTTATACCCCCGATGGCGGGCCGCATCGTGATTGGCGGCCGCACATCACCGAACATCCGCGCCATCTGCATCGGGACGAAGGCTACGAAATCGAGGGTCATCGCTTCAACGGCCTCTCACAGGCGGTCAGTTACGGTGATGACTATACGGCCGCCACGAACTATCCGTTGGTGCGTCTGACCAAAGGCAACACGGTCACCTATTGCCGTACGCATGACTTCTCGACCCTCGCAGTGGCAACCGGGGATCGGGAGGTTCGCACTCGCTTCCATGTACCCACAAATGCGCCCACCGGCGATTGCCATCTCGCCGTGGTCGCGAACGGGATCGCCTCCGACCCCGTGCACGTCCACGTCG
>DATEGX010000194.1:0-12010 GCA_035279875.1 Binataceae bacterium (SeqCode)
GCTCCGCGCCGCCGGTGTCAACGCCTTTCCGGTGCAGGCCGACGTCACCAATATGGGAGACCTGTGGGCCAGCCGCAGCTACGTGATTGAGCAGATGGGCGGGCTGCCCCCGAATCTGCTGATTTGCAACTCGGGCCTGACCGAAAAGGGCTATTCCTTTGGCCGCGCGCTGCGGGAAGTCCCGGACGAGCCGCTGGCGGTGCGCCGGGCGCGGGTGCGCCAGCATTTTATCGACAATTTGGGCGAATCGCGGATGGTGCTCAATACCAAGATCGACGGCTTCCTCGCCAGCACCCATCTATGGGCCGGCGAGGCGGTCTATCATCGCGAGCCCCTGCAAATCGTCTACGTCTCGTCGCGGCAGGCGATCGATCCGGGGGTCTCGGTGCCGGGCTACGCGATCAGCAATTGGGGCGTGCTGCTGCTGCCCCGGGTGCTGGCGGTGAATCTCGGACCGAACGCGAAATTCGCCACCGCCTCGTGCATCCTGCTGCCCTTCGTGCGCACCGGGATGACCGGTGAATACGCCGACAATCCCAAGGTTTTCGGCCGCTGGCAGCCGCGTATGCTGGAGATCGACGAAGCCGCCCGCGCCTTCATGCAATTGCTCGCGCGTCCCGAGACCGAACTTGATCAAGGGATGTTCGAGTTGATGGCGGAGGGGACGGCCGACAATCTGGCGGTGAGCTGGAAAAAGGTCAACCTGGAAATCCGCGAGGAAATGCTCGACTGGAGCTAGCTTGGCAGCAAATCGCCGCGCCGCTGGCGTGCTCCGTTACCGCGGGAAATTGAGCTGAAGGAGCGTCCGCAATGAAATTCATGCTGCATATCGTGCCGACCGTACCGGCCTCGCCGATCGAACGTGAGCGGCTGCGTCCGATCGCCCATCGCACTGGTAAGATCCAGCAAATGCTCGACGAAATGGTCGAATTAGCGCAACTCGCCGAAGACGTCGGCTTCAGCGCTGTGACTTATTCGGAGCATCATTTCTACACCGAGGGACTCGAGGCCGGGGCCACGCCGACGCCCCATCTGATCAATCTGCTGCTGAAGACCAAGCGGATCATGATTGGCCCGATGGGCTTCGTGCTGCCCACCTGGGATCCGATCCGGCTCGCCCTCGATGTTGCCTGGGCTGATCAGATCAGCAAGGGACGGGTGCTGGTGGGTTTCGCCCGCGGCGTGTTCCCGCGATGGGTCAACGTGCTCGGGCAACATTACGGCGCCCAGCCAGGGGCGCTCGGGCCGGAAGCCGACAAGCACAATCGCGAGGTTTTCGAGGAGCTTTTCAAGATCGTCAAGCTTTCGTGGGCGGACGAGCCTTTCTCCTTCAACGGGCGCTATTACCAGGTCCCGTTCCCCTCAGAGGGTCACGAATGGCTGCCGGCGGAAGCGACGGCCCGTTATGGCGCGCCCGGCGAACTCGACCAGAATGGCTGGTTGAGGCGCGTTTCGCCGGTGCCCAAGCCCTACCAGAAACCGCATCCGCCGCTCTTCCAGGCGCTGTCGCGCACGGAGGCGACGATTCGCTGGGCCGCGCGTGAAGGGGTGGTGCCGGCGGTGTTTCTGCCCTTCCCGCAGATGGCGCTCGAGGGCGCGCGATTCTACAGCGAGGAGGCCGCCAAGGCTGGCCGTAACGTGCCGGTTGGCCGCAGTATTGGCCTCGCCCGAATGATCTACGCCGGGGATACGCGCGAGCAGGCGATGGAACGCGCACGTAACGGCTCGGTCTTCTTGTTCCGGCAGTTCCACGCCAAGTTCGAGAAGCAGATTCCGACCTCGATTGAGCCGTTTATCGAGGCCGGATTGGCCTTTGTCGGTACTGCCGACGATCTAAGCCGGCGGATGGGCGAGGTCGAGGCGACCCTCGACCCTGAATGGTTCATGATGATCTGCGATCAGGGTTTCATGCCGATTCATGAAATAAAGCAACAAATCGAGCTTTTCGGCACCAAAGTGATGCCGCAGTTCATGGGCTGACGCCCGAAAGAGGCATTCTGTGGCGGTCTAGCTTTTAACCGCCCGGCTGCCCTCGCCTTGCGGCTGCTTCAGCATATCGGCGAAGTTCTTATGCAGTTTGAGCAGCTTGGGCTCAATTACGTACTGGCAATATGGCGCAAACGCATTATTGCTGTAATACTTCTGATGGTAATCCTCGGCTTCGTAGAACGCAGTTAGCGGAACGACTTCGGTGACGATCTTTCGTCCGTCGGGGAGGATTTGGTCGAGTTCCTTGATATACGCTTCGGCGGCCGCCTTTTGGGCTTCACTGGTGTAGAACACCGCCGAGCGATATTCGGTGCCGACGTCCGCCCCCTGACGATTCAACGATGTAGGGTCATGGGTGGCGAAGAAAACAGCTAGGAGTTCATTATAGGAGATTTGCGACGGGTCGAACTCGACGCGTGTGGTCTCCGCGTGACCGGTTCTGCCGGTGCAGACCTGCTCGTAGCTAGGATTCGCCACCGTTCCGCCGGTATAACCCGGGCTGACCGCGATTACACCCTTTAGGCGCTCGAAAACCGCCTCCGTACACCAGAAACACCCACCAGCAAAGGCCGCGACTTCAGTTTTGCCGTCCATCGTGGCTCACCATATTCTGGAATCCGGCTTGCTGTCCAATGAAAAAATGAACTGGCCGGTAATCCTCCGGCGGCTCAGAAAAACCATCCGTTGTCTCGCGAGGGGCCAAAAAGAGCACCTATAAAGCGCTCTATCTCCAGGTTGAACTTGACGACTACGTGGTCGGAGCCGCGCGTCATCCCGAAACCGGGGCCAAGGTTATATTCGAAGCCGTAGGGCAAATGACCCCAAACAACCGGGAAGACGTAATGCTGTTGACGATTAAGCGGATCGCTGTCGTCAATCAATCCGACCCCGCCGTAGAACTCGACGCCCGGTGACAGGTAGGGCAGCCACGAATAGTAGGCGCCATTGGCATAGCCGAACAGGAATCCCTGATTGTGGCCTGCGCCAACCAGGGACTTCTCAAAGATTGGATCGATCATTAGCGAGAATCGGCCAAAATCCTTCTCGAGAATGGGACGAAGCTCCACTTCGAGGTCGGAATCATCGAATTGCGGGGTCTTATGCCATTCGATCTCAGCGTACCACCCCAGATTGACCGGCAAGACGTCCTCGTCGAATAGCCTGCCGCGCAATCGATATTTTGAACCCGCGTAGCGGTATTCGCTAGCGCTCGGATGCGCCATGTTGAGATAGGCTGCGGCCTCGATTCGGTCGGTCAGGCCGTAGGTCAATTCGAACTGGTTGTACCACATCCCTTGGCTCTTGAACGTCCCGGCGCTGGTCCCGTCGCCGCCGACGCTGTGACCATTGGTGACCACGGCATTGTCTGTTTCGAGCTCAATCGTCCCGCGCGAAAGGGTTGCGTAGGGGTAAACCTCGAATTCCCACGGGTCGACCTGCGCCCGGGCTTTCCCTGCGGCACCGCCGAGAATCAGGCACAAGAGCGAAATCGTCCAGGGTAAGCTGCGAGAGTTCATTGAATTGAGAACGATTCTCAATATCGGTCTGATGCCAGCCTTGTCAAGCCCCGCGCCTCATCAAACGCTCGATTTCGACGCCGAACCGCTCGTCCGATTCTCATTTCGCTCCGGTTCGGATAATTGGTCATCAAACGCGATCGATCCGGAGGATCATCCCATGGCCGGAATTCGTCAGATGATCAGCGGCAAGGGGCTGGTCGAGGCGCCTGTTGTGTTCAACCCGCTCAGCGCCAAACTCGCGGAGGCGGCTGGATTCCCCGCGCTTTATCTTGGCGGCGGCGGCCTCGGTTACGTCCAATGCGTCACCGAGGCGAACTTGACGGTGACCGAGATGACGCGCCTTGGAATCGATATCCGTACGGTCTGCAGGCTGCCGTTGATTCTCGACGGCGCCTGCGGGTTCGGCGATCCGATGCACCTCAATCGAACGATCAACATGGTCGAGGCGGCAGGTTTCGCCGCGATCGAGATCGAAGACCAGTTGATGCCCAAGCGGGCACATCACCATATCGGCATCGAGCATCTGATTCCGGCCGAACTGATGGCCGCGAAGATACGCGAGGCAGTAAAGGCGCGGCGCGATCCGGATTTCGTGATCATCGGGCGCACCAACGCCCTGCGCTCGTCGACGATGGACGAGGCCTTGCGGCGCGCCGAGATGTATCGCGAGGCGGGCGCCGACATGCTGTTTGTCACCGCGCACAAAGCCGAGCACTACCGCACGCTCGGTGAACGCCTCGCACCGCCTTTGGTGACGCTGACGACCGACGTTCAATTGAAAAGGATTGGCCTGAGCAAGGCCGATTTGATCGCGCTCGGCTTTCGCCTGATGGTCGACCCGGTGACGCCGGTGCTGGTGTTCCATCAGATGCTCAAGCGCTGCTACCAGGCAATCGCCGACGGTGACTCGGAAGCACTGCTCGGCCGCGGCGGCCTCAGGTCCGAGCAGGAAGCTCTACACGAAACGATCGGACTCGAACGGATGCTCGCGGTCGAACGCGAGACAGTCGAGAGATAAAAGCGCGGTGCACTGAATTCCGCCACCGGAGCGCGGGTAAGATCCGAGACAATCGATGGATTCATACGACTACATAATCGTCGGCGGAGGTATCGCCGGGGCGTCGGCGGGATTCGAACTCGCAACCCACGGCAAGGTCCTGCTGATCGAGCGTGAAGCCCAATTCGGTTATCACTCGACCGGCCGTTCGGCGGCGGTCTTTCTGAAAAGCCATGGCCCTGACGTGATTCGCGCACTGGCGACCGCCAGCAAACGTTTCCTGCTCGATCCACCGGCGGGCTTCACCGACTACCCACTGCTGAGGCCACGCGGGATGATGTTTATCGGCGGGCGTGACGATCACGCCGCGCTCGAACGCGCCGCCGAAGAATGCGCACGTTATGTCGACGGCGCCCGCTGGCTTAGCCCGGTCGAGGCTCGTGCGATGGTGCCCGTATTGCGCGAGGACTGCCTGGGCGGCGCGGTTTTTGACCCCGAGGCGATGGATATCGATGTGCATTCGGTGCATTACGGATTCCTCCACGGGCTGCGTACGCGCGGCGGAATCACGGTCAATGCGGCCGAACTGCTAAAGCTCGACCGCTCGAACGGAACCTGGACCGTGACGACCAGCGCGGGAGATTTCGCCGCGCCGGTTGTGCTCAACGCGGCCGGTGCATGGTGCGACCGGGTCGCGGCTATAGCCGGCGCCGCACCGATCGGGTTGGTGCCAAAGCGGCGCACAGCGTTCATCTTCGACCCGCCTGAAGGAGCGGCGATCGAGCACTGGCCGGTGGTTCACGATATTCGTGAAACCTTCTACTTCAAGCCTGATGCCCGAAAGCTGCTCGCTTCGCCCGCCGACGAGACTCCGATGGAGCCCTGCGACGTCCATCCCGACGATCTCGATATCGCGACCGCGGTCGATCGGATTCAGCGACACGCGGCGCTGCCGGTCACGCATATCAATCGAAAATGGGCGGGGCTCCGCTCATTCGTTGCCGACGGATGTCCAGTGGTTGGCTATGACCCCCGAGTCGAGGGGTTCTTCTGGATCGCCGGGCAGGGCGGCTACGGGATCGAGACCTCGCCCGCGATGGCCCGTCTGAGCGCGAGCCTGGCCAGTGGCCGGGGCGTGCCGGGCGACCTCGCGGACCTCGGCGTGACGGCGGAGTCGGTTTCAGCAGCGCGAATCGGACGGCGCTGAAAAGCTCGTTCCAGGCAGACTGCGGGAGAATCTCATGCAAACGGATCGGTTCGACCTGGTGATTCGCCAGGCGCGGATTTTCGACGGCACCGGTGGCAGCCCATTCGTCGCCGACCTCGCGATCGCCGGCGACCGTATCGCGCGGGTGGGCGCATCACTCGAAAGCGGTGGAGTCGAGATCGACGCTCACGGTCTTGCGCTGGCGCCGGGCTTTATCGACGTGCATAGCCATGACGACGCGGCGGTGTTCATCGCGCCCGGGATGGAATTCAAGACGATGCAGGGCGTCACCACCGACATCGTCGGCAATTGCGGGCTGGGGGCAGCGCCGTTCGCCGCTGCGCGGCGGCTTTTTCTCGACTTCAACCCCAAGACGAAGATTCCCGCGTGGGAAGATTACGCCGGCTACTTCAAGGCGCTCGAGCAGGAACCGCCAAGCCTCAATGTGGCAGTGCTGGCCGGCCATGGCACCATCCGCGCCGCCGCGATGGGCAACGAGCGGAGGGCGCCCGACACCGGCGAAATGGCTGAGATGCGCGCCGCATTGCGCGAAGCGCTTACCGCCGGAGTGGTGGGAATGTCCACCGGGCTCATTTATGAGCCGGGCCGCTACGCTGCGACCGAGGAGATAATCGAACTCGCCCGCGAGATGAAGGGCACGCGCGCGATTTACACCAGCCATATGCGCAACGAGGCGAGCGGGCTGCTCGACTCGATTCGTGAAACCATGCGGATCGGTACCGAGGCCGGTGTGCCCGTGCAGGTCTCGCATCACAAGGCCTCGGGGCGCGAGAATTGGGGCAAGGTCCGCGAATCGCTGCGGCTAATCGACGAGGCGCGCGCGGGCGGCCTGGACGCGACCGCCGACCAGTATCCGTACACCTCGGGCAGCACGGTCCTCGCCGCGGTGCTGCAGAATAACGCCCTCAACGAACGCGGGCGCAGCGGCGGAATCGGTACCCTCGAGCCCGAGAAGATCCTGCTGGCGTCCACCCCGCGGCATCCGGAATACGAAGGCCGCACCATCGCGCAGATGACGGAATTGTTCGGCCTTTCCGCCGAAGCCGCGGCCCAACGAATCGTCGACGAAGAGGGCGCGGGCGCTTTCGTGGTGCTCGAAAGCATGGACGAGAATGACGTGCGGACGGTGATGCGTCATCCGACCACGATGATCGGCTCCGACGGCATCATGGCCGGCAGCAAGCCGCATCCTCGACTCTATGGCACTTTCCCCCGGGTTATCGGGCATTATGCGCGCGATCTTGGCCTGATGAGCATCGAGGAGGCGATCCATCGGATGACCGGAATGCCGGCGCGGAAATTCGGCCTGGCCGATCGCGGAGTGGTCCGTGCCGGCGCGTTCGCCGACCTGGTGATCTTCGATCTGGCCGAGTTCGCCGATGTAGGGACTTATGCCGATCCGTGCCGCTATCCCCAGGGCGTCCGCTACGTATTCGTCAATGGGCGCGCGGTCGTGAGCGAGGGGCGGCATACCGGGGTGCGGCCCGGGAGGGCCTTGCGCCGTCAGGACTGAACTTAGCTGAAACTTCGGCGGCGCGGTTCGGTTAGCGGTGGCGGGAGCTTCCGTGGTATGGGTCGGGAGAGGTTCTGAATCGTTTCCTTAACCAGAGGCGAAACGGAGGAGAACACAATGGCGACTAAAGACTTCGAAGTTCAGCAGTTGCTGAAGGCCTATCGCAAGGGGCTGATTACCGACCAGCTTTTCGAGCAGCAGATGAACGAACTGGTCGACGGCAAGAGTGGCGAACTCGGTATCCAGAACGTGTTCGCGCATCGCGGCAACGGCGCGAAAGCGTCGGGCCATATGCTGGGCAAGACGCCGCAAACTGAAGCGATGGTGTTTTCGATTCCCGCGAACTTCAGCAACGACCACGAAAACAGCCACAAGGGCGATCAGATCATTTACGTTATCGAGGGTCGTGCGACCGCCCGGGTTTCCGGCAAGGAACAGGAGATCAAGGCTGGTGACGTGATCACGATCCCCGCGGGCGCGATGCATACGCTGCGCACCACCGGCGAGCCCTTGTTCGGATTTACGGTTTTCGCGCCGCCCGAATCATAACCGACCTTTGACTGCGCGGACTTGTCCGCCCGAGGGACAAGTCCGTGTCGGCCTCAGGGCCGCGCGCGGCGTAACCGCTCGCGAGCATGGAGGCGTCCTGTATCGGAGAGACGTGCCCCGACGGCTGGGTGCGCGTCATTCTGAGGAGGGCGAGCTGTGGAATACGGAGTAATTCTGCCCCATATCGGCGCTTACGCGCGCGAGCATGTGGTCGAGCGCATCCGGACTGTCGCCCAGCACGCCGAAAAGCTCGGCTACCATTCGATCTGGGCGGCCGACCACGTGGTTTTCCCGAGCCGCCTGGTCTCGAAGTATCCCTACCATCCGGAAGGCAAATTTCCCTTCGACACGGCCGAGAATTTCCTTGAGCCATTAACCGTGCTGACCTACGCGGCCGCGTGCACCAGCCGAGTGCGATTGGGCACCGGGGTCTTGATCATCCCGTATCGGCATCCGGTGGTGACGGCGAAGGTTATCGCGACGCTCGACTTGCTTTCGGGTGGGCGCGTGATCGTCGGCGCGGGAGTGGGATGGCTGGCGGAGGAATTCGCGTTTCTTGATTCGCCGTTCAAGCAGCGCGGGGCGCGCACCGACGAATATCTGCAGGCGATGAAAGCGCTGTGGACCCAGCCGGAAGCGAGCTTCGACGGCCGCTTCGTGCATTTCGGCGACGTTCGCTCTGAGCCTAAACCGGTGCAAAAGCCGCATCCGCCGATCTGGGTTGGCGGGCATAGCGCGGCGGCGCTGCGGCGCACAGCGCAACTGGCGGACGGATGGTACGGGCACATTTTCTGGCGCGATCCCGAGGCGATCGTGGGCGAGATTCGCAGCATCCGCGAGATGGCCGCGCAAAACGGCCGCGATCCGCGGACTCTGACCTATGCGGCTCTCAACTATGAAAAATCGCTGGATGACGTTGTGCAGCATATCCCCAGCTATGAGCGGGCCGGCCTCGACCATATCGTGCTGCCGTTTTTCGGCTGGACCGATCGTTTCGACGAAGTGCTCGAATTGATGTTCAGGTTTGCACGCGAGGCCGGGCTCGCGCGCTGAATGGGCGGCGCACTCGCGCCGCGGAGGTTCGTATGGCAGGGCCGCTCGACAAGCTGGTGCGCGTGCTGGATCTCTCGGAGCGTTCTCCGGCGGCTGCGATCGCCGGGATGGTATTGGCGGACCTTGGGGCCGAGGTGATTCGCGTCGAACCGGAGGGCGGCGACCCGGTGCGGGCGCTCGCCGGCTCGCGGGTGTGGCTTCGCGGTCAGAAGAGCGTGACGATCGGAGCCGCTCAAGTTCATCGCGGCGAATGGGCGGCGCTGCGCGATTCGGCCGACGTGATTATCGATACCGCGCAGCCGTGGAGGCAAAAGCCCGCTGGCCTGCTCGATGGTTTCGACGACGATCCCGCGCGGATCCTCGCGATCCTGACTGCCTATCCTCGCACGCCCGGCGAGCTTGGTGCGGCGGACCGCGGCGCCAACTATCCAGTTTGCGGCGAGCTAATCGAAGCCCAGTACGGCATGCAGCATTTCCAGCAGGGCGTGCGCGACGGCGGTCCGCATTTCCTTGGCTGGCCGCACGCGATCTATGGCGCCGCCTGGCTGCTGCAGATCGGCGTCCTCGGGGCATTGCTCGAGCGCGCGCGCAACGGGATGGGCCAGACGGTCACAACCTCGCTGCTCGACGGCGTCGCGATCCTGAGCAACGCGCGATGGCTCGGCGGAGAGAAGCTTGGTCCGCCGTTGTTGACCAGCAGCCGCATCAGCACCCGTCACAACAACCTGCGCATCGTGGTGAGCCTGTTTGAATGCGCCGACGGCAATTGGATCCAGGTTCATACCGGGCCGCGCGGCGCCTTCGATCGCATGCTGAAGGTGGTGGGGCGAGACGACCTCGTGATCGAGAACGCCGGGCTGCACATCCTCGGCATCCCGATGGAGCCGGCGGTCGCGCGCGACCTTTGGAGCCATCTCGACCGCACCTTCAGGGACCAGACGGCACAGTATTGGTGCGAGACCCTGGCGAAGGCCGACGTTTGCTGCATGCAGGCGCTCAAGCCAGGCGACGCGCTGTGGCTCAAGCAGTGCGAGGATAACGGCCTGGTCGACATTCTGCCGGATGGCCAGCGGCAACTCGGCAAACTGGCCAAGTACAGCCGCACGCCGATCGAGCTACGCCGCGAAGTTCCGGCGCCCGGCGAGCATAACGCGCTTCTCAGCAGAGCCGTCGACGGACACCAGTCGAACGGAGGTGGCAACGGCACGGCGCCGAGACCGCGGATGACTACCGGCATCGCGCGTACGCAAAAGCGCGTCGGTCCGCTTGACGGTATGCTGGTGCTTGATTTCGGCGCGTACATGGCGGGACCTTTCGCGAATCGGTTGTTTGCCGATTTGGGCGCGCGAGTGATCAAGGTCGAGGAATACGGCGGCGACCCGATGCGCGGCCCGCAACTGGGCATTTTTCTTGGCGTTCAGCGCGGCAAGGAGAGTCTCGCGATCGACCTCAAAAGCGAGGCGGGACGCGCGATCGTCCATGCCCTTGTGAGCAAGTCCGACGTGATTCACAACAACATGCGGATGGGAGCGATGGAACGCCTCGGGATGGGATGGGAGGAGCTTCGCGCGATCAACCCGCGCCTGGTCTATTGTCATTCGTCGGGCTACGGCAACAGCGGCGAATGGTCGCGGCTGCCGACCTTCGAGCCGCTTCATTCGGCGATTACCGGGATGCTGTGCCGCACCGGCGGCGAGGGCAATCCGCCGGACCATTACCTCACGCACATGGACTACGGATGCGGCCTGACCTCGGCCGTGATGGTGCTGGCGGCGCTGGTCGAGCGCGAACGCAGCGGTGTTGGCCAATACCTGGAGGTGCCGCAGACCGGGGCCGGCTTGCTCGCAATGTCCGACGTGCATGGGTATCGCGAGCGAAAGTCCGAAACCTTCCCACTCGATCGAGAACAGCGTGGCCATGCGCCCACCAACGCGCTCTACCCGACATCCGACGGCTGGATCGTGGTCGCCTGCTATAGCGACCGCGAATGGCATGGCGTCCGCAAGGCGCTTGGAGTCGGCCACCAGGGCTGGCCGGACTTTGCCGATGCGCGAAATCAGGCTCTTGGCACGAGTACGATCGCGCGAACGATCGAAGCCGAATTGCGCCAGATCACGAGCGCCGGGATTCTGCGCCGGCTGCGCGCCGAAGGCGTTCCCTGTACGATTCCCGCCCCGCTCGATCCGGCCGACGTTATCAACGATCCCGCGATGCGCTCACGGGGCGTTATCGTCGCGGAGACTCATTACGATGCCGGCGAGGTCTTCGAGGTCGGACATACCCTGCGGTTCGCCAATGCCGATTCGTGGAATCTGCGGCCTGCTCCTGTCACCGGCCAGCATGGCATCGAGATTTTGCGCGAACTGGGAAGGACGGATGCGGAAATCCGCCAACTAATCGAGGCCAAGGTCGTAAACGTCACCGCGGCGGCGCAACCACGCGAGGCCGTGGCCGCCGAACGACCGTAACGACGCGGGATCCGCGTGCAGTGGGCCTCAACGCGGTGTTACTGAAGCGAACTCGAATGCTGCGATGCGGCGCTGTCCTGCCGCGATAACGTCTTGATATCGCTGGCGACCGCCTGCGGCGAAGCATTCATCCCCGAGTAGGTATGGGTGAGGCTGCCGTCCGGTGCGACCAGGAATAGCTTCATCACGTGCATCATCGTGTCGTCGCTCTCTTCGTGCGATACGCCGTAGATGCGCATCACGCGCTTGATGCTGCGATGAGGCCCGGTCACGAGGATCCATTCGTTGCCGGACAGACTTTGCTTCTTCGCGTAGGCCATCAATTCGGGCGGCTGGTCATCGGCGGGATCGGTCGTAATCAGCAGCATCGTCACATTATGTGCGGCCGGTAGCGCGGCCGAGACCGATTGCATCTTGGACGTCAACATCTCGCACGGTCCCTTGCACATCGTATGGATGAAGCCGACCAGCACCGGCTTTCCCCGCAGCGAGGCGAGCGAGAGCGATTGGCGATGCTGATTCTCGAGCGTGATGTCGGGAAGGTAGTTGGCGGTAGCCGCTGCCTGCGAGCTGAGAACGCTCCCGACAAGCAACGCGGCGGCTGTGAACCCAGCAATACTCGCCATAATCGCCGCGAAGCGCGGTCTTGTCACTCGTGCGCGATTTTTCCAGTTGCCGCCGAATCGATACATG
>DATEGX010000195.1:0-2415 GCA_035279875.1 Binataceae bacterium (SeqCode)
ACACGAGCGGATAGCGCGAATCCGCCGCCATCCGCTCTTCTCGCTGCTGCTGCACGACCCGGTCACCTACCGGGGCTTTCACAAGCCGCGCGGCCATGCCGCCGACGCCGTGATGCTCGACCTGGTCTACCAGGATGAGTCGACGCCTTCGGGCACGTCCGAACTGGGCGCGCGCTTACAGGCATACATGGCGGCAATGCCGCTGGCGCAGGCGTTGCGCAACCGGCGCGACTGGCTCGCGGCCCAGATTGACGCAACGGCGGAGCGCACTGCCTGTGCGGAGGTCCTGGCTATCGAGTCGGGACATCTGCGCGAGGCTCAGCGCAGCCAGGCGGTAAAGAGTGGGGCGCTCCGCCGTTTCGTCGCTTTGGACCATGACGCGGAAGCGGTCTGGCAAGTAGAGCGGGAGATAGGCCAGGCGCTGGTCCGGGCAATGCACACGCCCACCTATGCCCTGCTGAACGGCGGCCGCAATGCCTTGGGCCATTTCGACTTCATCTACTCGGCTGGATTGTTCGAGCGGCTGGACAACGAGCGCGCGAAGCGTGCCGTGGCTGCGATGTTCGCGATGCTCAAGCCGGGTGGGAAAATCTGGATCTCGAATATCCGCCCGTCGGTACGCGAAGCAGCGTACCTGGAAGTGTTCATGAATTGGTGGCCGACTTATCGTGATCTCGGAGCGCTCGATAGCCTGATCGGCGAAATTCCGCCAGGCGAGCTACGGTCGCATCGGAGCTTCCTGGAACCGACCGATAATATTGCCTTTCTTGAGGTGATCCGGGTCTGACAATCCGCTGATTCCAGCATAAACGGAACATTTCTCGTCGAGAGACCGCGCTTCGAGGGAGGAGGGCCGCGGGCAGCGCGCCAGCGCTGCCCGCGGTTGACGCGGCTCTGACTAACTTTCCTCGGGCGATATGCGCAAAGCGCGCGCCTCCGAATTCTCCATCCATAAACCGTCATATGCCCAGCGCTCGCCGTTTGGCTTCGCCCCCGGCTTCGCTATGCTGAGGCTCGTTCGCTATCGCCGCGAGCGAAAAGAGGGATAACGATGAGTCTTCGGGGTAAATGTGCGATCGCCGGGCTGGGCGCCACCCGGATGGGCAAGAATTACGACCACCCGAACGCTATGGGCTTCGCGGTCGAGGCGGTCGAGCTAGCGCTCGCCGATGCCGGCCTCAAACGTTCCGAGCTAGATGGTCTACTGGTCAATCCCGGCGTCACCTGGAACAACGGGATGGCATCGTTCGCCCTGCAGCAGGCGATGGGACTTCGCAATCTGCGGCTAACCTCGACCATGAGCGCCGGCGGCGCGACGGCAGGCGCGATGGTAATGCATGCGACGCAATCGATCGCGGCCGGGATGGCCAACGTGGTCGCTTGTGTGTTTGCCGATGCACCCCTGAAACCCCCTCGGCCGGGTAACGGCAAGTCGACCGGCGGATCGGCGGCGGCCTATGGGTTCGGGCGCGGGCTCGACACGGCTTATGGCCTATTCGGGGTTAACGCACAATACGCGTTCGTCGCACGCCGTCATATGCATCTATACGGCACTACTAATGACCAATTAGGCGCAATAGCTGTTGCACAACGGCAATGGGCCAACATGAACCCGGACGCCCAGTTCTTCAAGGAGCCGCTTACCCTCGGCGACTACCATAATTCGCGATGGGTCGCTGAGCCCTTCCATCTGCTGGACTGCTGCCTGGTGTCCAATGGCGGACTTTGTGTGATCGTGACGTCCGCCGAGCGTGCCCGCGACCTGAAACGGCCGCCCGCCTACATTCTTGGTATGGGACAAGGCCATCTGGGCGGCGATCCGATGGATACGCTCGCCTCGGGTGCGCCGCTCGCGAAAGAAACGGCGTTTGCGATGGCGGGTATCGAGCTGAAAGACATCGGGGTGGTCGAACTATACGACTGTTATACTTTTACAGTCCTCGTAACGCTCGAGGATTACGGGTTTTGCGCCAAGGGCGAGGGTGGCCGGTTCGTCGAAGGGGGCCGGATCGCCCCGGGGGGCGCGTTGCCGGTCAACACCGGCGGCGGCCAGCTCAGCTCGTTTTATATGTGGGGCATGACCCCGATTTGCGAGGCGGTTATCCAGGTGCGCGGCGAAGGAGGCCGGCGACAGGTCCCGAGCCATGAAATTGCACTGGTTTCGGGCAACGGCGGTATCCTTTCGACCCATTCGACACTGGTCCTGGGGGCCAGTTTGTAGGCCGGAGCGTCGCGGCGCCGCACCATGGCGAATAACAACCGTTCGATTGGTGCATTGCGCATCGACGCACGATGAAGTAAACCGGATTTAGAATGCCGGAGACTGGCAAACCGATTCCAAGCGTCACACCGCATATGGCGCCCTTTTTCGAGGGCGCCAGGAACGCGCGCCTGATGGTCCAAAAGTGCGAGGAG
>DATEGX010000196.1:0-2954 GCA_035279875.1 Binataceae bacterium (SeqCode)
CCTGATCTATGCCGGCTGGGCCGGGCGAAGTGTAGGTCAGCCTCTTCCAATGGCCCGGGACTAGACCTGTTGCGGGGCCGGCTCGGGCGCCGGGCCGCCGTCAGCAGCCGCAACATCGTCGAGGCCCTTGGCGCGCTCTTCGGCGATGCGCTTGCCGTCGAGCACCGCTTCGGCAACCGCGGCGGTGAACAACTTGATCGCTCGAATCGCGTCGTCATTGCCGGGAATCCGGTACGAGATGAGGTCGGGGTCGCAATTGGTATCGACCACCGCCACCACCGGAATTCCGAGCCGGTTGGCCTCGGCCACCGCGATTTCCTCTTTCTTGGTATCGATAACCCAGAGCGCATCTGGAAGCTTGCGCATATTCTTGATCCCGGCGAGCGTCGCCATCAGCTTCGCATGCTCGCGCCCGTTGTCGCTCATCTCTTTCTTGGTGAGCGCCTGGATCATCTCGGGATCGGCCATGATTTCTTCGAGTTTCTTCAGCCGATCAATTGACTGCCGGATGGTCTGGAAATTGGTCAGCATCCCGCCGAGCCAGCGATTATTGACATAGAACATCCCGCAGCGCTCGGCCTCTTCGCGCACGATATCCTGGGCCTGCTTCTTGGTCCCAACGAACATGATACTGCCACCCTGGGCGGCGAGATCACGCACGAAGTCAAACGAGCCGCGAAACATCCGCACGGTCTGCTGCAAATCGATGATGTAGATGCCGTTGCGGGCGCCAAAGATGTACGGTTTCATCTTCGGATTCCAGCGGCTGGTTTGATGGCCGAAGTGGACCCCGGCCTCCAGCAGCTGTTTCATGCTGATTTCAGTCATACGCTATATCGGAACCTCGTTGCCCGCCGCGGCGGGGTCATTTTCAATCCCTTATGTGTATCAAGCCGGCGCCCATTCATCAAAGCGCCGCCGCTTACGTGTTCATCGACTCCAGGAACTCTTCGTTGGTCTTGGAACCCTGCATCTTGTCGAGCAGGAATTCCATCGCCTCGACCGCGTTCAACTGCGACAGCAGTTTACGCAGGATCCAGACCCGGTTGAGCGTGCTGCGCGGCAGCAGCAATTCCTCTTTGCGGGTCGAGGAGCGCTGAATATCGATGGTCGGGAAAATGCGCTTTTCGAGCAGGCGCCGGTCGAGCGAAATCTGCTGGTTGCCGGTACCCTTGAATTCCTCGAAGATCACCTCGTCCATCCGGCTGCCGGTATCGACCAGCGCGGTGGCGATAATCGTCAGGCTGCCGCCGTCTTCGGTATTCCGGGCGGCGCCAAAGAACTTCTTGGGCTTGTGCAGCGCGTTGGAGTCGACACCGCCTGACAGGATCTTGCCCGAAGGCGGGACCACCGTATTGTAGGCGCGGGCCAGCCGAGTAATCGAATCGAGCAGGATCACCACGTCGCGGCCGTGTTCGACCAGCCGCCGCGCTTTCTCGATTACCATCTCGGCAACCTGCACATGCCGCGTGGCGGGCTCGTCGAAAGTCGAGCTGACCACCTCGCCCTGCACCGAACGCAGCATGTCAGTGACTTCCTCGGGGCGCTCATCGACCAGCAAGACGATAAGGATTATCTCGGGATGGTTGCTGGCGATCGCCTTGGCAATCGCCTGCAGCATCATGGTTTTGCCGGTGAACGGCGCCGCCACGATAAGTCCGCGCTGGCCTTTGCCGATCGGCGCGATCAAGTCGATGATCCGCGTGGTGTAGTCTTCGTGATCGTATTCGAGCTTGATGCGCTCTTCGGGATAGAGCGGCGTCAGGTTGTCGAACAGGATCTTGTCGCGGGCCTTCTCGGGTTCCTCGTAATTGATCGATTCGACCTTGAGCAGGGCGAAATAGCGCTCACCTTCCTTGGGCGGCCGGATCAGTCCGGAAACGATATCGCCGGTGCGCAGGTTGAATTTGCGGATCTGGCTCGGCGAAATATAGATGTCGTCCGGGCCGGGCAGATAGTTGTAATCGGGTGCTCGCAGAAAGCCAAAGCCGTCGGGCAGGATCTCGAGCACGCCTTCGCCCAAAATCGAACCATTGCGCTGGGCTTGCGCCTGCAGGATCGAGAAGATCATCTCCTGCTTGCGCATGTTGGTCGCGCCGTCGATGTTGTAATCGCGGGCGATATGCGCCAACTCGGTGATTTTCGCGCCCTTGAGCGCCTTGAGGTTGAGCGCCCCGCTTTCGCTGACAATCATCACCGGGGCACGGCGGTCGTTGCCGGTGGGCATCACCGGCGGGCGTGCCGGCTCGCGTGCGGCGCCGTTAGTGACGGGCTCGGCCACCGATTCGACCCGTTCAGCGGTCATCGTACCGGCGCTAGGAGCTGATCCGTGATGCGGATGAGTGCCGCCACGCGGGCGAATAATCGCAGTTTGCTGCGTAGCTTGCGGCGTGTTCTCGTCGCCGGATTCGTGAACGTCGTTTTTGGCTGGTCCTCGAGCCTTACCCATAAAACCTCCCCCGCAACCTCCTGATTTGAGCTGTCCGGTGTATTCCGAGATTCTTGCAGCGGAGCCGGTCGCCCCAGCTGCCGCGATTTGGCTGAAATCTACAAGCGGCTGCCACGCGACACCCGCCTCGTTTTGTTCCTCGGGTCTAATCGTTGGGGAGACAAAAACTCGACGCCTAATGTGTGGAACTGGCGGGCGTCTGAAGACGGGCGAAAATCGAACTGCCTCGGCCACTCGGTGCGGGAGCTACCGGTAATTTAACCAATCGTTTTATTTGTGTCAACCCGCGCGGTGGCCCATTTCAGCCACAGCACGCATCTACTAGCAAATTCATTCCGCGTCGATCCACTGGCGCATCATTACCAAAGAGCCGCGCACGTTTCGACTCGCCAGATATTCGCTCATATCGGCCGGAACAGCAGCGATAAATTCGAGCCGCTCGCCGCTCCGCGGATGGTTTATCGCCAGCGCCAGGGCGTGCAACGCCTGGCGGCCGCGATTCCAT
>DATEGX010000197.1:0-3459 GCA_035279875.1 Binataceae bacterium (SeqCode)
ATGGCCCCCCACGGCCCGAGCGCCGGAATCGCGAAGGCCGTCACAATCGAGGTGAAGGTGACCAAAAGCCCGACTGAAAGATCGAAGCTCCCCGCCATGACGACAAACGTCAGCCCCATCGCGACGAGAGCGCTCACGATCATTGAAAACAAAATATTATTGAGGTTTGAGAGTGTGAGGAACCACGGCGAGGCTATGCCGAAGCCGATTGCCGTCAGCACAATAACGGTAATGGTCCCCCACCGGCGCAGCAAACGAAGCCACAACTTTTCGAGTGGTGCGGCACTGGTCCCAGTCGAAGCTATCGAGCCGGTTGTCGTTGCAGTCATGTCGTTCATGCGCCCGCGGTCCCTTTCTTGGGCAACGCTAATTATAGACACCGCCGTCGATCGTGACGGCTTGAGCTGTCATGTAGGAAGATTCGTCTGACGCCAAGTAGACAAAGAGGGGCGCAATCTCAGAGGGGACGGCTTGTCGGCCGAGGGGGACGATTTGCTGGACCACTTTTTCCTGCTGCCCGCGGCCGCCCATAAAATCGATCGCCGGCTGATTAAACGCCGTATCGACCCATCCCGGGCAGATCGTGTTGACGCGAATATTGTCCTTGGCGAGTTCCGTGGCAAGCGCCGTGCCGAAAGCGATGACGGCACCCTTTGAAGCTGAGTAAGCGGTCAGGCCCGGGCCGCCACGCTGACCGGCAAGCGACGCGGTATTGATAATCGAGCCTTTGCCAGATTTGCGCAAATGGGGGATGGCATACTTGGCGCCGAAGAAGTGCGCGCGACTGTTGACGGCGAAAAGTGCGTCCCATCGTTTGGCGTCGAATTCAGTCACCGCGCCCGAATGCTGGAGGCCGGCATTTTGGCACAAAACGTCGAGTCCGCCGAGCCAGGCCACTCCGCTCTCGATGAGCTGGCGCACGCTGGCCTCGTCGGTCACGTCGACTCTGACGAAGTGCGTGCTCGGCCCAAGCTCGGCGATGGCGGCGCGGCCGGCTGTCTCGTTGATGTCCCCGATCACGACCTTAGCACCTTCCGCGACAAACTGGCGCGCGGCTTCCTTACCGATATTGTCGACGCCGCCGGTGATGATGATGCGCTTCCCGTTCAGCCGTCCTGCCATACTTCACTCCGCCCACTAAAAAGTATCGGTTGAGGCCGGCGAGATGAAACTCGCCGACCTCATCAGCCCACGTCCGCTTAGCCGCCGTATTGTTTCAAAAGGGCGATTGCCTGCTTGTCCATCTCCTGGATTTCCGCAAGCGACTTGGCGGCCTCGTCAACTGTGATTGCCGTGATCGGCACCCGATAGACGTTGTTCGGCACTTTCTCACCGCGACCGAGCTTGATCGCCAGCTCGCCGGTTTTCTGGCCCAAAAGGTGCCAGGGCACGTCGGTACTGAACACTATCGGATAGGTCTTGGCCGCCATAGCGCTCAAGAACTGGTCTGAGAAGTAGTGATTGTAGAGCTTGATGTCAGTGCGATTGCTCTGAGCGAGCGCTTGGCCAGCACCAATGGTGAAGGGCCACCACCACGAAACGATCCCATCGACCGAGTGCGGTTGGGGATGGGCCTGAAGCAGGGCGAGCGCGTTCTGTCGGCCGTCTGCGATTTCGTCCTGCGTCGACACGCCGCCGTGCATAAAGGGCAGCATCTTCATGCGCGGTTCGTATTTCGTCATCAGGTCAAGCATGTCGGCTTCCATATCGAACGGTGTATAAAAGCCCTTTGCCTCAGCCGTTTGGACTAGCGTGCCCTGTCGTTGCAGATCGTTTTGAATATAGTAGCCCATTACCGTCGCTGTGCCCCAAGTGTCCTCCACCACCGCCGGCGAGCCTTTGACCGACACCGCAAATCCGACCGTCTTGATGCCGCGTTTCTGCGCGTCGTCGGCGATGTACGCGGTCTCGGACTCGAGCGAGTAAATGCCCATCACCAGAACGTCGATGTTGCGGTCGAGCAGCGTACGTTCGGCGCTTTGTTCGCTCGCTTTGGTCGGCTCGCCGCGCACGCAGACGGGCTCGCAACCGTTGTCGAGGAGGGTCTTCACGATTTGCCAGCAGCCACGCCGCCATGGCTGGTTGAAAGGGCCGTAAGTAAGCGGAACGCCTACCCGTACTTTTTTGCCGGATGTTTGCGCGAGCTGGATTTCGTTGGCACTGGCTGCGCCGATCAACCCGCTTCCCAATGCACCGGCGCCCATCGCCGTCGCCCCGGTGAGCAGTGCGCGCCGGCTGAATTCTGCGTATTCAAGTGCCTCCTTGAGCAGGTGCTTTCGCACCTTCTCGTCTGTGTAGTCGGCCATGCTTTCCTCCTTGTGTGTGAGTCGTCCTCATGGACGACCTGCGTTAATCCCGGCGCGCAGCACCTTTGCCCACGGAAGCCCGCGGCGCAGGACAATGTCGAACTGCGCCGAAGAGCCTCGGGCTGCTCGTTTGGTTGGGGCGATGAGCGTTTCTGAAGACGCGATCACTTTGTCGGCAAGTAAATGGCGCGTCACGACTTTTAGTGCCCCTCTCGAGCGAACGCCCCCTCTTGCCTTGTCAAGAACTGTCCCGCGAGCGGTTTTGCCTGACTTGTGGCAAAACTACTGTCTCAAGGAGCCGACTGGATTGTCAACGATTTTGTTGGCGATCTTATTGTCTATCTTGTAAACTTTCGGAAGAGGGAAATTATTGGACGACTTAGGTTTCGCGGCAAGGTAGTTTGCCGACCGTGCGAGGAAGGGGGCTCACGCTTTGCGCAAATCCTATTCGGAGAATGAGCTCGCCGAGCTCGTGGATCACATCAAGCAGGACATTATCTTTGGTCGGCTGCGGCCGCGCGAACGCCTTATCGAGGATGATCTGAGTATCCGCTTCGGGGCGTCACGCCACCTTGTTCGCTCGGCCTTCTTCGACCTTGAGAAACTCGGCCTCGTCACGCGCAGGCCCAACAAGGGCGCGATAGTGCGGGACTTTTCCCCTCGCGACGTCGAAGAAATTTACGAGATGCGCGCCTTGCTGCAGGCCGAAGCGGCCCGCCGTATTCCATTTCCTGCCGACCCTGCATTGATCGACCGGCTTGAGGCAATTCACGATCAGTATTGCGAGGCTGTCGATCGCCACGATCTCAAGCGTGTCTGCACCCTCAATAATGAATTTCACAGCACGATGTTCTCGGCGTGCAACAACCGCTGCCTTGCCGGAATGATCCAGCGCATCTGGGTCGAGACCCTTGGCATTCGCTGCTATGCGATTGGCGATCCTGTATTGCTGGCGCGATCTCGATCCGAGCATCGCAAGATGATTGATGCCATCCAAGCGGGCGAACGCAACAAGCTGGTCCAGCTTTGCGTCAACCACATTTGGCCGGCGCTGCAAGCCTACAAGCGCGCGCACGGTGGCTGGCCTGCGGATCTGGAAGGCGCTGCCTAAGAACAGCAGCATTTGATTGCGTTAGAAGCCAATCCGGAACAA
>DATEGX010000198.1:0-9926 GCA_035279875.1 Binataceae bacterium (SeqCode)
GATCGCGGAGATTTGCCGACGCCACGATATCCTGCTGATTATCGACGAAGTGATGACCGGCTTCGGCCGCACCGGCAAGCGCTTCGCCGTCGAGCATTGGGGCCTCAAGCCCGATATTTTGATCGGTGGCAAAGGGCTGACCGGCGGTTACATGCCGATGGGCATGATTGCGGTCGATGAAAAGCGCGTTGAAGAATGCGAGAACGCGCGCGCCGACTTTATGTTCTATACGTACAGCGCTCATCCGCTGGCTTGCGCGATTGCCGACAAGGTGCTCGAGATCATGGAGCGCGAACGCCTGGTCGAGCATGCGGCGGAGCTCGGCGCCAAGCTCGGGGCGCAATTGAAGGAGCAGTTGTCGGGCCATCCGATGGTCGGCGACATTCGCGGCACCGGGATGTTCTGGGGAGTCGAAATGGTGCGCGACAAGGGCGCCCGTACCCCGTTTGCGCCGGAATTGCGCGTGACCAACCGGGTAATCGCCACCGCGTTGAAGCACGGGCTGTTCGTCTACCCGAGCACCGGGATGGCCGGGAAGGCAGGCGGCGATGGGGTGATGATAACTCCGCCGTTTGTGATCGGTGAGCACGAGGTTGACTATATCGTGCAGAATTTGCGCAGCGCGCTCGACGAGGTGCATCCGCAACTTTAGGCGAATCCGGCGACCCGTGAGGGGCGCACTATTGGTCCGCGGCGGAATCGCTCGTTGATGCTCGCTCGTACTGGCGTGGTCGTGGTTGCACGGGAAATTTTCGGGTGGGTGAGCGGCGGATTGGAGGCGCTCTGATGGCGGACATTATAGGCCCGACTTCGCATTTCTTTTACTCGCAGCGCCTGAAGCTGCATTACGTCGACTGGGGTAATTCTGACAAGCCGCTGGCCATCCTTGTGCACGGCGGCCGCGACCATTGCCGTAGCTGGGATTTCGTCGCGCTCGACTTGCGAGAGCATTTTCACGTGGTCGCGCCCGACCTGCGCGGTCATGGCGATTCCGACTGGTCGATCGGTGGCAGCTATTCGATAACCGATCACGTGCTCGACCTTGGGCAATTGATGAATGCCCTCGAACCGAAGACTCCCGTCGTCCTGATCGGTCATTCGCTGGGTGCGGGCGCTGTTCTGCAACGCGCGGGCGTATTCCCGGAAGCGGTTCGCGCCGTGGTTGCGATCGAGGGACTGGGGCCGCCAGGAGCGATGCTCCAGGAAACTCCGGCGCACGAGCGGATGCAGCACTGGGTGATCGACATGCTGGCGCTCGCCCAACGCAAACCACGCGAGTATGCGAGCCTTGAGCAGGCGATGGAGCGGATGCGCGAGGCGAATCCGCATCTCACTCCGTCACTGGCCCGTCATTTGACGATTTACGGCGTGCGGCGCAACGAAAATGGCACGTTTTCGTGGAAATATGACAACTACACCCGCGCAACCTCGCCTTACCTGTTCAACCTGAAAGACGCGATCGAAATCTGGTCGCGGATTCGATGCCCGGTGCTGTTGGTTCGCGGCGACGCGTCGTGGGCCGGTGACTGGGAGCGCGACGGCAGGCTCAAGGCGTTCCGTACCGCCGAGCTGGTGACAGTCGCGAACGCTGGCCATTGGGTTCATCACGACCAACTCGCCGAATTCCGAAGCGTGGTGCATCGGTTTCTCAAGCTGTGACAGGAGAATCGGGCGACCGATCGGTTACTGCCGCAGGACGGGTGATTCGCGGCGACGCGCTTCGCCTTCGCACTGACCAGTCAGAGTATCTCGAACTCGTCGTACTGGCGGTCATGGTCGGGATGCTGGCCGCCCTCGGCAATATCGGATTCCGCGAGCTGATCCGCTTTTTTTCCTGGGTTTTCCGGACCCTTGAATGGCGTGCGCTCGGAATCGGTCACGGGCTCACGCGCCTGCTCATCCCGATTGTCCTGCTATCCGGCGGCATCGCGATCCTCCTGCTGGACTGGCTCTTTCCGGGTGACGTGCTCGGTTACGGATTTCCGAACTTTCTCGAGATGGTGAATCTCGGCAGAGCGCGCATCCATCGCCAATGGATCTTTGTCAAGGCGATCGGCGCGGCGCTGTCGCTCGGATGTGGGGCCTCGGTTGGCCGCGAAGGCCCGATTGCGCAAATCGGCGGAGCCATCGGCTCGGCTCTCGCGCAGGCGCGAAAGCTATCCACGATGCGCAGCAAGGTTCTGGTCGCGGCCGGTGCCGGCGCTGGAATCGCGACCACCTTCAATGCGCCGATGGGTGGCATGATGTTCGCCCTCGAGATCGTGCTACTGGGCGAAACCGAGCTGGCAAATCTGATCCTGGTGCTGGTCAGCACCTTCACGGCAGTGGTCACCTCGCGTGGATTTTTCGGCGACTACGCCGTCTTTCATCCGGCGCCGTTCATAATCAAGAGCTACTGGGAGATGATCACCTACGGCCTGATGGGCGGGCTGTTGGGCGCCATTGCGGCAGGTTATATCCGATTCTTTCACGCGACCGGCGCGCTGTTTCGCCGGCTCAAGTGGCCGCAGTGGACCAAGCTTGCGGCAGGCTTGGGCGTAGTGGGACTAATCGCGGTGCTGTTGCCGGATAATCTGTCGGACGGCTATCCGGTAATCGACCTTGCATTGGCTGGAAAGCTTGGGACCACAATGCTGGCGTCGCTGGCTGCGGCGAAGTTTTTTGCCAGCGCGGTTTCGCTCGAATGCGGGGCTCCGGGCGGGGTCTTCGGCCCGACCTTCTTCATCGGCACGATGGCCGGCGGGGCCTTCCGCCAGTTGTGTAATTTCGTGCTGCCTGGCCTGACGGGACCTCGCGGTTCCTATGCGCTGGTAGGACTGGGCGCGTTCCTCGCCGGCGTCACGCACGCTCCGCTGACCGCGATCCTGCTGCTCTTCGAGATGACGCGGCTCGATCCGATGCTGGCTCTGCCGGCGCTGATCGCGACGATAGCGGCGCTCATCGTCGCTCACGGAATCGAGCGGGAATCGATCGATACCTATAGCCTGGCGCGGGAAGGCAAGACCCTCGCGATCGGGCGTGAACGGTTGGTACTCACCCAGTTGCCGGTATCGTCGGTGCTCTCCATCGACGTTCGGACTATCCGCGCCAATGCACCGCTCCGCGAGGTGCTGCAGGCCGCTGGAGATAGTTCGCAGTCGACGCTGCCGGTGGTCGACAACGACGGGGCACTGACCGGGTTGATCGTAACCCGGGACCTCCTTTCGATGTTGGCCGGCGGGGCCGAACTCGGGCCGCTGGTCAACGCTTACGATCTTAGCAGGCAGAACCCGCCGCTATTGACTCCCGAATCGAATCTCGATGAAGCGTTGCAACTGATCGAGTACGAGGCACTCGAGGAACTCCCTGTGGTCGAACAACCCGGCCATGGAAAACTTCTGGGATTGGTCTCCCGCCGCAGTATCGCGCAAGCCCTCAACGGCGTGACGTTGTCGCTCTCCGCGACCGGCACGAGTGAGCCGAACATCTTCTGGGCAAGCGGTTATCGCGTCTCGCGGGTGCGGGTTCCGGAACATGCCGGCGGCAAGACTCTGCGCCAGCTCGATCCGCGAGCCCGCTACGGCGTGAGCGTGTTGGCGATACAGCAGGGGCCGGACCCCGGCTCCGGTTTCGCGCCGCTGGCCGCAGACGAACCGCTCAAGGGAGGCGCGATGATTATCACGGCTGGCCGTTCAGCCGACCTGCGCCGTTTCCGCCAGGCCCTCGAAGCGACCGACGGCGGCATCTCAGCCGCCTAGACTTTAGCCATAATCTCGTCGCGGAAGCGCGCGATCTCACCTTCGTCAAGAGCCCGAAGCGGCAAGCCCGCGAGCGTCCGCGCGACGCCCAAATCGGCCAGTTGCCTGACTTCGTCGGCAGTCAGCGGATGGCCGGTGCGCAGGCTCAGGGTAATCTCGACGGGCCGCGACCGGGAGGCTTCGCGCTCGAGTTCGCGCAGTCGTCCGATCGAACTCCGCGCTTCGTCCATGCTCCTGGCAATCCCGTACCAACCGTCACCGTAACGAACAGTGCGCTTGAGCGCGAGATCACTGGTGCCCCCGACGACGATTGGCGGATGGGGCTTCTGCACCGGCTTCGGATTGAAGCGTACGCCTTTGACGCTGAAGGTCTTGCCCTCATAGACCGGGTCATCCTGGGTCCACAGCGCCTTCATGATTTCGATATATTCGCGGGTGCGCAGCGCCCGGTCCTTGAAGTGCGCACCGACCCCAGCCGCCTCAAACTCCTCCGCGAACCATCCGATGCCGATACCAAAGATGACACGCCCATTACTGAGCACGTCGAGCGAGACCACGGATTTCGCGGTAGTCACCGGGTTGCGTATGGGCACGACGAAAATGCCCGTAGCGAGACGAATCGTGCTGGTCACGGCGGCTGCGTAGGTCAGCGTCATCATCGGATCATGAAACGGCACGTCGAGCGGCGCGGGAAAGCGCCCGTCGGGCGAGTACGGGTATTTCGACTGGAACTTTACCGGCATGATCAGATGCTCGCCGATCCACGCCGACTCAAAGCCCGCCGCCTCCGCCTTGCGGATATTGTCAGCAATCTTGTCGGGGCGCATGCTCGTGATGAACGTTCCGAATTTCATTGTGAGACCCCTACCGTGAATTCGCGCGCCAGAGGCGCGGTTCAATCATTCTTGGTTCCGGTCGAAACCATTTTCAACGCTGTCGCGCTGCAGGAGATCGCCGCGAAACATCCCGGTAAGCCGCTCGGGTCCGTATGATCGCACGACAGCTCGGTGATGCCGTTGGCACCCATCCCTTGCGCCTGCTGGCGAAGTTTTGCAACCACCTCCTCGCGGCCGGAGCCGCCCAGCAGCGGGTTATCGCAACCCGCGGCGGTAATCATCCCGACCTTGAGATAACTGCCCGAGACGAGTTTCGACGAATCGTAGAGCGGCACTTCCTTGGTGAGCTGCTGCTGCGCCGCGGGGTCGACCCCACCGACATTGCCTAGCGGCACGACGATGCACCCTTGGGCACAAATCGACAGCGCCGCGGACAAGCTCAGCATGAACAGGATTCGCTGCCGGCTCATTTTGCCGACTCAATGACGGCGGTGCGCCGCGTTGGGAAACTGGTAAGGACGTGCACGGCCTGCGCGCAGCTCGGCACACAGTTCCTCGATGCTCGAAACCTCGCGTTCCAGTTCGGTGGCGCAGGTCATGAACCAATTGGGCGTGGCAAAGTGCGCGTCGCTGCCGGCGACGGCGGTCAGGCCCAGCTTCTCGCTGACCGCGAGCGCGGCGAGGTTTTGCTCGTGGCTGTTCTGGCCGTTAATCGCCTCGATTGCGCCGAGCGCCGGACCCAGCCGCGCCAGCAGTTCGTCCAGTCGCGCACCATAGCCTGAATCGCGGAACGGATGCGCCGGGATCGCGACGCCGCCTTCTCCGTGGACCACCTCCATCATCGCCAGCGCGCGATTCATTCTGCCGTCGAGGTCGAAACGCCGCCGCAGTTCGTCGGTGACGCCGAAGATCAGCAGGTGCCCGAGGTTGGTGTCGGCCTCTATACCCTTGAAGATGCGCACGCCGAAGCGTTGCGAAAGCTGATCATAGGTGCGGTCGATTTCGGCATCGGTGGGGAACAGGCGATGTTCCGTAAAGCAGATCGCGCCGAGAGGAATATGGTTGCGCGCCGCAGCCTCCAGATAAGCCTCGGGGAGGACATTGGAATCGGATGAAAGCCTGGTATGAACGTGGAGGTCGACCAGCATAGAGGCAAGTTTCACACGCGCATGCCCCGTGTGAAAAGCTTCGCGGGGCTAATCGTCCGGGTCGGTGCCACCGCCGCTGACGGTGAGATCGTCGCGCAAGGAAAAGATCCCGGTCGTGGCAAAGCATAAAAACTGCACGGTCGCGCGATCATATTCGCTTGGCACGCTGCCCGAAAGCACCAGCGTATCGCCCTCGATGCGAAACTTGACGTGGGAGAAACCGTTGCGGTCGAGCGCGCCGCGGAGTTGGGCCAGCTTCGGGGCGCCGGCATACGTATCGCCGGAATCCGAATATTCGCGCGTCCCGGCGTGGGGATTTGCGGCCGGCGCCTCACCAGAGACGCCTCCATACGGTGGCGGTGCCGTATTTTCGGCGATCGCCTGAAAAATCAGCCTTGCGGCGATCATGCCCGCCGCAAAGATCAGCGCTATTACCACCACCGGACGCTTCAAACCGCTACGGCGGCGCTCTCCACTGAACGGTGGCCGCCGGGTCGGATAGTTGCTCGTCCCCGTACTCGCGCGAGGCCAGGCGGATGGCGAATGACCGCCCGAGAGCACCACCGTTTCATCGTTGGGAGTTGGGCGCGCCGGATGGGCGGGCCGCAGATCGATGGCGCAATACGAACAGAAATGCGAATCCGCCGGAATGCTGCGGACGCAGGCCGGGCACCTGACCTCACCGTTGACACTTAGAACCGTAGGCGCGACGGGCACATTAGCGGAAGGGGGGCCCGGCGGCCCGAGCGGTCGGGCAGCGTCGCTACGGTTTTCCTCGGGTGCTTGAGCGGGCGCCGCGCCGAGTGGAAGTTTGAGCTGCGGCCGCGATGAGCCTCCGATTGTGGCGGGGCCGTTCGCCGGTTCCGCAGTTGCACCGTTCACGCTTCGAAATGTGTCCGTTTGCAGTTCGAGCAGCCGGCGCTTGAACTCCACCGCGTCTGGAATCCGGTTGGCAACGTCATAGGCAAGCGCCTGGTCGATCGCCCCGGTCAGCCGCGAATCCAACGCGGGGCAAAGCTTGCGAAGCGGCGGAAAGCTGAAGGGCGGTTCAGCGGCAGGATCGCGCCCCGAGATCGCGTGATGCATCGTGGCGCCGAGCGCGTAGATATCAGAACGGGTCTCGACTCTGCCGCGATATTGCTCTGGTGGCGCGTAGCCCTGGGTGCCAATCATGGTGGCACTGACCAGGGGCTGGAAATGCCGGGCGATGCCGAAATCGATCAACTTGGCCGCGCCGTGGGCTGTGATCATGATGTTGGAAGGTTTGAGATCGCGGTAAATCACCGGCGGCTCGAGCGCATGCAGATAGGCGAGCGTCTCGAGAACCTGGATGGCGATCGCCACCACGCGTTCGGGCGCAAGCTTTCCCCCGTACTGCCTGAGTTCGTCCTCAAGGGTCGTACCATCGATGTACTCCATCACCAGGAAGTGATGGTTGGCTTCGCTGAAGCGATCGAAAACCCGGGGGATATGCTCGTTATTGAGCTGGGCGAGCATGTCAGCCTCGCGCTGAAAAGCGGCGACGGCCTGCTTCTGTGCTTCCGGACTGGTGAAGCTGTCGACCATCTCGGCGAGCGCACAAAGACGGGCAGCCAAGCGCAGATCCTCAGCCAGGTAGACCATCTTCATGCCACCGCCGCCGAGCACTTTGACCACCCGGTAGCGTCCGCCAACTATGGTCTGCGGCGCGATCATCCAGCGTCACGCGGCCGGCGGTTGCGGCACCATCCGGCGCGAGCGGCGGCGGGCGCGCTCCCACCGCCGTCGCCGGAAATTATGACGCGCCGAGTTGGCGATTGCTTCTTCGCGAATGGCGCCTCCGAGTCCCGCATTGCCGGCGCAGATCAAATGCACGACATAGGCTATCGGCGCCGCGGCTGCATAGAGGAAAATCACAAAGGTGAACCATGCCAAGCCTCTGCCCGGCTGTCCTTTGTACCAATGACCAAGTCCAGGAATTATGCTGAGCGCAATCGCCACAATCGGACGCCAGGTAATGTCATGGCTGAACCATACGGTAGCTGCGAGCGGCGCGCCGCAATTCTTGCAAAACGACGCATCGCTCACGACCACGGGGTCGCCACACTGGGAGCAGAAGCGCGGCCGTTCGACCCTCGAATCAGGCATGGAAGGTGAAAACCGCGTCGCCGAACTTGAGAATATCGCCGGGGCCGAGTGGCGTTTCGGTAACGCGCTGTTCGCCGAGCCAAGAGCCGTTCTGGCTACCCAAGTCGCGCAGCACAAATCCGCCATTGCGGGCTTCGATACTGGCGTGATAGCGCGATACCGAGGCATCGTTTAACACGATATCATTGTCGAGTGCACGGCCAATTCGGGTTGGTGCATCGGCCCGGATCTCGAAGTGCTGTCCGCTCGGCCCCCGTAGATAGGGAATCGAACCATTACTGGCGGAAACCGGCTTCGCGACGCCGGGATTTGAACTCATCACAGGCTTCCCGGTGCCGACGCCGCTCGAAAACACGGTATCGACGTGGGCAGGGCGTCGCGTTGGGGCGGCGACCGTGGTCGCAACCTGGGCTGATTCGCTGGCCGCCCTCTCCGCGCGGACGTGAAACGTTAGCTCATAATCTCCTATCTTTATTCGGTCGCCCGGATGCAATTCGACGGTCTCAACGCGAGCGCCGTTGACCATCGTGCCTGCCTGCACCGCGAGATTCTTTAGCGTATAGCGCTCACCTTTATGCTCTATTATCGCATGACGTGCCTGTACGCTTGGGTCGCCGAAAAGGCCGACCGCGTTTTCCTCGGCTCGACCAAGCATCATGGTGGCACCCTCGAGGCGGTATTGACGCCCCTTGAGACGGCCGGCATCGACTGCGAGCCATGCTGATTTGGTGAGCTGGTGAACGAGGCCGATAAAGAAGGCAATTGCGAAGCCAATGAGGCAGAAACCTATCAAACGTGAAGCCAAGCCGGTTTGACTAAAGGAACCAACAATATCGAAAGCCGCGCCGCCGACGAACCCGCCGATAATCCCGCCAAGGGCGCCGCGAAGTATGTTCCGGAATGAAAAACTCGCAAGCCCGACACCGATTCCGAGCATCAGGCCCATCATTGACCAGCCGACGAGCCGCCCAGCGATCAGGTAGACCATCGAACCGGGATGGTTAACGCTCCATCCCCCGGCACTCAAAAACTCGCTGAAAATGACATCGGAGTAGTAGCTCTCAGGTATTGCGAGTACCAGGCATACGCTAAAGCCCAAAAGGAAACGACGTTTGACTCGCGGTGTTAACGCCAGATCATTGCTGTCGGTGGCGTTGATCATGCCTCCGATCACGCCCGCTACGATCGCCATCGAGATTATTCCGATAGCAATCGTCCAGCTCGACTGCTGCTCGGTCAGGGAATGGCCGTGGCTGGCGAGTTCGACCGGAATCCAGCCGACCGCGCCACCAAGCAGGCCAGCTAATGCTTTGAAAGCAAGTTCACGACGATCTATCGCGTCGCTCATCGCGAGAGCTTCCTCGAACACCTAACTCAATTGTTACAGGCGAGACGAGATTTTAATAGCCATAAGCCGGGGGCCGGAAGCCCTCACGTCGGCTCGGGAGTCGTTAGCCTAGTCACTTTCGACGTTGGAAGGCGGAACGGCCTTGAGCTGACTGCGTTCGTTTCCGGCCACGATCCACGCTTCGACTTCCCGGCGTTCGCGCTGCAGGAAGTTGGCGATCGCCTTGCGCAGGCCCGAATGAGCCACGAAATGCATGCTACGCGTGAAGGCTGGGTCGAAACCGCGCAGCCACTTATACTCTCCACCAGCCCCCGGTTCGAAGCGCTCGACGCCGTTGACAATACAGTGCTCAATGGCCGCGTAGTAACAGACGTTAAAGTGGAGAAACGGCAATTCCTGGAAGCTTCCCCAATAGCGTCCGTAAAACACTCCGGCCTTTTCCAGGTTTATGGTTCCCGCGATCAGCTCACGCCCGCGATACGCGCAAACAAAACGCAGATGCTGCTTGAAGTTGTCGCGCAGCAGATGGAAGAACTCGCGGGTCAGATATTGCCGGCCCCAGTAGAGCTTCTGGATGGTGGCGAGGTAGATGTTGAACATCGGGCCGAACATCGCGTCGCTGATCTCGTCGCCGGCGTGAACCCGTATCTCAACACCCTGGTCCTGCAGTGCTGCCCGTTCATGGCGAACGGCGTAGCGGCGCTTGCTCTTTAGCTGCCCGAGATAATCG
>DATEGX010000199.1:0-5631 GCA_035279875.1 Binataceae bacterium (SeqCode)
CAGGGCAGCACAGCGGGGCCAGCGTTAGCAGAAAATATCGATGTGTTTTGGTAGCTCCTTTTGATCTGGAGCGGGAAAAGAGCCGCGTAGGCACTTTTGTGCCGACAATAGTACGCAGCCCTTAAAATCCTCTGGAGCGAAAGCTCCGTGCGGGTTCGAGTCCCGCCCCCGGCACCACTCCGGCGTGCGAGAGACCGATTCCGCGTTAGTGCAAAGGTCGACGCTTCACCACATGCCGCCGACCGAATCTCTTGTTCGAGCGGGGCCAAAAGCGCCCGGCAGCGAACGGCCTATCCGGTTCTTACCTATCGACGATTTGCGCTATAAGCGACTGGCCAAGGAGGTTCATCGATCATGGAGAAAGCCAATCACCCAAGTCCGCCAGGTCGCCTCGGCGATCCGGCGCGAACGTTGAAGACTGACCCGAGAACCGATCCACGTCTGCTCGCGGCGCTTGCTCCGATGGGCTTGGACGGCCCTCCGCCGCCGATTGCCTTGGGATCGGATTCCCCGATGAAGGCGAAACTGGATTACCTGGCCGCCTCCGAGGCTGGGATGGGCGGTCTTTTTGCCGGCGTGGTCGCCAACCTCCCGCCGATTACCACTGTCGCTCGCCGCACGGAGACCATCCGAGGACAGGATGGCAACGAGATCAAGCTTTATATCCATTCGCCGCTTAAGGCCGCGGGCCCCTTGCCCTGCGTCTACCATATGCATGGCGGCGGGATGGTCATTCTGACGGCGGATGATCCTCCCTACCGGCGCTGGCGCGATGAGTTGGCGGCGGTGGGTTTGGTGGTCGTGGGCGTGGAGTTCCGCAACGGCGGAGGGAAGCTCGGAAATCATCCATTCCCGGCGGGTCTCAGCGATTGCATGGCCGGTTTGCAGTGGACGTTTGAAAACCGGAACAAATTGGGGATTTCGCGCATCATCCTGTCCGGAGAGTCCGGCGGCGGGAATTTATCGCTGGCAACGTGCCTGAGAGCGAAACGGGAGCAGCGACTCGCGCAGGTCGCCGGTGTCTATGCCCTATGCCCATACATCTATGGCGCGTGGGACCAGCCTCCATCCGATCTGCCTTCGTTGGTCGAAAATGACGGCTACCTCATCGAGTGCAAAGCGATGCCGATCATGGCCTCCACCTACGACATCGATGGCAAAAACCGCAATAACCCGTTGTGCTGGCCCTATCGCGCTACGGTCGAGGATCTGCGCGGCTTGCCGCCGCATGTGATCTCGGTCAACGAATTGGATCCACTGCGCGACGAGGGCTTGGCCTATTACCGGCGTCTGCTCTCGGCCGGAGTGGCCGGATACAGCCGAACGGTTAACGGCACGATCCACGCAGCCGATGTGCTTTTCCTTAAAGCCATTCCAGAGGTTTGCGCGGCCACCATTCGCGACATCAAGGGCTTTGCCGATTCCTTGTAGTTTGCGGTGAACCTGAGGCCCCTTAGGGACACTCCTGGACGTCAGGAACAATGTTCCGCGTCCAGGAGGAAGACCGAGGTCAGGGATACGGATACCCGATCACCCCGAGTGTTTGACCCGTTCAATGAACCTGTTCAGGCGCCCGAGCGGCAGTTGGTTACGTACGAGCTTTCTCGATCGAGCCCCCGTGGCCGCGCCATTCTCTCGGATCGTTTCGCCGCCCAAGATAGATGCTACCTAAACAAGTCTCGCCACAACCGCGGAACAGATTCGTCTGTGCGAGCGGGAAGGTAGCGCGCCAGCCGGCCGGTGTTGGGATCGATGTGTCGGCGCGCTATGCTCGCGCGGGCGCGCGCAAACCCTCCGAGTCGTCAATCTCGAGTTCGTAGGGGCGGATGTATAGAGAGAGCCGGGTTCGATGGCTGTCCGAAAAGGGACCGAAGGTCTCGTCGTCCGAGACCTGAATGCGTTAGACGGCTATACGTTGCTGCGAGACTCACTGAGGCTGATACGACCCCGATATCGAGAATTTCGCCTGTTTGGCAAGGAAAAGTGCGGGCGCGGTCTGGCGCTTCGGCCGTCTGCAAGCCGGCCCGCCTGGACGCTACGCTCCCGATTGACGCGATTTCTCCAATAGTTTGAGGAGCGCGTAGACAGTCTCGGTGGCCGGCACCTTGATGCCGTGGCGGCGCGCCGCGCGTACTACAGCTCCCGAGATGGCGTCGTATTCGAGCGGCTTGCCTTTCTCGAGGTCCTGTAGAGTCGAAGTTTTGATTGCGTAGGCGTTGAGCGCCTTGCGAATCATATCGAGTTGCGCATCGACCCGGTCGTCGGTCACGTTGGCCCCTTCGGCGCGGCCGACCGCCAGCGTTTCGAGCATCAGCGTGCGCACCAGGTTGGTCCCGTCGGCATCTTCGAGCATCTGGCCAAGCGTGGTATGGCTGAGTGCGCTGACGCTGTTGGTGCTGTTGTTGCCCATCAGCTTGTACCAGCGAATGGTCTTCAAATCGCTGGTCAACTCGCCGAGGATGCCGGCGCGCTCGAAGACTTTGGCGATACGTTCCGCGCGCGGGGTCTTGCGGCCGTCGAGTTCGCCAAACTCGATCTGGCCGAGCGCGGTATGAACCACGCGGCCGGGCGCGACCAGTTCCGCGCCAACCCGCGAATTACCACCCATCACGGCTTCGCGTGGAAAGAAGCGGCATAACACCTCCTCGTTCTCGACGCCGTTCTGGATAGTCATCAGCACACCGTCTTTGGCGAGGCATCCTTCGAGCTGACGCGCGGCCTTCTCGGTATCGTAGGATTTGACCGCGAACAGGATGAGGTCGTAGGGGGCGAACTCGCGCGGCTCGCCGGTGGCCTTGACGGCGAGCTTGATTTCGCCCTTGGCGCCTTTGATTTCGAGCCCATGCTCGCGTAGCACGCGCAGATTATCGCCGCGCGCGCATAGCACCACGTCTTCACCCGCCTGCTGCAAACGCGCGCCATAAAACGCGCCGACCGCGCCCGCGCCCATCACCAGAATTTTCATGCGGTTTCCCTGCCTCTCGCGGGCGCAACCATGACCCGCGCCGGTAATAAGCGGCTGGCAAGCCTTGAGTCCGCCCGCGACTGACCATTGCTTGTTCCGCGCACGGGCAATAGTCGCAAGCTGCGGCTCCCGATTTCAAGCGCGATTCTCGGTGCCTGAATCGGCCGCGCGGGACTGTTACGATCGCGTAGAGGGCAACCGCGATGAGTCAGGCCGAGATAGTCTTCGAATTGGGGCGCTTCGTGCAGCGTATCAGCGCAATTGCGCGCACCGGGCTGGCCTTTTCGCCGGGCGGTTTCGACGCGGAACGCTACGAAGAGTTGCTGCGCGAAGCCGCGCGGTTGAGCGCGCTGATGTCCCAGGTGCCCGAGGGCCGAGGCGAGGAAATGTTTCGCGAGTGGCGCGACAGCGTAGGCGAGGGCTATGACGGCTACGTCACGACAGCCGTGGGATGCGGTGCGATTGTCTTCAACCAGCACGACAAAATCCTGATGATCAAACGGCCGAACGGCAGATGGTGGTATCCGACGGGTTTTTGCGATGTTGGAGTGTCTCCGGCCGAGAACGTCGCCCGCGAAGTCCGCGAGGAAACCGGGTTGATCGTGGTACCGCTGCGGCTGATTGGTGTGACCGACAGCCTCAAGCTGGGTTCGGCTGCGCGCCACATCTATTCGATGCTGTTCTATTGCCGGCTGGACGGTGGTGAACTCCGCCCGCATCCGCTGGAGGCGCTGGAGGCCGATTTCTTCCAACTCGAGCGGCTGCCCGAGCCAATGCATGGTACGAGCCGCAAATGGGTCGAGCTGGCACGCCAGTTCCATTTCGATGGCCGTATCGACGCCTATTTCGATCCGTTGTGAGGCCGCTCGGCCAGAAAATAGCCTTCAAAAAGCGCTGGCGCGGCGCGCGACGCGAGCCGCCAGCACATACATCACGAGCGCAAAGCCGATCGCCACCGCGCACGACATGGCGAAATTCGGCAAAGAACCGGCCAGTCCGGGTTGTCCCATGTAGAGCGCCTCGCGCAGCGCGGCGACCCCGTAGGTCAGCGGATTTATTCGCATCAGCCCGCCGAGGACGGTTGGCGCACCGCTCAGGGGCCAAAACGCGCCCGACAACAGCCATATCGGGATGAGGATCAGGTTCATGATGGCGTGGAAGCCTTGCGTAGACTCGATTCGCCACGCGATCAGCAGGCCGATGCAGGTGAGTGCGAACGCGATAATCGCCATCATGACCGCGGAAATTACGACCGCGCCGGCGCTCAGGCTGATACCAGCCAGCGGCGCCAACACCAGAAAGATGCAGCTCGGAATCCATGCCAGGGTAGTAGCGCCGAGCGCCTGTCCCATCACAATCGTCTGGCGCGAGACCGGCGCCACCAGCACGCTCTGAAGGAAGCCCTCGCGCCGATCCTCGACGGTCGAAATGGTGGCGAAGATCGCGGTAAACAGCAGCACCAGCACGATAAATCCCGGATAGAGATATTCAAAGTAGTTCATGCCGGGCGGCATCCCGGCTGGTTTGAACGACGCCTTGAGCCCCGCCCCAAGCAGCAGCCAGAAAACCAGCGGTTGCAGAAATGAGCCAATTACACGGCTGCGCTGGCGGCGAAAACGCGTGATCTCGCGCAGCCAAAGCGTACCCGCGGCCGTCCCGGCTCCCCTCATTGGCCTTCCGCGTTTCCAGCGTTGAACCGATGGCCGGTCAAATGAACGAAAACGTCTTCCAGCGTGGGCTTGCCGAAGGTTACAGATTCGATCTGCGTGCCAAATATTTCGACCACGTCGCGCACGAATTCATGACCGCGCGGACGCTCGATCCGCAAGGTGCCATCGACCAGCATTGCCCTGATGCGCATCTGGAGCTGGATTTGCTGACGCAGCGCGTCGGGATCTCTCGCGTTAATCACAACCACGTCGCCGCCGACGCTCGACTTGAGCCCGCTTGGAGGCGCGACCGCGACCAAGCGCCCCTGATGCAGTACGCCAATACGGTCGCAGCGCTCGGCTTCCTCCATATGATGAGTGGTCAGAACGACGGTGACGCCTTCGTCGTCGCGCAGACGAGCCAGATAGTTCAGAAACTCCCGCCGCGCCGCCGGATCGAGGCCGGTGCTGGGCTCATCGAGCACCAGCAATTCGGGCTCGTGCAGCAGCGCCTTGGCCAACTCGACCCGTCGCTTGAGGCCGCCGGACAGGGTTTCCACCAGATCGTCAGCGCGCTCGCTCAGGCCGAGTCGCGCTAGCATCGCAGCGCACCGATCGCGTAGCCGCGCACCGACAATCCCATACAGGTGCCCGTGATGCGTGAGGTTTTCGGAGACGGTCAGCTTGCCGTCGACGCTGGGATGCTGGAAGACGACGCCGATTCGGCGCCGCAATGCGATGGTATCGTCGCGCAGGTCGCATCCAAGTATCCGCGCGTCGCCGCTCTGCAATGGCACCAGGGTCGAAAGGAGCTTGAAAAGCGTGGTCTTGCCGCCACCGTTGGGCCCCAGCAACCCAAAGATTTCGCCGTAACCGATAGCAAAGCTGACGTCCTCAAGAGCGCGCCGTTGCTTGTAGCTGAACCCCAGCCCGTCGATCTCAACTACCGCTGCGGGTTTGGAGTCGCGGCTGGGCTCGCTATGAGCAGTTGGGGCAATCGTCGAAACCGGCACTTCA
>DATEGX010000200.1:0-4540 GCA_035279875.1 Binataceae bacterium (SeqCode)
CGATGCGACGGTAACGTACCAGGGCCTCCGAACCGAGGACGGCAAGACCTACGAAGTACTCTCGGTGACACCCAAGGGCGGCTTCGCCGAAGAAATCTGGTACGATCCGGCGACCACCTTGCCCGCCAGAACGATCGTCGATTACGGGCGAATTAAGAACATCACCAATATCTCCGACTATCGCAGCGTCGATGGCCTGATGCTTCCGGCCACGGCGCAGATGACCTATCGATATGAGGCCAGAGACTCATACGGACACGTGCAGAGTTTCAGCAGCCACGATGAAGTGTTCAAGGACACCCGTATCGAGACCGCCGCGCCGCAGGCTGCCGAGCGGTTCGCAATGCCTCCGATGACCGTCAGCGACGTGTCATTGCCGGGCGGTGAGACCACGCTTCCGTTCATCATGCGGAACTTCTGGCTCTTCGTCGACGTGCGTCTGAACGGCCAGGGTCCATTCCGCATGATGCTCGACAGCGGTGGCTACAATACTCTGAGTCCGGGCGTACTTGCGGATATCGGCGCGACAGTAACTGGCAAGGTCCCGCAGTCGAGCGACATTCCGGGGACCAGACCTCTCCGTTACACGCGGGTGAGTTCGGTCGAAATCGGCGGCGCGACTCTCGCTCAACAAGATTTCCGGGTTGGCGAGATCTCCAATCCCTTCGTCCGCAACGGCATGATCGGCTACGAATTGTTCGAGCGATTCACCACCGTCCTCGACTACCCGAATCGGCGGATCACACTACGGTTGCCGCAGAACGGTCGCCAAAACAACGATACCGGCGCGGCTGGCGACAGTTCGCTGCCGCTTGAATTCGACGATACCAAGCCGGAAACCGCGTGCAGAATCGACGATACCGACGCGAGCTGCATCGTTGATACTGGCGCCGCCCTCGCGCTGCTGCTGACCGGTCCTTTTACGAAGGCCAACGCCGGGATCCAGCCGCCGTGGTTCGCCGGCGCCTACACGCAGGTGTACGGTTCCGACAGCGCGTCGGAGGTCCGCTACGGGCCGCTGAGTTCGTTCCACCTGGGGCCATTCAAACTGAGCAATCTCGATACCCTTTTCACCACGGCCGGCAATGGTGCGCTGGCGTTCTATCCGTCTGCGCTGGTCGGAAATCGCGTGTGGCAGAACTTCATCGTGGTCTTCGACTATGCGAATTCGGCGCTGAGGCTCATGCGCACCGCGACCTTCCCGTCCAACTAGCATCTGCGCCGCAGCGTTTGCGTAAGCGAACGGGAGTCTGCGCTCCTGACTTGGCGCGTGCTCAATGTTAGGATCGGCGGCGATGGCTGAAAGCAGAATAACTATCGAGCAGGTGCGGCACGTCGCTCGTTTGGCGCGGCTCGCGCTGAGCGAGGCCGAGGAACAGAGCTTGCAGACCGACCTCAGCGCGATCCTCGCCTACGTCGACAAGCTCAACGAACTCGACACCGGCGAAGTCGAGCCGACCGCCCAAGTCGGTGAGTCGGGCATACCGATGCGCGAAGATGTGGTCACCAATCATCCGGCGCCCGCCGAGATGCTATCGAACGCGCCAGCCCGCGCCGGCAACCTGTTCAGGGTGCCCAAGATTATCGAGTAAATTGTGCGCACGATGGTTTCCGACCTATTCAGCCTGACGATTACCAGGGCGCGCGAGCTGCTGGCCAAGCGCGAAATTTCCTCGATCGAATTGACCCGCGCCTGTCTCGATCGAATCGCCGCAATGGAGCCGCGCCTCAACGCCTTCATAACGCTTTGCCCGGGCGAGGCGATGGAACAGGCGGAGCAAGCGGACCGCCGGATAGCGGCCGGTGAAGCGCCGCCGCTGTGCGGAATTCCGCTGGCGATCAAGGATATCTTCGCGACTCGCGGTGTTCGGACGACCTGCGCCTCGAAGATTCTCGGCAACTTCGTGCCGCCCTACGACGCGACGGTTATCGCGCGGCTGCGTGCGGCCGGCGCGGTCTTCCTGGGCAAGGCGAACATGGACGAGTTCGCGATGGGATCGTCGACCGAAAATTCGGCTTTTGGCCCGACCCGCAATCCCTACGACACCGAGCGCGTGGCCGGCGGGTCGTCCGGCGGGTCCGCGGCGGCGGTCGCGGCCGATGAGTGTCTCGCGTCGCTCGGCACCGATACCGGCGGCTCGATTCGCGAGCCTGCGGCGTTTTGCGGAGTCGTCGGTATCAAGCCGACCTACAGCCGCGTGAGCCGCTATGGCGTGATCGCCTACGCCTCGTCGCTCGACCAGGTCGGGCCGTTTGGCAAGACCGTGCGCGACGCGGCGCTGGTGCTCAAAGAGATCGCCGGGCTCGATCCGCTCGATTCGACCTGCTCGGCGCGCCCGGTGCCGGACTATGAACGGGCGCTCACCGGCAATCTCAAGGGACTGCGTATCGGGGTGCCGCGTGAATACTTCGTCGAAGGGATGGAGCCCGAAGTTGAGAAGGCGGTGCACTCGGCGCTCAGACAGTTCGCGGCGATGGGTGCGCGGACAGTCGAGATTTCGCTGCCGCATACCGAGTACGCGGTTGCGGCTTACTACCTGATCGCCACCGCCGAAGCGAGTGCGAATCTGGCCCGCTACGACGGAGTCCGCTACGGAATGCGGGCCGAGGCGGGCAACACACTCGACCTGTACAACAGCACCCGCGCCCGTGGCTTCGGCGCCGAGGTCAAGCGGCGGATCATGCTCGGGACTTTCGCGCTGTCCGCCGGTTACTATGACGCTTACTATCTGAAGGGTCAGAAAGTGCGCACCCTGATTCGCTACGATTTCGAACGGGCGTTCGAGAGCTGCGACATAATCGCCACCCCGGTCGCGCCGACCACCGCTTTCAGGATTGGCGAAAAAACCGCCGATCCGCTGCAGATGTACCTGTCGGACATTTTCACCATCTCGATCAACCTGGCCGGCCTGCCGGGACTTTCGCTGCCGTGCGGCTACGACGGGCGAGGGTTGCCGATTGGTTTGCAACTGGTCGGTCCGCCGTTCGGCGAAGAGGCGATTTTGCGGGCCGGGGACGCCTACGAGAATTCCGGAGCGCTCGAGCGCCGCTCCCCGGCGTTATGATAGATTACCTGGCGAAGGGACCGCCCACATGGCTACTGACTCGTACGAAGCGGTAATCGGACTCGAAGTCCATACCCATCTGCTGACCCGCTCGAAGCTGTTTTGCGGATGCGCCGCCGGCTTCGGTGCCGGCCCCAACGAGAACGTCTGCCCCATATGCCTGGGGATGCCCGGGGTGTTGCCGGTGCTCAATCGCCATGCGGTCGAACTGGCGTTGCGAATGGGCCTCGCCGCGCATTGCGACATCCAGGAGTATTCGGTCTTCGCGCGGAAAAGCTATTTCTATCCCGACCTGCCCAAGGGCTACCAGATAAGCCAGTACGAACTGCCGCTATGCAAGGGCGGCTATATCGAGATCGCGGCGGGAGAGGGTGCGCCGCGGCGGATTCGCCTGGTGCGTATCCATATGGAGGAAGACGCCGGCAAGAATATCCACGAGCCTGACGGCAGCCTGGTGGATTTCAATCGCGCGTGCGTGCCGCTGGTCGAGATCGTCAGCGAACCGGATCTGCGCTCGGCCGAAGAGGCCGGCGCCTACCTGCGCGAATTGCGCGCGATTCTGCGCTATCTCGGCGCTTCCGAAGGACGCATGGAGGAGGGCGATTTCCGCTGCGACGTCAACGTGTCGGTGCGGCCCCGCGGCTCCTCCGAGCTTGGCACCAAGACCGAAATCAAGAACCTCAATTCCTTCCGCTTCGTCGAGAAGGCGATTGCCTACGAAGTCAGCCGCCAGATCGACCAACTCGAGGCGGGCGGCCGTATCGCGCAAGAGACCCACCTTTGGGATCCGGTGCGCGAGCAGACCCGCCCGATGCGCTCGAAGGAATTCGCCAACGATTATCGCTACTTCCCCGAGCCGGACTTGCCGCCTCTCAGGGTTGATCGGGCGACGATCGAGCGTATCCGGGCCGAGATGCCCGAATTGCCGGCACAGCGGCGCGCCCGTCTGACGCGCGATGTGGGCTTGAACGCATACGAGGCGGCGCTCCTGACCGAGGAGCGGGAAATCGGCGAGTACTTCGAGGCCGTGCTGGCCGTGGGCCTCAAGAATCAGAAGACCGCCGCCAATTGGACCATGACGGAGATCCTGCGGGTAATTAACGAGACCGGCAAGCCGCTGGCCGAGGCAGTGCCGCCAGCCGCCGAGACCGGCGCCCTGCTAAAGATGGTTGAAGACGGCACTATCAGCCTCAATGCCGCCAAAACTGCCTTTGCCGAGATGTGCAAATCGGGCAAGGGCGCCAGCGCGACGGTCGCCCAACTTGGGCTGGTCCAGGTCTCCGATGAAGGCGCGATCGCGGCCGCATGCGAGAAGGTAATGGCGGCGGAGCCTGCCAAAATCGCGGAATATCGCGCGGGCCGGGACAAACTGTTCGGCTACTTCGTCGGGCAGGTCATGAAGGCGATGGGCGGCAAGGGCAACCCCAAAATAGTCAACGAAATTCTGCGCAAGAAGCTCGCCGGCTGATTTCCTC
>DATEGX010000201.1:0-8477 GCA_035279875.1 Binataceae bacterium (SeqCode)
CCGTATGAAAAAGGCTGGGCTCAATAGCCGGACGCGGCGTTCGACGTTTCATGGCATTTGGTTGGTGAGCCGGCCGCCCGCGCATCTCCTCGTCCGTCTCGTGGGCGACCTGTTAACCAACGAATGGTCACTAGCCCAAAGCCTTTCTGGTAATAAGGCCGAGTAGCGTTCGTACGATAACGTCGCCAATCGTACCGAGGGAACGACCTTTAGTGAGTATTCTCTCGGCGACCGTGTTGACCCGATCGAAGAACTGCTTCTCACCCGCCTCATAGGCGGCTCTATTCGCCGCGAGGATCTTTTGCGGATCTTCGGGAACGATTGGCGGCGGACATTGCATGTCCCCCAGTGCGGGAGCGACAAACGGGAGCATTTGCGACCGCGCGATTGCACTCCAGGTCGCCCATGCATCGTAGCGCCCTTGCTGAAAGTCATGCGCGCGGAAAGCCGGGACCAGAAAACCGCCGAACCCGTACAAGGGATTGCCCGCCAACGCGGCCTTGGGCGCGACAAGGATTGGTGAGAGCGTGACTTTGTCGGCCACATTTAGTGCAAGGTCCATCGCCAGGGCCGTGTCGCTGAAACGCTGCTTCATCGCGTCGGTAAAGCCACCAACCATCAGGTGGGTCTGCGGATCGGTTCTTTGAAGGTCTGGAATTAACGCTCTCTGCAACACGGGGAGCTGCTCGGCGATGTTTATTCCGCGCCACTTGGCAAGCTGTTCGAGTAAGCCGGGCGGGACTGAGAACGTTGCTCCACTGGCGATTTGACTTGCGAGCATTTGCAGAAAATCGCTCCGCTGCTTCACTCTTTCATTGACGGCCGGAATTTCGCGCAGCCCCGAAGTTTGACTTTCCGTCAGCAGCGAACCGACGACGTTCATCAGCAGCGTGTAAGGATCGGGAACGCCTGGCAAGTCTTGCGGACGGACAAAGGGTTCCGTGTGAATCACCATGAAATGCCGATCCGCGTCATCGTAGGCAGCCGCGCCCGGCGAGTACCAGTCCAGATCGTGCGCGACATTTATCGCCTCACCCATCGGATCGTTGTCGAACAGTCCGCCATCGACAAAATAAGTATCGCGCCACAGATGCTGCTCGTCCCAGACCCGGAGATTGCGGGGCGCAAAGGCCAGCGGGAATGTTCCCGATGCAATCGCCGTCTGCTGCAGTGCCTTCCAGGCATCCGCGCCCATGACCTCGCGGCCGGGGTTACTATAGCCCGCAGCCGCGATTCCGGAAGCCCGGAGAACGAGCGAGTCGTCCCGTGTCATATTAATGAAGAACGATCCGGTGTAGGCATATTTCTCGATATTCAGGGTGTCGCCGCTGGGTGTTGGTACCTCTGTCATTGAGGGATTCACTCGCGAAAGAGTGAAGCGCAGCCGCAGTTCCGCATCGCCGGGTCGGACCGCCGGATGTCGAGAGACTCTATTCGGAAAACCGACAAACTCCTGGGCAAGAACGTCGAGCTTTGACGCATCGAGAAGAAAGTAACTATCTTCGAGGCTGCCGGAATTCTTTGGAGGAGACAAAGCTTCCAGGGAAAGTCTTTCAAGCCAAACGGAATCGAGCGGATTGCTTTGCTGATTGATCAGGGTAGCCGCGACTAAAGCGGCCGTGATCGAGCCGGCGCTGGCTCCGGTTAGTACATCCACATACCACTTGGTGCTTTCCGGATGCGTGTTGTTGAAAGCGATCATGCGCAGCGTTTCACTCAATGCGCCGGCTTCATAGGCTCCGAGTGATACGCCGCCTTTAATTGATATAGCTAAACGTTTTTCCGCCAAGTGAGGTTCCTCCAGTCAGGAAGTAGTAAAACCCGCAGCAAGGCTCGACCAAAAAAGATCCTCAGTGGCCGCTAGCGGTGACCGGCGCCAGGGCGTTCTCGGGAATGCCAATCTCCGCCAGGAACGCCGCCTGGGTGGCTTTCTTGGCGGCGGTTCCGGCAAACGTACCGACCGCTGCAGCAAACACCGGATTGCCGGTAAATAAGGCGACACCGAGAAGGGCCTCCTCGACCGCGCTGGTTACCGCGGACTCAGCGAGCGACGCGTAGCCCTTGAACCAACGCTCAGCTTTCGCGTCCTTCCTTGCTTGCAAATCGAGGTAACGCGGCAAAAGGTTGAAGAGTGCATTGCCGGAAGCCTCGGCGGTTATCTGGACCAGGTCACGCGTATACTGTTCCGCTGTTTGCCGCGTCAGATACTTCCTCAGATCGGCGACGGTCATGGCGCCGCCACCTGCTGGACGAAGCGATGGTGGAGAAATCGCGGCGCCCTCGAGCGTCTGATAGCCAGTGTCATCGAAGAAATATTGCTGATAGGCGCGGGCAACCTCCTGAGCAACGGATCCGCTCTTTGCGCCCGCGTTCTGCATGACCGTGAGAAACGAGAGCGCGAGCGACGCCTGATGGCCGACGATATTCGCGGCATCGCCGACCAACTCCGCGAGGTCGCTGACCACACCGCCAAGATTGAAGGTGGCCAAGTGTACGATCACGTCCTCGAGCGTAAGCGGCAGGCTGGCCAGACCCGGGCCGCCTATCGCGCTAATGACCAGGGGAATTCCGGATATTGTGAAATTCACCGCCGGCGACGCTTTTGTCGGGTCGCTGAGCGCCGCGGCGACCGTATTCGCTTTGAAGGGCACGAGCTTGGCGGGAGTCTGCCCGAGAAGCGACGCGATTTTGTTAAGCGGAGCCGCCAGAATCCGCAACGCCGGCTGATCAATCTGAGCCATCGAACCCTCCCCTTATGCGTTCCGGCTCTTACAGCAGTCACCGGCGTTTGTCTATAACTCGAAGTTCTGTCCGGCAGGAATAACACTGACAGTTACTATCGTGATCGGCCGAGTTCGGTAAACCGACCTCCGCAAAGGAGACTTGTTCAGCACGCGAGCGAACGAACAATACGCGTCAGACCCGCACGACATTCAGGGTTACGGGCACGTCGGTCCGCACCAGCGCTCGTATGTGACATCCGCGCTCGGCTACCTCAATCAATCGTTTGAGTTTGTCTTCAGGCTCAGAGGTGGATATGCGCAATTCGAGGTCAATCGCCTTGACGTGTCCCGTGTCAGTGCATCGACCCGAAAGTGAGGCCGCTGCCAGGTCGAATTTCCGCACGCGTGCCGCAACCCGCAGCGACATCAAAAGGCACGAGCACAAAGAACCCATGAACGACGTCACCGGGTCGGGACCGTCATCAGCTTCGGCTGAATTGGTCCACTCGAGCGACCCGTGGCGAACGCGAGTGCGCAGTCCCTCGCCGCTGAATTCTACTGCGACTTCGCGCTTGCCAAACGCCGGCGGCGGCACGGTTGGGGGCATGCCAGGAAACTCAGCCGCTTCCAGCAATTGCTTGATTCTCGTGGTGAAGCGCGCGGCAGTCGTGCCGTCGATACCGCGGTGGTCGTAAGCAATCGAAAGACCCATCACCGGTCGAACCTCGGCCCGCCCCTCGATCGCAAGGACTTCATCGTGAACGGCGCCCGCGAACATCAAGGCCGCCTGAGGCGCGAAAATCACCGGAGTGCCATTCTCGACGCCGAATGCACCCAGATTCGAGACCGTGAACGTGGCTCCTTCCAGTTCCGATGGTGCAAGCCTCTTCGCCCGTGCTTTCTGCGTCAGTTGGGCGAGGCGATCGCTTAAATCCGCGAGCGCCAGCAGATGCGCGTCATGCAGCACCGGAACCACCAAACCTTCAGGAGTATCAACCGCCACGCCGAGGTTCACGCGGTCGTAGATCAGCATCTCGCCGTCGGCGAAAGCGGCGTTGATTCGCGGGTTCTCAGTCAGCGCTCTTGCCGTCACGAACAGAAGGAGGTCGGTCAAGGAAAAATTTCCCCCCGCGGCATTGAGGGCCTTGCGTGCAGCGAGCGCGCGGCTCATGTCCACCCGGACCATCTGCACGAAATGTGGAACATTCTGCCAGCTTGCGACGAGGTTGCGGGCCCCAACCTGTTGAATACGCGTGAGTTTCTCACGACGCGCCGGCGCGAGGGCGGCAGCGATGTGCGGTGCGGAAACGCTAGTTGCTCGCGCAGCAGTTCCTGCCGTCGCTATCGCAGTGCGCACGTCGTCCTCGGTCACCGCACCTTCAATGCCGTGACCAACGACGCGTGCGAGGTCGACCCCGTGCTCGGCCGCCAACCGCCGTGCGCGCGGCGACGCGAGCGTGCGCCTCGCGACGCCGTCAGATGCAGTCGAATCTGCACGCGGCGACGTCGGAGCGTCCGAGGTTGACCCGGATGCGCTGGTGGCGGTCTGCGCTTCTCCCGGCGCCAGCAACGTCACTAGCATACCGCCGACCGCGATCGTATCGCCCTCGCGGGCAGCGTGCGCTCCCATCAGGCCGGCCACTGGCGACTCGATTTCGACCTCGGTCTTGTCGGTTTCGATCGTAAGAATTGCATCGCCTTCGCGAACAGACTCGCCGGGTAGCTTGTGCCAGCGAATGACTTTACCTTCAGTCATCGTATGCCCGAGCTTGGGCATTTGAATTGGCGTCGCCATCAGATAATCGAGTTCATCTCATGCGAAACGCACGCGCGGGTGCCGAAACAGAAATAGATTACGTCAATGATTCGCGACACGCGTCGTAGATCTTCTGCTCGTTCGGCAGCACGAATTTCTCGAGTGCTGAGGCGGTTGGAATCGGTACGTCGGGGAGTGCCACGCGTCGCAGCGGGCGTTCGAGGTAGTTCAACGCATCTTCCATCAGCATCGCACCGATCTCGGCGCCGATCCCGAGGGTCTTGTACGATTCCTCGGCCACTACGATCCGGCCGGTCTTTTTCACTGACTCGATTATCGCTGGACGATCGAACGGGTTGAGCGAACGTGGGTCGATCACTTCAATATTGTGACCTTCCTCGGCCAGTCGCTCGGCGACTTTCAGCGCCTTGGGTACCATCGCGGAGATCGCGACCAACGTCAATTTGTCGCCCTCACGACGGATCGCCGCCTTGCCCATCGGTACGAGCAAGTCGGGGTCCTCCGATACTTCCCCCTTGGTTCCATAGAGCAACTTGTGTTCGAAATAGAGGACCGGATCATCGCTGCGGATCGCACTCTTAAGCAACCCTTTGGCATCGGCAGGAGTGGCTGGCGATACGATACGCAGGCCAGGAGTGTGCATGAAGAATGCTTCGGGGCACTGACCGTGCTCCGGGCCAACGCCCGCCGCACCGGACGGACATCGAACCACCATCGGGACCTTGAACGCGCCGCCATGCACGCATCGCCACATACCCGCTTTGAGCACGATTTCGTCGGCTGCGGTGAACAGGAAGTCGGCGAATTGCAATTCGACGATCGGCCGCAGTCCCGTGATCGCGGCGCCGACTCCCGCCCCGACAATTGCGTTTTCGGAAATTGGCGTGTCAAAGACGCGCTCTTCGCCAAATTCTTCTTTGAGCCCCGCGGTAATTTTGAAGATACCTCCGAAGTTTGCCACGTCCTCGCCGTACAGAATGACCGAGGGATCGCGTCTCATCTCCTCGGCCATCGCCTCTTTGATCGCTCGTGCGTACGTTATCGTAGGCATTTTCGATTTTTCCCCGATGAGCGGCCTGATCTAGTCAGCAAACACATCCTCCAGCGCTGACTCAGGCTGCAGCGCTTTCGCCGTTTGCATTGCAGCAACGGCCCGATCGATCTGCGTCCTGGCATCTTCGTTGATTTTCTGGACTTCCGGCTCGTTCAGGACCTTTTCCGCGATCAGGTTGTTCTCATAGGCCTCCAGAGGATCGCGCCGCCATTCCTTCTCGACCTCCTCTCGCGAGCGGTAGTCGTCGGGATCCCCAATCCAATGCCCCCATAGGCGGTAGGTCTTGGCATCGATCAGAGAAGGGCCCTCACCACGCCGTGCGCGCGCCACTGCCGCGGCTACCGCTTCGTAGGTCTGGGCGACGTCGTTACCGTCCACGGTCTTCCCCGGCATTCCGTAACCTTGGGCGCGATCCGCAATATTCGGATTCGCGGTGGACGTAGTGGTCGGCACCGAGACTGCCCAACCGTTGTTCTCGCAGAGGAAAATTACGGGGAGTTTGCGCACCGCGCACATGTTGGCGCTCTCGTGAAACGTGCCGCGATTGGATGTTCCGTCGCCGAAGAAGCAGAGCACGACCTTGTCCTGCTTATGAAGTTTGATCGATAGTCCGGCGCCAGTAGCGATCGGAAAGCATCCGCCCAGCGTTCCGCTCTCTCCCAGTACGCCGCGGATCGGATCGACGACGTGCATCACACCGCCACGTCCTTTATTGGTGCCGCCCTCCTTGCCGGCAAGGTCGCAAAGTATCCGCTCGAGCGGAATCCCCCGCGCCACCCAGTAGGCGACCCCGCGTGCGCATACATGATGTAGTCGTCCCCACGCAGCGCCGCGATCGCCGCAACCTGGAGCGCCTCCTGGCCGACTCCCGGATGCATAAAGCCGCCTGCCTGTCCGCTCTTGATCAACTCGGCTATGCGCTCTTCAAGCCGGCGACTGAGCACCATCTTCCGGTAGATGTCGAGTCTAAGTTTCTCGTCCATCGTCGATTTTTCTCCAGGTAAAACGAATCTGCCGGTCAGCCGTTACCCTATCCAACCTGTGGAGGTTCACCAAATGAGAGAGGACTTTTCACCGCTATCACATCATGCGCGCAGTGGCGGACGTCCGAGGATGATCCCGCCGTCCACCGCTACTACCTGGCCCGTAATGTTCGCCGCCCGATCCGAACACAGGAACGCGACGGTCTTGCCAATATCCTCGGGAGTCTGCTCGCGTCCCAGCGGCGTCAGCGTGCGTACCGCCAGATCGAACGCGCCACGTGCCCGATCTGCGCCCCCTCCGATTGCGGCGCCCAGTTCCTCCCAAATCTTTGTGTAGATGAGGCCGGGCGCGACCGCATTGACCCGGATACCCTTCGGTCCCAACTGCAACGCGAGCGTGCGTGTATAGGAGATTACCCCGGCCTTTGCCGCCGCATATGCCGCCAGAAACGGCGACGCCAAAATCCCGGCAATCGATGACGTATTGCAAATCGCACCGCCTGTGGTCATCCGCGGCACTATTTGCTTAGACACCAAATAAACCGAGTTGAGGTTTAACTCGACGTACCGCCGCCAGATCTCGACGCTATGCCACTCCGACTCTTGTCCGCTTTCAAACCATCCCGATTCGCCACCTCCCGCATTGTTGCACAGGACGTCGGGATGCGGACCGAACTTCGACACGATCGCGTCAGCCACCGCACGTATTTGCGCCTCGTCCGTCACGTCGGCGTTGAAGCCTTCGACGCGATCGGCGATCTCGGGCGGTGTTGGCCTGAGCTCGCGATCGATAATTGCGACACGCTCCACTACGTTGTCCGCCACCAGGGCGCGCACAATTCCCAAGCCGAGGCCGCGCGCGCCTCCCGTAACGATTGCGTATTTCATTGGATCCCTCTGTTGCTTTTCCGCGCAAGGGCCGCGCGATTGTTGTCTGTGACCCGGAACGATTCGTTCGTGCAGGGCGAGGCTAACACGAAGGATTGAGCGTATGCGAGGCGCCGGAGAGCTACTTGAGTGGGACTTCAATTCTAATAGCTCTGGCACATGGATAGAACATGGAGTTCGGAACACTTTCCGGAGACTAATTTGACCGACGTGCGCGTAATTTCGTCAGGCGCTGCACTGACCCTTCAACGGTCGCGCGATTAAGCGCATTAGTCGGTAGGCGGAGCCCGCGCTGTTGGGGAGCGGATCCCACATTCGTGTATTCTAGCGAGGAACGAGGGATAGACGATTGAAGATCGCGTCTTTCAACGTGAACGGTATCACCGCCCGCTTGCCGAACCTTTTGCGCTGGCTCGCCGAAACCGGGCCCGATATCGCGTGCCTTCAGGAATTGAAGGTCCCGCATGCCAAGTTTCCCGAGGCCGCGATTCGCGAAGCGGGCTATGGCGTTATCTGGCACGGCCAGAAGAGCTTCAATGGCGTCGCGATCCTCGCGCGCGGCGCCGATCCGGTCGAAGTTCGCCGCGTATTGCCCGGCGATCCTGAAGATCTCCATAGCCGCTATATCGAGGGGCAGGCCGGCGGCCTGCTGGTCGCATGCCTTTATCTTCCCAATGGCAACCCCGCGCCCGGGCCCAAGTTCCAGTACAAGCTTCGTTGGTTCGAGCGGCTCGAGAAACATGCCGAGACGCTGCTCGCCCTGAACTCCCAGGTCGTTATGGCCGGTGATTACAATGTGATTCCGACCGAACTCGACGTTTTCGCGCCGGAGCGTTGGATCAATGACGCCCTGTTCCGGCCTGAAACGCGCGACGCCTTCGCCCGACTGCTTGCTCGCGGCTGGACCGACGCGCTGCGCACCATGCGTCCCGAGGAGCGCATCTACACCTTCTGGGATTACTTCCGGAATGCCTGGCCGCGCAACGCCGGCCTGCGCATCGACCATTTCCTGCTCAACCCTGTCGCCGCCAAGCGGCTGGCCGCGGCCGGCG
>DATEGX010000202.1:0-7811 GCA_035279875.1 Binataceae bacterium (SeqCode)
ACGCGAGTCGAAGCAGACGTCGCACGGCTGCTGGCAGAATCCTGACATCGCAGTTTTTGCGCCTGCGGCGGGTCCGGTGTGACGGCAAATCCGGGCTATTCGGGCGCGGCCGTTACGACTGCTAAAATGGGTGGCAATGATGCTGTCATTGGCGCGCGGCAAAGAGGGCGTTTTCAAGCTGGTCTCGGGCTATCAGCCCCAGGGCGATCAGCCGGCGGCGATTGAGGCGTTGGCGCAGAACCTGGTCGACGGCGTCAAGCATCAGGTGCTGCTCGGCGTCACCGGTTCGGGCAAGACCTTCACGATGGCCAACGTGATCGCGAAGGTCAACCGGCCGACCCTGGTGATGGCGCCGAACAAGACCCTGGCGGCCCAGCTTTACAACGAATTCAAGAGCCTGTTTCCCGAAAACGCGGTCCGCTACTTCGTTTCGTACTACGACTACTATCAGCCCGAGGCGTACGTTCCATCGACCGATCTCTATATCGAAAAAGACGCCAGCATCAACGACGAAATCGACAAGCTCCGGCATTCCGCGACCAAGGCCCTGCTCGAGCGCAATGACGTCCTGATCGTCGCTTCGGTCTCATGCATCTACGGCCTCGGCGAGCCCGAAGTTTACTTTGAGATGCTGGTCTTCCTCGAGGAAGGCCAGACTATCGAGCGCGACCGGGTGCTGCGCAAGCTGGTCGATATTCAGTACCAGCGCAACGACTACGATTTTCACCGCGGAACGTTCCGCGTGCGCGGCGATACGGTCGAGGTCTTTCCGGCCTACGAAGAGAGCCGCGCCGTGCGCATTGAGTTTTTCGGCGATCAGGTCGAGGCTTTGTACGAAATCGACTCGCTGCGTGGCAAGGTCATCCGCAAGCTCCAAGCGGTCGCGATTTACCCGGCGTCGCATTATGTGACGACTTCGGATCGGATGGAGACCGCGGTCCGCAATATCCGTGCGGAACTCAAGGAGCGGCTCGAATTCTTCCGGCAGGAGAACCGCCTGCTCGAAGCGCAACGGCTCGAGCAGCGCACGCTTTACGACCTCGAGTTGCTGGCCGAGATGGGCTTCTGCCCGGGAATCGAGAATTACTCACGCCATCTGACCGGCCGCTCGCCCGGCCATGCGCCGCCGACGCTGCTCGATTACTTCCCGAAGAACTATCTTTGCTTCATCGACGAGAGCCACGTCACTATCCCGCAGATCGGCGGAATGTACCGCGGCGACCGTTCGCGCAAGGAAACCCTGGTCGACTATGGCTTCAGGCTGCCGTCGGCGCTGGATAATCGCCCGTTGAACTTCGAAGAGTGGCAGGGTTTCGTAAATCAGATTGCGTATGTTTCGGCCACTCCCGGAGATTACGAGCTGAAGCAATCGGGCGGGCTGGTGATCGAGCAGTTGATTCGGCCGACCGGGCTAATCGATCCCGAAATCGAGGTGCGCAAAGCCGGGACCCAAGTCGACGATTTGCTCGAGGAGATTCGCAAGCGGGTCGCGGACAACGAGCGCGTGCTGGTCACCTGCCTTACCAAAAAAATGGCGGAGGACCTGACCGACTACTATCACGACCTCGGCGTGCGGGTCCGCTATCTGCACTCGGATATCGAGACGATCGAGCGGGTCGAGATAATCCGCAGCCTGCGCAAGGGCGAATTCGACGTCCTGGTGGGAATCAACCTGCTGCGCGAAGGGCTGGATTTGCCCGAAGTCTCGCTGGTCGCGATCCTCGATGCCGACAAAGAGGGTTATCTGCGATCGGCGCGTTCGCTTATCCAGACCATCGGGCGGGCGGCCCGTAATCTCAACGGCAAGGTCATCATGTACGCCGACCAGCTAACCCAATCGATGCGGATGGCGATCGGCGAGACCGATCGGCGCCGCGCGAAGCAGGTCGCATATAACGAGGCTAACGGCATCACGCCGAAAACGATCGTCAAGGCGATCGACGCTTCGCTGGTCGAGATGTACTCGCCGGAGTGGGCGGTAGTGCCGGAAATCGACTCGCCGGGCAAGTCCAAACAGGAAGACGAGTTCGTGCCGCCGCATGAGTTGTCGGATCGTATCACGGAGTTGCGCCGGCAGATGATGGATGCGGCGGAGAAGCTGGAATACGAGCGCGCGGCCGAACTGCGCGACCGCATCAAGCGGCTCGAGCGGCAGGTCTTCGGACAGATGCTTGAGCCCCACGCGCCCGAACGCCCGGTTTTGCCGCCGGGTAGCGCGGGATCGCGGCCGGACCGGGAGCGGCATACGACCGACGGTCAGTCGGCTTCGCCGGGGGGACCGGCGGTGCGAGGAGGCCCGCGTCAGGCCCGGACCTCCACCGGCGGGAAGAAGGCGCCTACCCGCCGCCGTCAGGAGCCGGCCGCGCGTCCTGCCAAGCAGGGACATCTCAAACTGGTGCCCGACTCGGACGATTAGCCGGCCGGCCAATTCCTCTCGAAGCCTGGGCCCAACCTCCGCTGGCCCATTTTGGACGCCTTAGCGCGTAAATCTCGCCGTAGCGGCGTGCGAAGCTGCCGTGCCGGCGATGCTATACTGATATTGCAATGGGCGACAGGTCACAGGGTGGCCGGCGACATGATGAGGCGATGATTCGTTCAGAGGGCGTCTCTCCGTCTGCGCCCAGCCATGATCTCAAATCGCCGGTCGACGAGGGGCCGGCAGCGATCGCGTCCAAGACAGGCCCTGGGCGCGAATCCATACGCGGTTCCGACGCGCAAACGAACGAAATCGGCGCGCGCTTCGACTCGTTGGTCGATTATCCGGAAGCCGCCTCGAATCCTGCATCAGACGAGCCGGAACCCGCCGACTCCTACGCCGAGGACGACCCGCTTTCGCAAAAGCTCGAGGGGATTCCAGCCGGGCCGGGCGTCTACCTGCTGAAGGATCGCAACGGCAAGGTTCTATACGTCGGCAAGGCGAAATCGCTGCGCCCGCGGGTTCGCTCCTATTTCCGCGAGGGCGGCGACGGACGGATGCAGGTGCGCTTCCTGATGAAGCGCGTTCGGGATTTCGACACCCTGGTCGCGCGCAGCGAAAAAGAGGCGTTGATTCTCGAAAACAACCTGATCAAACAGTACAAGCCGCGCTACAACATCAGGCTCAAAGACGACAAATCATATCTGAGCGCCAAGATCACCGGTCACGCATGGCCGAGGATTACGGTCACGCGCCGGATCGTCAAGGACGGTGGACGCTACTTCGGACCGTTCGGATCGGCCGACGGTCTGCGCGAAACCATCGACGTGATCCGCAAGGTTTTCCCCCTGCGGACCTGCTCGGACTCGGTCTTCAAGAACCGTTCGCGGCCGTGTATCGAATACCAGATCAAGCGATGCCTCGGACCATGTTGCCTGCCGGTCGATCGCGAAGAGTACGAACGCCATTTGCTGGCTTCCCAGATGCTGCTCGAAGGCAAGAATCTGGAGCTGCTGAAGGTCATGCGCGAGCGGATGAAGGATCACGCCGGGCGTCTCGAATTCGAAGAGGCGGCGCGCGTGCGCGATCGGGTGCGGGCAATCGAAAAGACCGTCGAGCGGCAGACCGTGCTCCATCATTGGGGCGGCGATCAGGACGTATTCGGGCTCTACCGCCAGGGCGGCTTTATCGAGGCAATCGTGCTGATGGTGCGCAACGGTAAGCTGACCAGCACCCATAGCTGGAGCTTCCAGGACCTCGAATTCCCCGATGAAGAAGTGCTGGCCGACCTGCTGACGCAATATTATTCGGGCGTGCGATTCCTCCCCGACGACGTAATCCTGCCGGTTGCTATCGAGGATGCCGAAGTTCGGGCCGAGCTTTTGTCGGAACGGCGCGGGCGCAAGGTCGAGCTTGTGGTGCCGCAGCGCGGCGATAAACTGCGCTTGCTCGAAATGGCGATGAACAACGCGCGCCAGAGTTTTGCCGCCCGCCGCGACAACGAGAATACGCGTGAGAAGATGCTCGACGAGTTGCGCTCAAAGCTTCATCTGCGCAATGCCCCCAAGCGGATCGAATGCTACGACATTTCCAACCTGCAAGGGTCGATGGTGGTAGCATCGCAAGTCACCTTCGACGAGGGCGAGCCGCAGAAAGCGCTCTACCGGCGCTATCGAATTCGCACGGTCGAGGGCCAGGATGACTTCGCCAGCATGTACGAGGTGTTGAGCCGGAGGCTCAAACGGGCGCGCGAGGAGAACGAATTCCCGGACCTCTGGGCAATCGACGGCGGCAAGGGCCAGCTCAACGTGGCGATTGAGGTCCTCAAGCAATTCGGCCTGTTCGAGCAGATCGACGTGGTCTCGATCGCCAAGCAACATGTGCTCAACGACCCGCGTGCCCGAACCGTCGAAAAGTCCGAAGAGCGGGTGTTCCTGCCCAACCGCAAAGACCCGATTGTGCTGCCGAAAAACTCGACGGCGCTTTTCCTGTTGGTGCGGATTCGCGACGAGGCCCATCGCTTCGCGATCACCTATAACCGCGAACTCAGGCGGCGGGCGCGTCTGCGGTCTGTGCTCGACGATATCGAGGGTATCGGCCCGGTGCGCCGGCGCGCGCTGCTCCGTCATTTCGGCAGCCTGCGGCGCATCCGCGAAGCCTCGACCGAGCAACTCGCGCTGGTCAAGGGCGTCAATCGCGAACTCGCGGCTGAAATTCGGCGACATCTCGATACGATGTCATCGCTGCTCGATCAGGAGGAAAAGGTCGAGTGCGAAGAGGATCGGATCGCGCAAGAGTACCTCGACGCCGGCAATGGTCAGTTGCAGTTGCTGCCGCGCGACGAGGTCATCGGTCCGCCTGAGGCACCGGCTTCACTTCCCTCGCCGGAGTAACGGCCACTAATCAAAGCGCCGCGAGAAGCTCTTTTAACGTAGAAGGGCGCGGACTGAATCGCCCGCGCCCTCCATTCTAGAGATTCGAGAAAACTGCCGGCCAGCTAAATTATTGCTGGGCCAGCGGACCGCGCAGCAATTGCCCCGGCAGTGCGCCGGTATGCTCGTTGTTGCGCAGCACTACTTGCCCGTTCACCACAGTCGCCAACAGGCCGCTTGCCTTCTGCTTCAAACGCCGCGCTCCCGCCGGTAAATCGTACTCGAGCTTGGGCAGCTCGGGCTTGACCCGATCAGGATCGAACACGATCACGTCGGCCGCGTAGCCCTCGCGCAGCAGACCGCGTCCACGCAATCCCCAATGCGATGCGGGCACAAAGGTCAGCATGCGCATCGCCTGCTCGAGCGTGAATTCCTGCTTCTCGCGCACCCAGTAGCTCAGGAAATGAGTTTGTAGCGAGGAATCCATGATCTGCGAGACGTGAGCGCCCGAGTCGGAGAAGGTCACCACCGAGCGCGGATTGCGCATCATTTCGAGCACGTGATCCTGGTTCTCGTTGGTGAGCGTCTGGATGAAGAACAGCTTCAGGTTTTTCTCTAGCGCCAGGTCGATCATCACTTCGACCGGCTCCTTGTTCGACTCTTCGGCGATTTGGGCAATCGAACGATAGGGCGGAAGCGCTCGCTCGAGCGGGAACAGCCACTTGTAATTGGCGTTGCGCGGCTCTGGTCCGACCGGCCGATCCTGGCGGCGTTCGCGTGCAGCTTCGACCAACTGGCGGCGCATCTCGGAATCGCGCAGCCGGGTCTCCTGCTCGGCCAGCGGCAGCTTGCGGAATTCACGCCAGACCGGCAGCCGATCGAACGGCAACACGGTCTCGAACGACAGCAGCACGTTGAGCGCGCGGCTGTGAACCTGGATAAACATGCGCCCGCCAGCGGCTGCGGTTTCGTCGGCCAGCGTGAAGTATTGGCGCCAGTAATCCGGGGCGCGGCGTGTGCTGAACATCCCGAAGGTGGTCGGAACGCGGGTATCGACCGCGATCGCCTTGAGCCGGGCCAGGTAATCGGTGACGCGCGGCCCGTCGACGCCGGTATCTTCGCCCGCGATCTCGAACACTCCTGCATTCAGTTCGCCCATCACGCCGACCAGCGAGCGCACTTCGTCCCAGTTCGCGAGGCGGCTCGCGACCGGTTGCCCGTCGGGGGTCTGATGGTTGCGCGTACGCGAGGTGGTGAAGCCGATTGCGCCGGCGCTAATCGCACTGCGCAGTTCGCGCTTCATCCCCTGCAGGTCTTCCTCGTTGGCTTCGCTCGAAAAGGCCCGCTCGCCCATCACGAACGTACGGAGCGCGGAATGGCCGATATAGGCCGTGTAGTTGATGCCCTTCGGGGTGCGATCGACCGCGTTGAGGTACTCGGGGAATGTGGTCCACGCCCACTTAATTCCCGCCTGCATCGCTTCCGGCGAGATATCCTCGGCGCGCTCGAGATTGCGCATAACGAGGAGCTTGTCCTTTTCCGCGCAGGGTGCGAGCGAGAACCCGCAGTTGCCCATTACGACCGTTGTAATGCCGTGCCAGCACGAGCAGGTCCCGAGGGGATCCCAAAAAACCTGCGCATCCATATGGGTGTGCGCGTCGATGATTCCGGGGGTGACGACATGACCCTCGGCGTCGATGACTTGCTTCGCGCTGGTGCCAAGTTTGCCAATCGAGGCAATCCTGCCCTCGCTGATTCCGACGTCGGCGCAGTAACGCGGCATCCCTGAGCCGTCAATTACCGTGCCGTTGCGAATGATTAGATCGTACATCGATGCGCCTCCTGATCCTGGCGGGCCTCGAGCCGCCTCGCGCTCAAAGCGTGGGCCGCCAAGCGGTTCCGCCGGCTAACCTTGGCTTAACTCAAACGTTAACGCTCCTAATACCTCTCTTATATTTCAAAATGGGGCCGTTTGAACAAGGGGTGAGGCATCATTCGCGCGAAAATGCCATCATAGGAGCGATGGTTCCGGTGCCACTTGGGGGACGATCCTTTCTGAGCCTCCCAAACGGCATTTACTGCCCGGATCAGCACACCGCCGTGCGCAGGGCCGCCGTAGCCTCACTTCCGCAGACAGAATATCTGGTGCACTGGATTTCGCACCTGCAGGCGCTGAAACTGTGAATAACCGGCCTCCTGCGCCATCGAATTCGCCAAACTTTCACTTATGACGGAACCCAGGCCTTCGCCGCCATGCGCGAGCGATACCGTCATACAATGCATCGTGCTGGCGGCGTACATGGTCCGCCCTTGAAGCGTGAGATTCTCCTCAAAACGGTCGGAAGCACGGCCTTCGGACCACAGAAACGCGCCATTCGGCTTCAAAAGCCGCCTGACGGCAGCCAATACGGCTCGCGGATGCGCCATGTCATGGATGCAGTTGAAGGCCATTACGAGGTCGAAGCGATCGGTGAACGTGATCTCCTCGGCGGCGATCCTTTCGAATGAAACCCGCTCCCCGAGTCCGGCCTGGGCTGCTTTCCGGCGCGCCCTTTCGATCGAAACCGCGTCGACGTCGAACCCGAAAAAGCGTGAGTTGGGAAACGCTGCCGCGACGGGAATCGTGCATTGTCCAGCGCCGCATCCGACCTCGGCCGCGACGCCGCCATCGCGAAGCCTCTGGTGTATGTCCGCAACCGCCGGAATCCACTCTTGCGCGACCCAGGTTTCGTAACCGGCGTGGAACAACCGCTCGATCGCCTCGACAATATCCGTGCCGAAATCAGTAAATGGCACGCCTCCGCCGTGCTCGAACGCCTGCATCAGCTTGGGAATTTGCCGGTAGCAGGCGACTGCATATTGAAACCCTCCACCCATGAAAAAGGTACTGTCTTCGCTGGCGAGCACCGTCGCCTGTTCCGCATTCATACCGAACGCGGTTGTGGCCGGGTCGTACTCGATGTAACCGGAGGCGGCCATGGTCGCGGCCCATTCGCGCAGATATCGCTCGTTCAGCTTCGTAT
>DATEGX010000203.1:0-4938 GCA_035279875.1 Binataceae bacterium (SeqCode)
GAGGAAAGTCCGGGCTCCACGAAGGACACGGTGACGGATAACATCCGCCGGGGGCGACCCCAGGGACAGCGCCACAGAAATGACACCGCCCGCCTACGTTGCTTCGCAACTTCGGCGCGGCAAGCCCTAAGACTGGCTTGCCGCGGCGTAGCCCCGCAAGGGGCGAAGACGGGCAAGGTTGAAATGGTGCGGTAAGAGCGCACCGCGCCCCTGGCAACAGGGGTGGCATGGCAAGCCCCACCGGGAGCAAGACCAAATAGGGACGGCACGTGATCTGTCTTTCGGATCGCCGTCCGGGTCGGTCGCGCGAGGTGACAGGTAACTGTCATCCCAGAGGAATGGCCATCTATCCGCGCAAGCGGTGGACAGAACCCGGCTTACAGGCCATCTGACGCAGATTTCTTGGTTCCCTTCCTGACTGAACGGCAGTCATCGACAATCCGAAATTGCTAGTCTTTAATGCCGGAGAGGGATGTACCTGCTCGGGGGAGCTATGCGCAGCGGTGTTAACATGCGAGGCGCGTTTACTGCGCTGGCCAGTATTGCCCTTCTCTCTGTCCTCACAACGAGCACAATGGCGCAAGGCGCGTCCGAGGACGCTAGTTCTTTCCAGATCAATCCGGCCCACGACGGAAGCGTCGATTTCGCCGCTGGTTTCTCCGCGCCGCTCGTCAAGGCGTGGACATATGATACGGGTGGTACCGTCAGTTCTCCGCTGATGGCACTCGGGGCTCTCTATCTCGTGTCCAATTCCAATGATGTCTTTGCGATCAATCTCGCCAACGGCAAAAAGCTCTGGGAGCATTTGCTCGGCAGTGGCATCAATCTGGGCGCCTATGACAACGGTATGTTGTTCTTCTACTCCGGCACTCGCCTCGCTGCGATCAAGGCAAAAAACGGCAAACAACTCTGGTCGTTGGGTAACTTCGCCGGAACTCTGGGCTCAGACAATTCCGGTGCACCTATCGCAGTGAAGGGAATGCTTTATATCGGCGGACTCAGTATTGCCGCCTATGACGAAATGACAGGCGAAAATAAATGGGTTCGACCAATATTAGCAACTGCCAGCCAAGTTGCTTATGGCGACAACGGCATCTTCGCCGGAGGCCCTACCCAATACTACAAGTTCGATGCCAAGGATGGTTCGCTGCTGTGGCAGAATTCCGGCTGTTGCGAGGGCGGCGGCGGCATCGCCGTCAGCTACTCTGCCAGGCGCGTCTATCTGGTGGACTGGTCGGCTGGCAACTTTGTGCTGAATTCCAAGGATGGAACGGCTGTCGGCTCGTTCCCGGGGAGCAATCCGCCGTCCTTCTTCACGATTGGCAAACGAAAATTCGAACTCGTGATCGCGAGCGGCAAGCTCTATTGCACGGACGTCAGAACGGGCAACGTTGTCTGGAGCTATTCCAACAATAATCTCACGGGTCAGCCGATCGCAATCAACGGCCAGCCTGTCGCCGCTGCCGGCACCTCCGTCTTTATGTTCGATGGTGCGACGGGAGCACAGCTCTGGACCGAAGATGTGGGCAGTCAGATTACCGGCTTAACTGCCGGCGACGGCGCACTTGCTGTGCTCGCCGGCAGCAAGGTTATCGCGTACGTGCCCCAATAGAATCAAGTCAGGAAGGTCTAACCTGAGGGATCCGATGAATCTCGTAACATTGCGGAGCCGTACGACGATTGTCGCTTCCATCTTCGCGATCGCTTGCCACTGGGTGACGGGCGCAAGCGCGCTTGCGCCCAATGGCCTGCGCGAAGAGGCGCCCTCTGTACAAATCGACACAGCGCATACCGGCGGGATTCAATTCCCGGAAGGCTTTGCCCCACCGCTCACAAAGGCTTGGAGCATCGATACCGGCGGCAACTCCACGTATGCGCTCATCGCCGAAGGCAAAGTCTTCGTCCTATCGAATGGCTATGATGTGCTTGCCTACGATCTGGCCACCGGTTCCAGAGTTTGGGAGCACCTTGTATCCAATGGAACGATGGGCATTGCCTATGACAAAGGACAGCTCTTCTTGATCGATGCCGGCGGCTTGATGACTGCGCTGAAATCAAAATCAGGCAAGATCGCTTGGTCGGCGCAAATGCCCGGCGGCGAGTGGTTGTTTCTTACCCCTCCAATTGCCGCAGACGGACAGGTTTACACATATGGCGCCGGGTTTGGCGCAACGCTTTATGCGGTCGATGAAAAGACCGGCCATGTGAACTGGTCACACTTGCTGGAAGGTGGCGCTAAGGGTTCGCCGGCCTTCGGGGGCGGTGGCGTTTATGTCTCGTTTGCTAGTGATTACTACAAGTTTTCCACGACCGGTAGGACGCTTTGGCATTACGATGCGCACGGTGGTGGGGGCGGAAGCACACCGACCTATTTCAAGAAACGTGTCTATATCAATGACATTTCTAAGAACGCCATTGTGGATTCCAAATCGGGCGATATCGTTGGTACCTATGCGGGCAACGACATGCCAGCATTCTTTAGCCTGGACGAAAAAGACTATGGCCTGACAATTGTTGACAACAAGCTGTCCTGCTTCAACGCAGAGAACGGGAATGTGGTGTGGAATTTCTCTGCGAGCGGACTAGCCGGCTACCCTATTGTCATCAACGGGCAGCCCATCGTGGGCTCTACATCCGGATCTATCTATATGCTTGATGGCAAGAACGGGAAACAGATCTGGACCGACAAGGTCAGCGGCACCGTGCTTAGCGGTCTGTCGGCTGGAGAGGGCAAACTTGTTGTCGTCTTTGGAAACATAGTGACAGTTTACGCTCCTCAATAGATCAAGCACGTTTCGGCCCCAGCGGCATCAGCATCGGCACGCGCGTGCGATAGGTGTCGTAGTCGCCGCCGAGCTCCTCGCGCAGGAAACGTTCTTCCAGCCGCGCCTTCATCCAGAGGCCGAGCGTGATGATCGCCGCGCCGGCGAGGCCGGGGACCGTGCCCTTGAGCGCGGCTGTCGCGTACACCGCCAGAAGAATTCCGGTGTAGATCGGGTGGCGCACGATCGCATAGGGACCGGTATCGACCACGCGGTGATCTTCCTTCTTGGTCACCTGCCCCGACCACAGCGATCCCAGCCAGATCCGCGCCCACCAGCTGAAGAGAAAGCCGAGCGCAATCACGCCGATCACCGGCCAGACCGCCTTGAAGGGCAGGAACCACAGGCGCAACGGCCCGACATAGCCGTGCGCGGGTATGAAGAAGACCACGCCGCCAACGATCAGCACGATGCGATAGGCGATCTCGCGCCCGAACCCCACGCGTTTCTCGATCTTGCTGCTCCAGGCCATGGCGGCAATCCATGACAGGGCAAAGCCGGCCCACAGCAACATGACGGTGAGCGCCGGGCTCATCGGGCGCCGCGCGATTGCGCGATCAGGGCCATGAGGGTCTTGCGCGTCTGGACCACATGTTCGCGTCCGACCTTCTTCGCCAGCAGCGCATCTACGCGCTCGCCCGCCTTGCGCGCGATATCCGCGACCGCGCGTCCCCGTTCGCTCAACGAGACCGTCAGGCGGCGCCGGTCCTCCTCGTCGATTTCGCGTTCGAGATAGCCGCGAAGGACGAGCGCATCCACGAGCTGGCCCGCGGACTGCTTGGAGACGCCGAGTTCCTGGATGATGCGCGACAGCGGCGTGCCGGAGCGGCGCAGCGCGCCGATCACATAGAGTCCGTTCTTGGGGATGTCGTCGAACCCGGCCTCCGCCAGAGCCGCGCGCATCGCCGATCCGTAGGCCGTGCGCGCCGCTCGCAGAAGCGCCGGCATCGGGATGTCATCGGCAGGGACGGGCCCTCGCGCCATCCGCCCACGATATAGTCAATAAAATTGACAGTCAATATTATGGTTCAGCCGCTTCCTCAGAATTGCAGCGCATTGGTCAGGTCATAGGCGTTGGCGTCACGGGTTCCGAGCGGCGCAAGGCCGAAACGCGTCTCGATCAGCTTCAGGATCGAGGTCGTGTCGTAAGGGGTGTGATCCACATAGCCGCGCCGCGCATAGGGCGAAATGATGAAGGCCGGGATGCGCGAGCCCGGGCCCCAGCGGTCGACGCGCGGCGGCGCGACGTGATCCCAGGTGCCGCCATTCTCGTCATGGGTGATGATGATGACGGAGTCCGCCCAGAGCTTCCTGTTGGCCTGAATCGCGCGAACAAGTTCGGCCGCCTTGCGGTCGCCGGCGAGGATCGAGGCGTAGCCCGGATGCTCGTTGAGCTCGCCGAGCGGCTTGTAGAACGAGACCGCCGGCAGGTCGCCCTTCTTGATCGCCGTCTCGAAATCCACGCCGTCCTTCAGATGCTTCGCGCGGTCCGGTGTGCCGTCGGCATAGCGGGCGAAATAGACATAGGGCTGGTGGTGGAACTGGAACAGCGGCGCGGGGTGCCCCGCGATCGCGTCGGCATAGCCGGCGCCGTACCAGGCCCATGACACATTCGCGTCGCTCAGGCGGTCGCCGATCGTGGGCGCAGTCTGGGGCGGAAGCAGCGTCTCGGGTTTCGCGCTTGCCGGATGCGGCGATGCGGTCGCGAACACCGTATTCACGGCATAGCCATCGGGTGTGACCGCTCCGTCCGCGACCAAGTTTCCGTCCTTGTCGAGCTGCGCGACCATGGTGGCGGGCGCGTTCGGAAACACCGGGGTGCAGGCGCAGGCGAGCCATTGATGATTGAGGAAGGATCCGCCGAAGGCGGCGTGAAAGAAATTGTCCGCGATCGTGTACTCTTGCGCGATCTTCCAGAGCTCCAGCTCGCTGCCGTCGAAATGGCCCATGGTGAGGCCGCCGGCATCGGAGATCGCGGCGAACTTGTCCATCCTTCCGCCGTCGATCTGGATCTGCTCCTGATAGAAACGGTGGACGAGGTCGCCGGTTATCTGGTCGAGCGGCACATATTGTCCCGCATCGAAAGGCGCGTTGGCGAGATCGGGCGGAAAGCGCT
>DATEGX010000204.1:0-2658 GCA_035279875.1 Binataceae bacterium (SeqCode)
CAAGGCCGCCTGTCTTCGTCCTTGGCAATTCAGCGCGGTCGCCGACGGCCTTACAGGCGGCAGCCAGTCGCGGAAGGTTTTGGGAAGCGCCGGTATTTCCGATTCGGATGCCCGTCGTCAACTGCGCGCTTGCAGTCTTAATCAGCATCGAGTGACTGCCGACAGCGCCGAAAGCGCCGATGAGCGTGGCCGGTACTCGTCCCGACGCGTAGGTCACGAGTTCATCGGGTGAGGCTCGACGCTCGGAGGAAACCACCTTGAGCATCGCCGAGTTGCTTCCGACCCGCAGGCTAATGGTGTCGAGCGCACTGGGCAGCGGCTTCTGCTCGCCACTGTGTCGACGCTCGATATAGCTCACTTCGTAGCTGTCGCTGCCCGCGGTGCACGCGACCACGAGGTCGAAGCTGCCGATTTCTTCGCCTTCAACGGTGAGCGGATGACGTCGTGCCAACGTTGCAACGCCCGATTGATCGACCAGCGCCCAGCGCTGCTCGCTGATCGCGGATGCGCGCACTCCGTTGGTCATGCGGGGCGTTGGTTGCGAAGGTGCCGCCGTCGACGAAGTCGAAGTCGCAACGGTCGCAGCCGCCGGCATTTCCGGCTCTTCCGTCGTCAAGCGGGAGCGTTTCAACTCCTCGCGCGTCAAAGCGTGCATCGGCTCCCAAGGCGGAATCCGCAGGGCGAGATCGAGCAGGTCGACAGTGGCTCCCATTTCGGCGGTGTATTGCGCGAGCCGCCCGATGTCTCGTTGAACCAGCACGAGATCTTCGGCCGAGTAGTTGGCAGCCGTCGGATCTTCGCGGCGATCGCCGAGCCAGATCTGATGCACCATGACGCGCGCTTCCGCCGGAACGGTTCGCTGCACACCGCCGAGCAAAACGAAGGCGCACATCGACTCGCAATCAGCAGTCGGCGACAGCGCGGCGCGTTGATCGCTTTGGCCGTCTGCCGGCACGTCGACCAGGCGGCCGACCGTTGTCGCAAGCTTGAGGTTGCGAATCTGGCGACCCAAGGCGATGGCTCCAAGCACTGAGCCGCCATCAGAGTCGATTGCGAAGGTCGCGCCGGTTAAATCGTGGCTTTGCGCGAAAGCCAGGAAGTGGCGCGGCGTATCCGCGGTAATCGCGCCAGCGGCTGAAACGAAAATCTTACAGTTTTTGCCGCAGGCATCTGCCGGGCCTTGTGTGCGCAAGTCGAAATGCATCGGCAACGTGCGGTCGGAGGCCCGCCCCAAAGCCGGCAACAGCGAGATCGGCGCCGCCAAAGCAAGCGCGATAGTCCACGAACGAGAGTGGCTCATCCTTCCCCTGTCTCGCCACGTAGCCCTTCTTCTTGCGTGGTCGTCCACGTCTGGCTGGGCTTAAGCAGCGCCTGATACCCCCGGCGCCTTCAAGTCTTAGTGCAGTTGAGAGATTCGGGTCTAGTGTAAAAAAGTCGCTATCACAGCTAAAGTCCCAGTAGTTCCATCGATTTGGGGGTTTATGGAACTTTTCGGCCACCAATCTCGAGCCGGATCTTGGACCATGGTCGCGTTGAGAATTAGAGCCCGATTGATCGATTTGGCGCGTTTGCCTCGCTTTATTGGGCAGGGCTTGGTCAAATTCTATCGCCTCACATTTTCGTCGTTGCTCGGCCCGCGTTGCCGCCACCTGCCGACCTGTTCCGATTATGCCGATGAGGCAATTGGTCGCTTCGGCTTGTGGGCGGGCGGCTGGATGGCTTTCGCGCGAATTCTGCGCTGCCATCCGTGGGGAACGTCGGGCCTCGATTTTGTCCCGGCGCGACTTCCCGAGAGCGCCCATTGGTTTTTGCCGTGGCGATACGGACGTTGGCGCGGCGTGAATCAAACGCCACGCGGCTAGTTGCACCGAGCCATTTGCCTGCTATATCGAGTTCCACGCTTACCTGCGTTCGTAGGCAGCGAGTGAGCAACAGGAGACGCTGATGGTCGCGTTGACCTTCCCCGACGGCGCACGCCGCGAATATCCCTCAGGCACAAGTGGTCTCGACATCGCCAAGGGCATCTCGCCCTCGCTGGCGAAGCGCACGGTGGCCATGACCCTTGACGGCGGTCTCGCCGATCTGGGCGATCCTATCGAGGGCGATGCCAAGATCGAATTTATCTCACGGGACGATCCACGAGCACTGGAGCTCATTCGACATGATGCGGCGCACGTACTTGCGGAGGCCGTGCAAAGCTTGTGGCCCGGTACGCAAGTCACTATAGGGCCGGTAATCGAAAACGGCTTCTATTACGATTTTGCCCGCAATCAACCCTTCACCCTTGAAGATCTTCCGGTCATTGAAAAGAAGATGCGTGAAATCATCGCGCGCGACAAACCGTTTACCAAGGAGGTCTGGTCGCGCGAGCACGCCAAGAAAGTTTTTCGTGATATGGGCGAGTCCTTCAAGGTGGAGCTGGTCGACGCCATCCCGCCCGACCAGCAGATCAAAATCTACAAACAAGGCGACTGGTTCGATCTTTGCCGCGGTCCGCACATGACGTCGGTTGGCAAAGTCGGCAATGCTTTCAAGCTGATGAAAGTGGCGGGCGCCTATTGGCGCGGCGATTCAAAAAACCCGATGCTCACCCGCATCTACGGTACCGCCTTCGCGAAACAAGATGAGCTCGACGCTTATCTCAAGCAGCTCGAGGAA
>DATEGX010000205.1:0-4031 GCA_035279875.1 Binataceae bacterium (SeqCode)
CAAGGTGACGGAGTTCATCGCCAAGCTGCGCCATTCGACGCCCGGCGTGACGCTGATCTCACCGCCGCCGCATCATGACATCTATTCGATCGAGGATCTCGCGCAGCTCATCCACGATCTCAAGAATTCCAACCGCCGCGCGCGGGTCAGCGTCAAGCTGGTGGCCGAGGTCGGCGTCGGCACGATTGCCGCCGGTGTTTCCAAGGCCAAGGCCGACGTGGTCCTGATCAGCGGGCATGACGGCGGCACTGGCGCCTCACCGCTCACTTCGATCAAGCACGCAGGTGTGCCATGGGAACTCGGACTGGCCGAGACCCAGCAGATCCTCGTGATGAACAATCTGCGCGGACGGATCCACGTCGAGACTGACGGCCAGTTGAAGACTGGCCGCGACGTTGCGATAGCGGCGCTGCTCGGCGCAGAAGAGTTTGGCTTCGCCAGCGCGGCATTGGTCGCCTCGGGTTGTATCATGATGCGCGTATGCCATCTGAATACTTGCCCGGTCGGGATAGCGACGCAGGATCCCGAGTTACGCAAAAAATTCGAGGGCAAGCCCGAACATGTCGTCAACCTGATGACCTTCCTGGCCGAAGAGCTGCGCGAGTACATGGCGCAACTCGGCTTCCGCACGCTGGCCGAGATGGTTGGTCATGTCGAATGCCTCGATTCGAATGAGGCGATCCAGCACTGGAAGGCCCGCAACGTCGACCTGAGCGCGATCCTCACGCGGCCCGACGTTCCCGCCGATTGGCCGCTGCATTGCGTTGAGAAGCAGGACCACGGCCTCGAGCAGGCCCTCGACCGTCAGTTGGTCGAGCTCTCCAAGGAAGCGCTCGAGCACAAGAAGCCGGTCGAATTGCATCTCCCGATTCGCAACGTCAACCGCACCGCCGGGACGATCCTCTCCTCGGAGGTGTCGCGCCGTTACGGCGAGCACGGATTGCCCCCATATACCATTCAGATTCATCTCAAGGGCTCGGCCGGACAGAGTTTCGGCGCATGGCTGGCGCCTGGCGTGGCGCTCTATCTCGAAGGCGACGCGAACGATTATTGCGCCAAGGGCCTCTCCGGCGGCTTCATGGCAATACGCCCGCCCGTCGAGGCCTCCTTCAAGGCCGAAGAGAATATCCTGATCGGCAACGTCGCGCTCTACGGCGCCACCGGCGGCGAGGCCTTTTTTCGCGGCATTGCGGGCGAGCGCTTCGCAGTGCGCAACAGCGGCGCGACGGCCGTGGTCGAAGGTGTCGGCGATCATGGCTGCGAGTACATGACCCGCGGACTGGTTGTAGTGCTCGGCAAGACCGGGCGCAATTTCGCCGCTGGGATGAGCGGAGGAATCGCCTACGTGTTGGATGAGGACGGCGGCTTCCCGGCCCGCTGTAACCTCGGCATGGTCGAGTTGCACGCGCTCGACGCCGACGAGGACGCGCAGCTTCATGCCCTGCTGGTGAGGCATCATCAGTACACCGCCAGCGCGGTCGCGCGCCGTTTGCTCGATGACTGGGGCGCTTCGGCGGCCAAATTCGTCAAAGTGATGCCGACTGAGTACCGGCAGGTACTCGAACGACAACTCAATATGAAATCCGACATGGCGAAGCTGGCGGCGGTCTGAGTCACCTGTTCATTTGCGGAGCGCCGCACGACATCGCGGTAACCGCGTAAGCCAGGTTGATGAGGTTGTAGATTAGTCATTCAGGGAGAGCGGGCTTAATGGGCAAGATCACGGGCTTCATGGAGATCAAGCGCGAAACGCCGTCGCGGCGCCCGATTCGCGAGCGCGTTACAGACTGGCGCGAGTATGAACTCAAGCTGCCTGATGACAAGCTTAAGGAGCAGGGCGCCCGCTGCATGGATTGCGGCATCCCTTTCTGTCACAAGGGCTGCCCGCTCGGGAACATAATTCCGGACTGGAACGACCTGGTTTACCGCGGGCGCTGGCGTGAGGCTATCGAGCGCCTTCACTGGACGAATAATTTTCCGGAATTCACCGGTCGCGTTTGTCCGGCGCCGTGCGAAGAAGCCTGCGTGCTCAATATCAACAACGACCCTGTGACGATCAAGGTCCTCGAAAAGAGCATCATCGACCACGCCTGGGCGGAGGGCTGGGTGGCTCCGCAGCCAAATCCGCGCAAGACCGGCAAACGGGTCGCCGTGGTCGGCTCAGGTCCGTCGGGGATGGCTTGCGCTCAGCAACTGGCGCGTGCCGGTCATTCGGTGACGCTCTACGAACGCGCCGATCGGATTGGCGGCCTGCTGCGCTACGGAATCCCAGATTTCAAGCTCGAAAAATGGCAGGTCGAGCGGCGGGCCGAGCAGATGAAGGCGGAGGGGGTCGAGATTGTCACCAGCACCCGTGTGGGGTTTGATATCCATGCCGACGAAATGCGCCGCCGGCACGACGCTATCGTGTTGACCGTCGGGGCGACCAAGCCTCGCGACCTGCCAGTACCGGGGCGCGAACTCAAAGGCATTCATTTCGCCATGGAGTTCCTGCCGCAACAGAACAAGAGAAACGCCGGTGATCTGATTCCGCCGGACCTAGCGATTACCGCCAAAGGCAAAAGCGTGGTGATCCTGGGTGGCGGCGACACCGGCTCCGACTGCCTCGGCACCTCAAACCGCCAGGGGGCGGCGGTTGTGCATCAGTACGAACTGCTGGCGATGCCTCCGGAGAAGCGCACGGCCGCGATGCCGTGGCCGGATTGGCCGATGATCCTGCGCACTTCGACCTCGCATGAGGAAGGGGTTAAGCGCGATTGGAGCATCAATACCAAGTATTTCTCCGGCGAAAACGGTGTGGTGAAAAAACTCCACGGGGTGCGTCTCGACTGGAAGCAGGACAACGGGCGCATGGTGATGGAGGAAATTCCCCGCAGCGAATTCGTGATCGATTGCGACCTGGTACTGCTGGCGCTGGGCTTTCTCGGCCCCGAGCCCGACGGAATAGTTGCGGAACTGGGACTCAAGCTCGATCAACGCGGCAATATCGCTTGCGAGAATTATCATTCGAACGTGCCCGGTGTGTTCGCCGCCGGCGATTCACGCCGCGGGCAATCACTGGTGGTTTGGGCGATATGGGAAGGGCGCGAATGCGCCCGCGCGGTCGATGCCTACCTGATGGGTGAGTCGTATCTGCCCGCCAGTCCCGAACCCTAAAACCTTCGATGATCGCGTATCTCGACACCAACGTCTTCGATCATATCTACCGGAAGATTGGGTGCACGGGCGCGGACATCGCAAATCTCCGCAGAGCCATTTACGGTCGCGACCTTTCGATCCGGCTGAGTATCCATACACTCGAGGAAATCCTGCTCGAACGCCGGGCTTCGCCGCAGGCCTTCGCCGCGCAGATTAAGCTGACACTCTCACTGGCCAACTCCCGCGCGCTGATCAAACCCTGTGATCAACTCCTAATCGACGATCTGCGAGCATATGCGGCGCGTGGCGAGGCCGACCGTCCGTTTCTGCGCGGCGAGATGCAGAACGCGGTGGCCTCTGGAATCGCCGCGCTGATCGAGAGCGATGGCGAGGAACTCGAAGACGAATTCGTCGAAGTGCTGAAAGAAACGGCGCGGCAGAGGCAGGAGTTCGCGGCAACGTTCGAACGCGCACGGGAGGCCATCGCATCATCCGCAAGTCCGGCCGTGGACACCGGAAACTTCGAGCAGGATTTCGCGGAACGCGCTGCAGGCGCAGCCGACCGGCTGATTGAACGCGCCGGGGTCCGCGACCAATGCCTGCAGCGAGGGCTCGACGGACTGTTCAGAATTAAGAGCGTGCGAATGAGTCTCGGTGCCGCGATAGCTTTGAATCATGAGCAAAATTCGGGCGGATTGCCGCCGGCAAATTCTGCGGCCCTTCATCATGCCGTGTCTGCTGCAGCGGTCGCGCCAACCTTTGTCACGGACGACGCCGATACGCACCAACTACTGGCACGTGTACCGGTTGACGGCTTTGATATCGTCAGCCTGCCAGATTTCCTGAAGCGTCTCGCAACGTAGATAGTCCGCCTTTATATGATTCGTTCGCAT
>DATEGX010000206.1:0-28599 GCA_035279875.1 Binataceae bacterium (SeqCode)
TTATGCATCGATTTTCCGGCCCGGACGGCGCGTTGTCAACGTGGCACCACGGATACGGCGCAGTGTCCCTTTTTTCGGCTAAATCGCTACTTTTCCACGGGTAGGCCTGCTCGCGACCATTCCGCGAACGAACCGTCGAACAAGCGCGCGTCGTAACCCATTTGCCGCAACGCCAAATATCCCAACGCAGCCCGTGGGCCGCTGCGGCAGTATGCGATCAGCTTATCGCCGGGCTTGATCCTGGCGGTGTCGAACGCCCGCGCCAATTCCGCACCTGGTTTCAGCAAATGCTCGATTCCCATCCCGAGATCGCGCCAAACGATATTGGCAGCGCCGGGAATATGGCCGGGCCGGTCATCACCCAGGGTTTTTTCACCCTGGAATTCCTCGACGCTGCGGAAATCGACGAACCTGACCCCGTTGGCCTCGCGCAACTCATCCAGGGTCGCTCGGATGGAGCGGTTGGGCTTTATCGCCAGCTTTTTCGCCGAATCTTCGACTGGCTTGTAAAGCACCTCGCGGCCAGCCGCCTTCCAATTCTCGAAAAAGGCTTCCATAACGTGGATCTCGGTGCAGCCCAGATATTCGAGAATCCAGGCCAGCATCGCGGCGTTCTGGCCCTCCGGAGAATCGTAGATAATCGGCACCAAACCGCTGCCAAACCCAGCCCCGCCAATCCAACCAGCCAGCGATTCCGCGTCCAACAGGCGTCCGTCGGCGCCAAAGGCCCGGTAAACCGGCAGATTAATCGCACCCGGCAGATGACCGGACAGGTACTTCATCGGGCGGCGCGGATCGATCAGGAGGAACCCGGATCGCCCCACGCGTTCGGCTACCCAATCAATTGATTCGATCTTCGCCATCCGATCTCCCTGGCCGGCCGTTCAGAGTCGGACAGCGGCGGACCGAACCGCCTCTGCGCCTCAAACCTTCTCGAACTCCGTCACGATATTGGTCGGGCGCGCGACCGTTTGGGTAACCGGCGAGCCGTCGACGGCCGCCTGCCAGATCTCGCGCAGGGTCTTCTCGTCCGCATCCGCGCTGACAAAGCATTTAGCCTTGATGGTCGGATAACCGGGATTGCCCGAGGGGCTGTGGCCAGCCCATTTCAGGATGTTCTCGAAGTTGCCTTCGAGGGCGATTTCGAGGTCGTTGATCTTGACCCCGCGCCGGGTGGCGTTGAGCACGTAACCGACCGTGAGACAGCTACCAACCGCCGAGAGTAGCTGCTCATGGGCGCTGGCGGCGGAATCGGCCGCATCGAGGCCCTCTGGCTCGTCCATTTCGACCGCATGCTTGCGCATGTAGGCCTTGGCCTTGAAGCCGCCCTGCCAGACCACGCGCGATTTCCACGGCCCGGTGACCGCGCCGAGAAATTCCTTATCGTCGCGCAGCGAATTCAGGATCGCATTGATTTTTTCGACGCGCAGTCCGTTGAGCTTCTTTTCGTCCGCCATCGAGGCACCCTCCCTGGATGATTAGGCGTATTCGCGCCGCAGGATTTCGCCGGCTTCGGCGATTGCCTGGAGTTTGCGGTACGCGGTTTCGGGGGTATTGACGCAGCGTTCGGCGAAGGTGCCGAATCCGCAGTCTGGATTGAGGTAGATCTTGTCGGGATCGAAGTATTTGAGCACTTCTTTGACCCGCCCGACGATCTGGCGGGGATTCTCGACTTCGTCGGTGCGAGGATTCGAAACCCCGAGCCCGATTTCCTTCTGATTGCGGTACTCCTTGAATACCTCGACTTCGCCGGCGCGCGGCGTCGCCATCTCGAGCACCAGCTGATCGACGTTCATCCGCGTCAGCCAGGGCAGCAGCGGGCCGTAGTTGCCGGTAAGCAGCACGTCCTCCTTGCGGCTCCAGTTGCCCCGGCAGACGTGAACGCCGAATTTCACCCCGTCGATACCCTGCACGGTTTCGTTGACCAGCCGCACCGCGAACTCGAGTTCGGTGGCGGGATCGGTGCGCGAGCCGAGCGCCGCGCACATGAAGGTCTGCTCGGCTTCGTCGCCGTAGACCACCTGCGAAATCGAGGGTTCGTCGAGCTGGATGAAGTCGACACCGGCGCGTTTGAGCGCCTCACATTCGCGCCGCAGGATGCGCACGACGTCCTTGGCCAGCTCCTCGCGGGTCGGATAAGTCTTGTCGGAAAGGCCTTCGAACCAACTCGAGCGGGTCAGCAGGTAAGGTCCGGGAATCGGCACTTTGGTCTGACGGGTGGTGTGGGCCTTGAGGAAATGGGCTTCGTCGACCGCAATTCCCTCCTCATGCTCGCGCACCCGGTCGATAGCGATAGGGCTCTTAATCGCGAAAGCCGGCACGTCGAGCGCGCGCAGGATTTCTTCGAAGCCGGCGCGATCCTTCATATAGTCGAGTAGTTCGCTGAGCTTCATCAGGCGCATGCCCGAGAGTTTGTCGACCACGAAGGAATAAAAGTTGTCGCGGCGCATTTCGCCGTCAGCCACGATATCGACGCCGGCGTCTTCCTGGTACTTGATCGCGGCCAGCACGGCGTCGTCGGCAATACGGTTGAATTCGTCCGCCGATAGCTCGCCGGCCTGGCGCCGGCGCAGCGCCTGCACCAGCCACTCGGGGCGTGTCCACGAGCCAACGACGGTTACGGGAAAGAGCTTCTGTTGCGCCATCAAACGATATCCTCGGGGCCGACTTCAGCGTTCACCTACTCTGCCAAGCGCGGAACCGCTCATGCAAGGCCCGGCGGTCAGCTCATAGCCGCACGCCCGACCGATAGTCGAAGAAATGCGCCTGCGCAGGAAGAAAATAGAGCAGCCGCCGCTCGCCCGGGTCGAGAGCCGTGGGCGATTCGAAAACCAGACGAGTGTCGCCGAGATGCGCGCTGACCAGGAAGCGCGCTCCCGAGAACTCGACCGTATCGATTTCGACCTCGAACGCGACCGCGCCTTGGGCCGGTTCGAGGCCAAGGTCTTCCGGGCGAAGGCCGAGGACTATCTCCTCCGCCGAATTTGGGGGTGGCGCCAGCGCGAGTTCACGACCGGCGACTTCGAGTCCCGCCCCCGCCGACCGGCGCGCATGCATCAGGTTCATCGGCGGCTGCCCGACGAAGCCGGCGACGAATTGATTGGCGGGCGATCGAAAGACTTCGGCGGGCGTGCCAATCTGCTCGATATTTCCGGCCCGCATCACGGCGAGCCGGTCGGCCAGGGTAAGCGCTTCGACCTGGTCGTGGGTCACGTAAATAAACGTGCGGCCGGTGCGGCGCTGAAATTGCTTCAACTCCAGGCGCAAGGCAGTCCGCAACTGTGCGTCAAGATTGGAGAGCGGTTCGTCGAGCAGAACGATACGGGGCTCCCGTACCAATGCCCGCGCCAGCGCCACGCGTTGGCGCTCGCCGCCGGATAACTCGCCCGGATAACGGCCCAGATCGATCGCCAAACCGGCGAGTTCGGCCGTCGATGCCACCCGCTGGGCGACCTCGGCGCGCGCAATACGCCGCAGCCGCAGCGGAAACGCGATGTTTTCGAACGCCGTCATATGCGGATAGAGCGCGTAATTCTGGAAGACCATCGCGACCGCGCCGCGCCGATCCTGCCCGTCGTCACCGATAACGATTTCGCCGGCGTCGGCCTGGTCGAGTCCCGCGATGAGCCGCAGCATCGTGCTTTTGCCGCATCCCGACGGTCCGAGCAGCACGAAGAACTCGCCGCGCTCGACCGTCAGCGAGACCTCCCCGAGGCCGCCGCCCGAACTGAAACGGCGGCTCAGCTTGCGTACGACTAGCTCCGGCATGGTGGGAGCCGCGCAGGATCGCCGGCCGCTTGAAGCACAAATCTCATCTGAAGCTCCCAGCGATTAACGTACCGCGCAGCATCGGGCGCAGCGCTACTACCACGGCCAGCGCCGGAATCATCATCAGGATCGCCAGCGCGCTGGCGGGACCGACCTCGCCGAACACCGTGTAGTAATAGAGCAGCGGCGGCAGCGTGCGATTGGTAACCTGCAGCAGCAGCGCGAAGCCGAATTCGTCCCAGCTCAGGATGAAGCTCAGGATAAACGCGGCGGCCAGCGCGCCGCGCGCCTGCGGCACGGCGATCTTCACGAAGATGCGCAGCGGCGAGGCACCGTCGAGCCAGGCCGCCTCTTCGATCTCGCGCGGCACGGCCACAAAGCTCGCGTACGCGGTAAGAGCGGCGGTCGGCAGCGCCAGCGCGGCGTGAACGATCGCGAGACCAGCGCCGCTCGACGAATCATACAAGCCGAAAGCAATCAGCGAGATCGCCAGCGGAATCGCCACCGCGATCATCGGCAGCATCCGCACCATCGTCAGCGCGCCAAATCCCACTGCCCGCGCCGGAGCCGCGCGCGCCATCGCATACGCGAGCATCGCGCCGAGCACGGTGGCCAGCGCCGCGCATAGCGCCGCCACGAAGATACTGCGCAGAATCGCGATGCGCAGTTCGGCGACCGCGAACACCGCCGTGAAATGGGCTGCCGTGAGATTGTGCGGCAGCCACCGCGGGGGCCATGCGAAACTCTGCAGTTCCGGAGTAAGGGCCTGCTTGAGCACGAGGTAAAGCGGCAGCGCCGCGGCCAGCACGATTGCCGCCGAGCCGAAACGGCGCGATATCTCTAGGATGGCGCCGGTTGGCGCAAGGCGTGCCGGCCGCTCGATGCTCATCGCGGGGCCTCATTGGCAAAGCGGCGGGCCAAGGGCAACGCTGCGGCGCCGATCGCGGTAATCAGCAGCGCCAAGACAGCCGAGGCAGCCATCGCGAGATGCGGACGCTGAGCATCGCTCCACATTTGATAGGCGTAGGTTGACAGCACGGGCACGCCCTCCGCGCCGGTCAACACCAGCGTGGTGGAAAAAATGCGCAATGCGTCGACCCCGCGTAGTACCAGCGCACCGGCGATTGCCGGCGTCAAGAGCGGCAGCGTGACGTGACGAAACGTCGCCATTGGCCCGGCCCCGTCGAGCAGCGCCGCGTCGTACACCTCGCGCGGAATCGTCTCGAGACCGGCCATCAGGATCAGCATCACCACCGGCGTGACATGCCAGGCGTCGACGACGATCACGGTAAAGAGCGCGAGTGCGCTGCCCGGATGAAGCCATCCGAGCGGACCGATCCCGGCCAGGGCCAGGGCGCCGTTCAGATAGCCGCGCGGAATCAGGATGAAGCGCGCGAGCGCCAGCAGGACGATCTCTGGAATCGCGAAGGGTAGAATCGCCGCGATCTCGACCACCGCGCCGGGGCGCCGCCGCGCACTGAGGAAAAGCGCGAGCGCCAGGCCAACTGCGAGTTCGAGCGCGAGACTCGCCCCTGGCACGATCAGATTGTTGGCCAACGCACGCCAGAACATCGGGTCGTGGCCGAGTGCCGCATAGTTGCTGAGCGAGAGCCGTCCGTTGGAGTTGAACGAAAGCGCCAGACCCTGCAGCGCCGGCAGGAGCAGCAGCGCGGTCATGAAGGCCACCGGGAGCGCGACGAAGATGACCCTCAATCGGCGAGTGGCGCGATCCATCGTGCTACCTGGACTGGCTGCTATTCATGGCTGCGGGAATTCGCGCCGCCACGCGGGTCGCCGCGGCGACCGGATCGCGATCGTCGAACAGGATTTCCCGAAGCGCGCGCTGCCAATCATCGCTTAGCTCGACGTAATAAGGCACCGGCGGACGCGCGTGCACAAAGGGCCGCATCGCCGTGAATCCGGCGTAGAGCCGCTCGAAGTCGCTGCCGGGTGGCGGCCCGTTCGAGCCGTACCAGTTCATCGCGCGGCTGAGCTTCTGCTGAACCTCCGGCGCCAGCAGGTATTGGAGGAAGGCGGCGGCGAGTTCCGGATGAGGCGCCGAGCGGGGAATCGCGAGGTAACCGCCACCGAGCGGGGTGGAGTTGCCGCCTCCCGGTCCCGCCGGCAGCGGCGCGCTCAGGTCAACCTGGGGCGCGAGGCCTTTGCTCTGGAGGTAGCCGATCGCAAACGGCCAATTGAAATGAATCCAGACCTCGCCGCGCGCCTGAGCTTCGAGAACCGACATCTCGCGGAAGACGGCCGAGTTGGGGTTGAGACCGGGCGCCAGTTCGTGCAGGAAATCGAGCGCCGCGAGCGAGCCCGGCGCGATCGGTGCGAGTTCGGCGCCGCCCGCATCCCATACGAACGGCATCGCGTCGCAGATCAAGCCTTCGTAACGCGCCCCCTTGAGGGCGAATTTGCCCGGATGGCGGCGCACGAAATCGCGCAGTTCGGCCCAGGTCGCCGGCGGCCGCGGTACCTCGATTCGGTTATAAATCATCGCCTGCCACATCAAGCGATGCGGCACGAAATAAACATGACCGCCGAAGCTCGCCGCCTGCCATGCGCTGGGCGGGAAAAGCGTGCGCGCTTGCAGCCCGGCGATCCGATCGAGCGGACGAACCAGGTCGCGCGCCTCGCCCAGGGTGGACAGATCAAGCTCGACCAGGTCGAGCCGGCCGCGCCCGGCGCCGCCCTCGGCCCGCAGCGCGCGCAGGATATCCGTGTAGGTTTGCGCCACCAGCACCACTCGAACCCGATGGCTCGCGGCGAAATCACGCACGAATACCTGATACTGCGCCGCCTCCATCGGGAAAACCGCGAGCGCGATCGTAAGCGTGTTGCGCCGTTCGGCGCGTCCAGTGCATCCGGCGAAGGCGATCGCGAATCCGATGACCATCGCGAGGATCAACCGGCGCGATTTCGTCTGCGCTACCCGCGGCATGATTGAGGCCAAGGGGCGAGAGTCAGTTGCGCGGCCCTTCGGCGGTGCCGTCGCGCAGGATTGCGGCGATTGATTCGAGTGCGCGGACTACATCGGCCGGACCATCGACCCGGTAGCGCGCTGCGCTCGCGCGCGGCTCGCCGACCAGCACCGATATACCGGCCTGACCGATTTCAGCGAACGCGTCTTCGTCAGTAAGATCATCGCCGAAATAGACCGGGGCAAAGGTCGGGCCCGCACGTTCGCGGAGCATCCGTACGGCGGCCGCCTTGGTCGCGAATCTGGGAATCGCCTCGATCACCATCTTGCCGGGGCGCAGCTTGAGCGAGCCGGTGCAGTCTCGAATGAAGCGCTCGAAGGCCTCGCGCACCCGCCGCGCGGCTGGCTCGCCGACGCCGCGGTAATGGAGCGCCAGCGCAATGCCCTTGTCTTCGACGACGAAGCCTGCACCAGCCGGGACCTCGCTGGCGATCCAGGCGCGGACCCGTTCGAGGTCGGGCCGGCATTCGTCGACTCGAGGCGACGGCGCGGAGCGGCCGTTCCAATCGAGCAATTCGAGTCCGTGCACACCGGCCAAGGCAATGCCCGGCGGCGCAGCCAGCAGCGAGCGCAAATCGTCGAGCGCGCGGCCAGTCACGATCGCGACCATGACCCGATCGCGATATTGCGCCAATGCGCCCAGCTCAGCCAGCACGCCATTCACCGGTCGTGCGAGGCTCGGTTCCGGGGCGATTTCCGACAGCGTGCCGTCGTAGTCGAGACAAAGCAGAACCGGCTGGCGCCGGATGAGTTGGGGCAGAAGATCGTCGGGCAGGAGCGCCGGACCCGCTTCAGGCCTGGAGAACCTCGGTGGTGCCTTCGGCAAGCATACCCTCCGGAGCCAGTTCGGCGAGGAAGCGCTCGGACCAGCGCTCGAGGTTGTTGGCGTGGACCTTCGCGCGCATCGCGCGCAGCCGCTCGGCCTTCTCGTCGGGATCCATCTCGACTGCCTGCAGCAGCCGTTCCGCAATCTGATCGGTATCGTAGGGGTTGACCAGCAAGGCCTCGGTCAATTCCTCGGCCGCACCGGCGAATTCGCTCAGAATCAGGACGCCGTCGTCCCCGGTATGCGAGGCGACAAATTCCTTAGCCACCAGATTCATCCCGTCGCGCAACGGCGTCAGCAAGGCGACATCGGCGGCGCGATAATACGCGACCAATTCCTCGGCGCCGAATTGGGTGTAGAGATAACGCAGCGGCACCCATCCTTCGGAAGAGAAACGCCCGACCAACTGGCCGACCTGTTCGTCGAGTTGGCGTTTCAAATTGGCGTAATCTGACACTTTGGTGCGCGACGGCACGGCAATCAGCACCAGCGTGACCCGCCGATGCCACGATGGATTTTGCTCGAGGAAACGCTCGAAGCCGAGCAACCGCTCGAGGATGCCCTTGGTGTAATCGAGGCGGTCGACACCGAGCACCATAATCTGGCTGCCGAGGCTGCGCCGGATGCGCTGCGCGCGCGCCTCAACTCGGGGCATCGAGGCGAGGTCGGAGAAAAAGTCGGCCGGAATGCCCAGCGGGAAAGGCGCTGCGCGCACCCGGCGACCGTCGACCATAATCTCACCGCGAGCATGGTCCACTTTGAGATTAAGAATACGGTTGCAGCAGTTCAGAAAGTGCGTAGCGTACGATTGCGTGTGAAATCCAATCAAATCAGCGCCCAACATCCCACGGATGAATTCTTCACGCCACGGCAGAATGCGCATCAACTGCTCGGGCGGAAAGGGCACGTGCCAGAAGATCCCGATCGGCACGTCGCGCCGTTGTTCGCGCACCATCCGCGGCACCAGGGCGAGATGAAAGTCCTGCACCCAGAGCACGTCGCCGGGATTCGCTTCCGTCGCCGCAATCGAGGCGAAGGTACCGTTAACGCGTACGTAGCGATTCCATTGTTGGGTGGAGAAATGACAATTCGGGGTCATAAAGTGCATCAGCGGCCACAATCCGCGATTGCACATGCCATGGTAGTAGTCCGAAATGTCCTGCTCGCTAAGCGGTGCGAATACTATCTTGAAGTGCGCCCCGGGCGATGGCATCAGCCTTGGCGCGGGGGTTTTCTGACCGCCCGACCAGGCGATCCAGAGCCCGCCACTGCGTTCCAGAAGCCGCAGAAAGGTGCTGCCGACGCCGCCCACGGTAGGCTCGACGCGTTCCTTGCCGGCCTCTCGGACGATCCGGATCGGCGCGCGGTTCGACATAACGATCAGGCGCCCGCCGGGAGCCGACAGCTTATCAGTCAGTGCTCGCGTCGAGGTTCCATTCGTTTGATTCATTGAAGGAACTCACCGCGCATTAGGGAAACCGCGCTAAGGAGACCGTAAGGCCGAGCCACCCGAAAAGGATATCCCCTTGAGGTTCAAAGCATCAAGGAAAAACCTGTCATTGATAAACCCTCGGAAATGCGGTGGCCGTGGGCGAGTCAAGCCAAATTTTTGCCTGGTACCAACAAAAGGCCCAGCCCCTGTGGGGGCCGGGCCTCAAAATTGTCGGCCGGGCCGGCTATTTGTTCGGTTGCGGAGTCAGCCGTAGATATGGTTTCACCTCACGCCAGCCCTTGGGGAATTTCTCCTTCAGAACCTTGGGGTCTTGCAGCGACGGCAATATCACGACGTCCTCGCCTTCCTTCCAGTCCGCCGGCGTTGCCACCGAGTGACCGTCAGTAAGCTGCAACGAGTCGATCACGCGCAGCAACTCGGCGAAGTTCCGCCCGGTGCTCTGTGGATAGGTGATCATCAAGCGGATTTTCTTGTTCGGGTCGATTACGAAAACTGAGCGCACCGTGGTGGTGTCGCTCAAATCCGGATGGATCATCTCGTAAGCATTTGAAACCTTTTTGTCAGCATCTCCCAGGATCGGAAAGTTCAGCTTGACGCGCTGGGTCTCTTCGATGTCTTTGGTCCAACCCTTATGCGAATTGACGTCGTCGACGCTTACCGCAATCACTTTGACGTTACGTTTGTCAAATTCGGGCTTTAGCCGCGCTACTGCGCCCAACTCGGTCGTGCATACTGGGGTGAAGTCCTTTGGATGGGAAAACAGGACTGCCCAGCTATGGCCGATCCATTCATGAAAATGAATCGTGCCTTCGGTTGATTCCTGGGTGAAATCGGGAGCAACGCCACCTAGACGAATTGCCATATCGGTAAACCTCCGAGCGATGGAAAAATGTTTTCCAGTTTGTGATTTTTGCCGGTCCGCGGAGCAAACGGCGCTCCCGCGTGTCCAATAAATGACTTATCAAGCTTCTTTAATCATAATCTCCCGATCAGATGGCGCAACCTCACCGGACCAGTCGATTCCGGCACTTCCCGGGGCTCCGATAGCGGACGACGGCCATTCAACTACTTGCGAATGCGGCTGAGGTCGGGCTTGCGCTTCTCCATGAACGCCGTCACGTATTCCTTGTGCTCGGGGCTGGTATAGCAGCTATCGAGCGCAAATGCTTCGAATTCGAGCGCATTTTCGAGCGTTCCCATGACCCCGTTGTGCAGTGCGCGACGGGTTAGCGCGAGTGACGTAGGCGACCCCTGGATTATCTCACCTGCGATTTCGTGAGCCCGCGTCATCAACGTGTCGGGCGTTGTGACGTGGCTCACCACGCCCATCGCCAGGCATTCCTGCGCCGAATAATGGCGTCCGGTAAGCAACATTTCGGAGGCGCGGGCAACGCCGACCAATCGCGGCAGGAAATACGATGAGCCCAGTTCGGTCATCAGGCCCACCCGCGGGAAGATAAAGCCCAGTTTCGCGCCCTCGGCCATGATCCTGATATCGCAGGGGAGTGTCATAGTCGCGCCGACGCCAAGCGCGTAACCGTTGATCGCGACGATCGACGGCTTGCTCATCGTGCGCATCAGGTGGGGATACGAGTGCATCGCCTCGCGGCCCTCCGACGAGGGGGGATTCCCGCCACCCTCGCGGGTGCGAATATTGTTGTCGAACGTACTGATATCGGCGCCTGCACAAAAGGCGCGTCCGGCGCCGGTCAGGATTACCACGCGGGCCTTGCGATCTTCGTCTGCCTGCCTCATTGCCGCGACGATCTCGCGGCCCATTTGCGGCGTATAGGCATTCATTTTCGCCGGGCGATTGAGCCTTATCGTCGCGATTTCGTCCGCCACTTCATAAAGCAGGGTTTCGAACGCCATTTACGTCCTCCAAATCGGCCTGGATGAGACAGCGCCCTCAGGCGCGCCGTTTCTTTCTGCCTCGTGCCTCACGGATTCGTGCCTTGAGCCGCTTTTCGCGGCGTTTGCGCCGCCGCTTGATCTCACGTTGACGTTCACTGGCCATTTGCTGTCCGGCGAATGCTCCTCGGAATTTAGTGCGCGGCCTCAATCGAGGCCGCAGCTTCGTATCTTAGGGGTGCAGCGAGGCCAGCGCCAGAAGCGTAGCGCTTCCACGGGTTGCCTGAATTTGCCAGATTGCGGCGAGAGACAGGGGGCGCGGCGCGGCGAAGCGTTGCTGTCCGAGGAGAGACCGGCCGATGGGAACCAGGATCATTGTCGAAAAGAATCTCGAAATCGCGATGCGTGACGGCTGCGTACTCAGGGGCGACCTGTTTCGCCCGGACGGGCCTGAAAAACTGCCGGTACTGCTCAATCGCACGCCTTACGACAAGAAATTCCCACAGATTTCATACAATACGCTCGACGCAATCAGGGCCGCGGAACGCGGCTACAACGTGATGTTCGTCGATTGCCGGGGCCGGTTTGCCTCGGAGGGGACCTTCACCTGCTTCGTCGACGAGCCGCTCGACGGCTACGACACGGTCGAATGGGCCGCGCGCCAGCCGTGGGCCGACGGAAAAGTGGGGATGTTCGGGGCGTCCTATATGGGCGCGACCCAATGGCTCGCCGCCACCCAGGCTCCGCCGAGCCTCAAGGCGATGGTTCCAGCTATCACTGCAAGCGATTACCACGACGGCTGGACCTACCAGGGCGGCGCGTTCGCGCTGTTCTTCAACGTGAGCTGGCTGATGACCTCTTTGGGGCTGGGTCGCCTGATGCGCGAGCGTGAGCAGAGCGCCGAGGCCCGCAAGGAATTGGCGACCGTAATGGCCGGGATCGACGGTATGCGCGACTTCATGGAGCATTTGCCCCTGCGCGAGTTTCCGATGTTCCGGACCGGGGCGCCATATTTCTTCGATTGGCTGGCGCATCCCTACTACGACGACTACTGGCGCAAGCTCTGCATCGAGGAGTCTTACAAAAAGATCGACGTCCCGACCCTTAATATCGGGGGATGGCACGATATCTTCCAGGGCGGCACGATTCGCAACTACAACGGTATGAAATCGGGTGGCGGCGGCGCGAACGCGCGCAGTTCGCGCCTGGTTATGGGGCCATGGCATCATACGCTGCCGCTCGCGAGCCTGGTCGGTCAGGTTGACATGGGTTTTCGCTCGAGCTTCGCCTCGATTGACTTCGACGGCCTTCAGCTCGACTTTTTCGATCGCTGGCTCAAGGGCAAAGGCCCCTCGCCGAGCGAGAGCGACCGCGTCCGGATTTACGTAATGGGCGCAAACGACTGGCGGGACGAAAAGGACTGGCCGTTGCCTGGCACCGAATGGCGCCGTTACTACCTGCACAGCCGAGGCAAGGCCAATAGCGCTTTTGGTGACGGCGCGCTCTCCACCACGACCCCCGATCACGAACCGCCGGACTCGTTTCTCTACAATCCGCTGGATCCGGTGCCAACCGCGGGCGGCGGAAACTGCTGCTACCCCAATGCGTTGCCGGGCGGGGCTTTCGACCAGTCGATGATCGAGCATCGCGCCGACGTGTTGGTCTATTCGACGGAACCGCTGAGCGAGGACCTGGAAGTGACCGGGCCGATCAAAATGACGCTTTACGCCTCGTCGTCAGCGCCCGACACCGACTTTACCGCCAAACTGGTCGACGTAACGGAATGCGGCTTTGCCCGCAACCTCACAGACGGGATCATCCGCGCCCGGGTGCTCGAATCGCAGTCCGAGCCGAAGCTGATCACCGCCGGCAAGGTCTACGAATTCAACATCGATATGTGGTCGACTTCGAACCTGTTCAAGAAGGGCCATCGGATTCGGCTCGAAATCAGTTCGAGCAATTTCCCGCGCTTCGACCGCAATCCCAATACCGGGCATGAACTGTTCGTCGATGCGGAGACCCGCCCGGCATTGCAAACCGTGATGCACGACCGCGGGTTCGCGTCGCATTTGATCTTGCCGGTGATTCCGGTGCGGCGATAACTCCAGGTTAGCGGCGATGGCGCCATCCCGAGGGGCGCTCGCTGCTCGAGATTCAGCCGGCCGGCGAACTCGGATGCGCAGGCACCGTGCCGAGCGGACCGTTCCTGGCGGTGCGCCGGCGCGGGAGTTTTGGTTCCGGAACGCGCCGGAAGCTCGTAGGGCGGCCATCGGGCGCGCCGGCGCTGACGGGAGTACGTTCCCGGTCGGTATCGTAGCGCACCATCACGTACATCAGGGCGTTGGCCAGACCAATCTTGAGCAGCGCGAAGACGATCACAAAGGCCGACATCACGATGATGTCGGTCCAGTTGTTCGAGACCATCGCGACGACCACCACGCACATCGCAACGGCGGTAGCGCAGAAGGCACCCACCAGGATGTAAAGCGAGCGCAACGCCTCGCCGGGCTCACGCTCCGGGGGGATCTTTCGAGCGAGCCTGATGAGCGGACGCGGGCGTTCGAATTTACTTACTGAGCCCATCAACGTCCCGAGCCCGTCGCGGCGATTAGCCTGGAGTGCTAGGAGGTTATCGGTTGCGCCAGGGTTTCGCTGCCGCGCGGGTGCGCGATTATAGCGAAGCTCACCGGAGAACAAAAAGACTTCGCCAGGCGGATAAATTCCAGGTCTGGCGGCCGCAGTTAGAGATCGTGGCCGCCGGCCGCGCGGGGGAATCCACGCACGCCCATCCCGCCATCGCAATTTATCACTGCGCCGGTCGCCGTCGACGAATTCTCATTTGACGCCAGCAGCACGTAATGCGCCGTGTAGTCGCGCGGCTGTGGCAATTTCGCCAGCGGGATGAACTTTTCAACGAAATCGCCGAGCGGGATCGAGGAGATGGAGCGCGCTTCCATTCCAAGAGCCTGCGGCCCCCGTATATCCGACGGAATGGCGCCCGGCGCCACTCCGTTGACGCGGATCCCGGGCGCAAGCTCGAAGGCAAGCTGCCGCACCAATCCCACCACCGCGTGCTTGGACGCGGTATAGAGCGGTCCGCCGCCGGCCACGTAGAAGCCCGCGTTGGAGACAGTATAAATGATATTCCCGCGGCTCTTGAGTAGCTCCGGCAGCGCGGCCTTGGCGCCGAGCAGGTAGCCCTTGACGTTGATGCCGAACAATTCGTCGAAGGCCTGGCTGATCTTGTCTTCGGGAAGCCTGGCGAGCGGCAGCGAATAATCCCAGATGCCGGCGTTGCCGACAAAGCAGTCGAGCTTGCCGAATCTGCCGACGCATTCGGCAACCGCGCGCCGGTTATCGGCGATCGAAGTCACATCGCCCTGGGTGACCACGATTGCGTTGCCGAGTTCGCCGCGCAGCCGGGCGCAGCCGTCGGGCGAGCGGTCGAGCACCGCAACGTCGGCGCCTTCGTCGATAAAGCGCGCGACAATCGCGCGCCCGAGCCCCGACGCGCCGCCTGTGACCAGCGCCACTTTTCCGTCAAGCCATCCCATCGCCAGGACTCCTTGCCTGCAGAGATCAGAAGAAAAAGCTCAGGTTGCGCGCGAGCACGACCGTCTGGTCGAGGATGATGCGCCGGCGGGCGATCCGCCATCGCGGCACACCGTCACTGCGCCTCAGCAAATCGTGGCGCATCCCGGCGAAAATTTCGACCTCGCGCTCGAGCCGCGAGCGATAGAGCAGGTAATAGCAATCGACCTCGAATTCATCGGGGCGCGCGCTCGGGCGGGCCGTAACGTTGCTGACGAAATGGCGCGTGCGCGAAGGTGGATCTTCGGCCCATGCGGTGCCGCTGCGCAGCCGGCGAATCCGCTGCGCGATACTATGCTTGTCCTCGTCGAAAAGCTGGGTCTCGTCCGGCGCCGCGAATTCGTAGCGGGCCTCGCGCCGCAAGCGGTTGTAACGGGTCGGCATCACGTATTCGAGGTCGTCCGCCAACAGCTCGTACCATTGCTCGAAACTGCGCTCGTCGAGCAGCCGCGCTTCATGGTAGAGAAACTGCTCGATTTCGTAATGCAACTCGGGCGCGACACGCACCGTATCCGCCACATTCGGCGATTTCGGCCCCTCAGCTTTCAACTCCGGCACCATGATGCTCTCCAATTCGGTTGATCGGCCGTTTTGCTCATTGTTGCCCGCGGATACTCGATGGGCAAACTGAAGCGGGGCAAGGCTAACGCCAAGGCCTCGTGTTGCGCTAGATTCGTCCCAAGGCTGAACCGCTATCGCGCGAGGTAAACGATTATGGCAAATCGCGAGCAACTGCTGTCCTTCGACGTCGCCGCGCTGGCGGAAAAGTTTCGCGCGCGTCAATTGTCGCCGGTCGAGGTCACCGAAGCATATCTCGCACGTATCGAGGATACCGAGCCTCGCCTCCACGCCTATATCACGGTCACCGCCGAGGCCGCGCGAAAGGCAGCGCGCGACGCCGAAAGCGAAATTGCTGCCGGAGGCTGGCGCGGGCCGTTCCACGGCGTACCGATCGCGCTCAAGGACCTGTGCAATACCAAGGGGATTCTGACCACCAGCGGCTCGCGGGTCCTCGCCGACCATGTGCCAGATCATGACGCGACCGTGTGGACCCGGCTGGCAGCGCAAGGCGCGGTCTTGCTCGGAAAATTGAACATGCACGAGTTCGCCTGTGGCGGCACCGCCACAACTGCATGGGGCACCACGTTAAATCCGTACGATCCCGAGCGGATACCCGGCGGTTCGAGCTCAGGCTCGGCGGCCGCGATTGTCGCGCGGAGCGCGGCGGCCACGATCGGCAGCGATACTGGCGGTTCGATCCGCATCCCGGCGGCCTTTTGCGGATGCGTCGGGCTCAAGCAGACCTGGAGCCGCGTCAGCCGTTACGGTGTGCTGCCGCTGTCCGATTCCCTCGACCATGCCGGGCCGATTACGCGCAGCGTGCCCGACGCGGCGCTGATGCTGGGCGCGATCGCCGGTTATGATCCGATGGACGCGACCTCCAGCCGCGAGCCGGTGCCGGATTACACGCAATCGCTCGGCCGCGATATCAAGGGCGTGCGCGTCGGCGTGATTCGCGAGCTTCGCGATGGGATCGACAACGAAGTCGCCACGGCGTTCGACGCCGCGCTCAAGCAACTCGCGGCGCTGGGCGCGCAAATCGAAGAAGTCTCGATACCCTCGATCGAAGCCGCCGCGATGGTGGTGCTGCGGATAATCTGGGGCGAGGCGCTCGAATATCACGAGGAGTGGATTCGCACGCGGACCGAGCTTTACGGCAAGGGTGTGCGGCGCATGCTCGAGATGGGGATGGCGATGCCGGTGACGGCGTATATCCGAGCGCAGCGCGCCCGGCCGGTTCTGCTCGGCGAAGCGATGCGCGCGCTCGAGCGGGTTGACGTACTGGTATCGCCGTCGTCCGGCACGCCACCGGCCAAAATCAACGACGCGCGAGCGTCAGCGACGTCGGCCGGCCTGGCGCAGATCATCCGCTTTTCGGGACCCTTCAACGCCACCGGCCAGCCCGCGATCGCGGTGCCGATCGGAATCGGCGCCGGCAATGCGCCGCTGTCGTTCCAGATAATCGGGCGGCCCTTTGACGAAATGGGTATCCTGCGGGTCGCTGACGCTTACGAGCGGGCTCGCGGTCCATTGCCCGCGCCCAATTTCTGATTAGCGAAAGGCCGGCATCACCCGCTCGGCAAAATCGCGGAAAACCTCGCGCTGAGTATCCGCCGGAGGCAGGATCAACACCTCGCGGATACCCGCCTGCTCCATCGCGCGGACGCGCGCGATAATCTCGTCGGGCTCGCCGACCAGGCAAGTCCCCTGAATCGCCTCGGGCGTGACATATTTGCGCTCGGCGGGCTGAAGAAAGGTCCCATGCCCTTCATGAATCTGCCGGAAGCGGGCCTTTTCGGGCAGCGAGAAATTCTCGACTCGCTTCAGGTAGTCGGCCCAGACATCACGGAAGAAGGGAGGGATCGCGTCATCGGTTCTGCCTCGGGTCTTCCACGTTTCATAGACAAAGTGCAGCGCGCTCGCGACCTGCGCGCCGGTTTCATTGATGACACGCTCGGAGGTCAGCTTCTCGCCGGATCTGAGAACGCAAGCGCTGGTCAATGCAGTGGTATGAAAATCGGCTGCAAGCGACCGGCCGGATTCTTTCGCGCCCTCGCGAATCAGGTTCATTCGGCCCGCAACGCGCGCATTGACGCCGCCTGCGGTCACCCAGCCGTCGCCGAACTCACCCGCCACCTTGCATGCGCGCGGTCCGTTGGCCGCTACGTAAATCGGAATCGGCTGGTCAAGATTGATAAAATGCCGATCGCGATGGAGGAATTGAATTTCGCGGACGCGGCCGCGGTAGCCGTAGTCGGTTGCGTTACCAGCCAGGAGCTCGCGCACGACCCGCAGGTAATCGCGAAACTCATCGATCGGCATCGGCTTCTGACCCATCACGCGCATCGCGGTATGACCGGTGCCAATGCCGAGAAAAACCCGCCCCGGCGCGAGTTGGTTGATACTGGCGATCGAATGCGCGGTAACCGGGGCAATGCGCGTGCCCGCGATCGCGACGCCGGTGCCGAGTTTGATGCGCTTGGTGTTAACCGCCGCCAGCGCAAGCACCGCGTAACAGTCGGACCAGATCATCTGCGAATCGGGCACCCAGCAGCGATCGTAGCCGAGTTCTTCGCCAAACCTGGCGAGGTCCCATTTATCGACGTGGGTATCGAAGCCGATTCCGAATTCCATAAGCGATACGCTCCACCGAAAATTCCCTGAGCAGGTCACTGTGTCACAGTGAGCCAGCCCGTAGCGCGGCGGAGCGTAACACCGCCCGTCCGCATAGGTCAAAATCTTCGGAAATGAAACGGATTCGGTGGCGTAGGATTTGCAGATCTCAGTTCCGTGGAACGCATACGCCAAGCTTGGAGAGCATCAACGCGGCTGGATTTCGCCGACGACTTCAAGCGCAAAATCTCAGCGAATGAGAAAACGCGTCCCAACAAGAGACATCGCCTTTTGGCAATCAAGAACCGGGAGCGAGCGTGAGCACCGAACAGGAATGGATCGACGTAGAGCGGTATCTCCAGCCGCCGCTAATCGCCGGAATAGTCGGACAATCGCGTCCGATCAAGGACCTCCAGTCACGAATCGAGCGGCTCGCGACGCATAAGGGCACCGTCCTGATACAAGGCGATTCGGGCACAGGCAAGGAGGTCGTCGCGCGCGCATTGCACATGCTCGGGCCGACCTCCAAGGGTCCGCTAATCACTTTCAATTGCTCGAACCTGGTCGAAGGGCTTGCCGAATCGCAGCTCTTCGGCCACGTCAAGGGCGCGTTCACTCACGCGCGCGAGGCCTATACCGGCTGCTTCCGTGAAGCCAACGGCGGCACGCTGATGCTCGACGAAATTGGCGAATTGCCGCTCGCGATGCAATCCAAGCTGCTGCGGGTTACCGAATTGCTCGAAGTGCAACCGGTCGGTTCGGCGCAAAGCTACCATCTGGATCTTCGAATTATTGCGGCGACTAACCGCGAATTGCGCACCATGGTCGAGAAAGGCCAGTTTCGCAACGATCTCTTCTACCGAATCGATGTGGCCTCGGTCAGGGTGCCGTCGATGCGCGAGCGGCTGGACGACGTCCCGCTGCTGGTCGCGCACTTTGTCGAGCATTACAATCGCCTTTTTGGCAAAGGGATTCAGTACATTTCGCGCCGCGCACTCGATTACCTGTGTTCGTATAGCTGGCCTGGGAACGTCCGGGAGCTGGCCCATGCGATCGAGCGCGCCTCTTTGCTGGGCGAGGATCAGCGTATCGACGTGGGCGACCTGCCGGAGGATTTGATCGCGCGGGTCGATTCGCCCTCCGGCGAACCCACGCCGACGCCCTTGTCGAGCGACGCCAGTCACGATGACGAGGATCGCCGCCTCACTGAAGTGTCGTCTAAAGCCGACACGGCCACGCTTGATCAGGTTGTGGAGGGTGCCGTGCGCCGCTCGCTCGAGCAGGCCGCTGGCGATTGTGCCCGTGCGGCCAAGCTGCTGGGCATTTCGCGTCCAGCGATTTACCGCAAGATGGTTCGCTTCGGCATAAGCAACGCTGCAGTACGCTACGATCGAGCACAATTCCAATCCACGCATCTTCATGGCGACGCGCGACCCAATGGATCGCAAGCGCCACTGGCGTCACACGCAAGCAACAGGCCCGATCCGGAATAGTCCCGGAGTCTCCACAGATCGCCGCACGGGATGGACCGTCGCGCGATCGCCCTTCTATAGCGACTGGCAAGATGCCGTCCAGACGGGATCTCATCTTCACGCAGCGCCCATCTGATTTAAATCATCGCTGATACGGTAGCGGATCGCCTTAGAAACCGTCATGAAGAGACGTTGCGGAAAATTGTCGCGCGCATTGACGGTTAAACATGAAGCAATCTGCTGTTCGGCTCCTTGGACTTGCCTTCGCCGTGGCAACGGTAATCGTGGCCGCGAGTTCCGACGTTGCCTTGAGCGCCGGGCTTTCGCTTTACGAAACCGGTGCCCCGGATCTTGGTACAGCCGGAGCCGGCCGTGCCGCGATGGCCGCCGACGCGTCAACGGCGGGGGCGAATCCCGCCGGAATGACGCTGCTCGATAGAACGCAGCTATTGGGCGCGGCTGGCGCGATGCTGCCTGCGATCAATTTTCATGTCGGAAAGGAGACCACGACCTCAGGCAACGGCGGCGGCAACGCCGGCGTATTCATGCCGCTTGGGGCTGGTTTTTTCGTTTACAAGTTATCCGACCGGCTGCGGCTCGGAGTCGCCGCCGGCTCGACCTTCGGTCTCGCGGTTGACTACGGCAAGGAATGGGCCGGGCGCTACTATCTGACGCGCGGCTCGCTGCTCACCGGCCAGCTAAATCCGTCGATCGCCTATCGCGTCAACGATTGGTTGTCGGTGGGAGCCGGCTTCACGTTGGTCGTCGGACGGCTCTTCAATCAAGTCAAGGTGAACAACGTACTGCGACGTTTTCCGGACGGCAGATTGAGTTTCGAATCCTGGGACGTCGAAGCGGGCGGCAATTTCGGCTTGCTGCTTCGACCCGCCCCGAAGCTGAAAATCGGCCTGACCTACCAATCTCCGGTTGATTTCACCTTCGGCTTCAACCCGCATACCAGCGGTCTGGGCCCCGGTCTTCGGCTGGCTTTAAGGAAAACCGGTTTAAGCGGAGCCAAGGTCAATCTCGGCGTTACCGAACCGCAACAGATGATGGCCAGCGTGCTGTATCAGCTGCTGCCGTCGCTGGCGCTGATGGGCGACCTCGGATGGCAGAACTGGTCCGACTTCGGCCAGACCACGCTCGGCATTTCGTCGGCCAAACAAAGAAATCTCGCGGTTGATTTGAATTACGCGGACACTATCCACACCGCGCTGGGCGCCCAATATCGTATCGCCGACAAATGGCTATGGTCCGCGGGATTTGCCTACGACAGTTCGCCGGTTTCGGAAGCGAATCGTACGCCGACCCTGCCTCTCGATCGACAACTTCGCTACGGCACCGGGATCCAGTACCAGGTCAATGAGAACGTCACCGTGGGCGCGGCGAACGAACTTCTCGACGCCGGCAAGGCGCCATTCAACGTGAGGCGCGGACCGCTCGCGGGCCGTTTGCAGGGCGGTTATTCGACCAATCTCCTGGATTTTGTCGCCGCCAACCTGATCTGGAAGTTCTAGCGAGAGCATTTACAATCAACGCTCGCCGGCTACCTTGGCGACACTTTCGCGACGGCGGTGCCTCAAGGGGCACACTGGCGATGAGAAGACAGCAGTCGGCACCAGATACGCGGCCGCTTCGCGGTTTATTGTTCCACGATGCTGCTGCTGCCGCCTTTGCTACTGAGCCACTCCGGCTAGGCACGCGGCGACATGTTCATCTACCCGGCCAAGGGGCAAGGCCAGGAGCAGCAGGACAAGGATCGCTACGAATGCCATACCCGGGCCGTCAAGCAGACTGGCTTCGACCCAAGCAAGCCGCAGACCACGGTGCCGGCTTCGTCCACATCGCAGCAGTATCGTCCCAGTCAGCCCCACGTCCTGAAAGGCGGGGCCCGGGGCGCGGCGCTCGGAGCAGTTGGCGGAGCGATTACGGGCAACGCGGGAAAGGGCGCTGCTGCCGGCGCCGCCATGGGTGGGCTTGCGGGCGGATTCCGCCGCCGCGACGAACGCCAGCAGCAGGCCTACCAGCAACAAGCCAATGTTCAATCCGCTCAGCAGAGCCAGCAGATCGCCTACCAGCGCGCGATGGCGGCCTGCCTCGAAGGGCGCGGCTATACAGTGAAATAGTGCCGTCTGTTCAGGTGGGCGGCGGCTTCGTTGGCCTTAATTCGGCATCGACGACAGCAGGCGCTGGATTGGCTCCTGGCTTACCTTAATCAGTCCGCGAGTCGGCTGATTCAGGTCAAGCGTGACATACACCGCGAACGCAACGATAACGATAAAGCATAAGGTGCCGGCGGCTTCGGTAATCTCGGACGCGCCCTGCTCCCGGCCGACGAGCATCGTCGCGAGGATCGCTGTTGCGAACAACAACAGGAAAATACTGCCCGGCAGACGATCCCTCACCGCTGCAAGTCGCGCGGAGTGGCTGCTGGTTAGGTTGTTGAGCGAGTTGGTGAGCGGCACCGCAATCGGCGTCCCGCCATTCAGCGCCCGCGCGACAAGGTTGGTCATCTGGGCCTGCATCTGCTCGGACTGCCGCAAGACGCCTTCGAGGGACCCCTTTGGTGAGAGCTGAAGCGCCGCTTCGAGCCGAAGCCGGGCATAATCGCGGATAAGGTTGCGCAACTCGGTGCGGACCGGCTCTTTGAGCAGACTGGCGCAAACATAGAAGTCGCCGATCGAATTGCTATCTGCGACCACCATTAGTCTGCGGTTGTCGTGCTTGACGATAGACGCACCGAACGCGAACGCCAGCAATAATCCCAGCAACGCCACACTGGCGTCATCGAACTTGGATTCCAGCGAACGTCGGTGCCGTTCGCGCCATCGCCGCCCGATCAGCAGGCCGATACCGTAAGCAGCGAGCATCGCGACCGCGACCGCAAGGCTAAGCGTCGATGCGTCGAAGCTAGTGAAGATCTCATCCATGCGCGGAACCTGTCTGCTGCGCGTAGCACGATATAGCGGGGCGTGGGTCGTTTGGAAAGCGAAGAGCCGACGAAATCCTGCTCGTTCCCGGCATGGACTCCAAATCGACTCTGAAAGGAAAGGTGGTGCGCGGAGCGGGACTTGAACCCGCACGGTATTTCTACCACGAGCCCCTCAAACTCGCGTGTCTGCCTGTTCCACCACCCGCGCACAACGGGCTATTCAGTCCAGAGGGATCGTTCGAACGACGAATCCTGACTTTACTTCGGCGCCGCCGGGACTGGAGCCGGCGCAACTGGATGCGTCGCCGACGGTAACGTCGAGGACGGCAGCGGCGGAGCGCCCTTGCTGACCGGCAACGGCGCCGGAACGTGCCCCTCGAAAATGCTTCCCGTCACCCGATGGGTCGAGGCGATCGCGAGCAGGATCGAAGTCGAAAAGAAGACTATGGCGAACCCCCAGGTGAGCTTGGTCATGAAATTGCCGGCCCCGCTCGCGCCGAAAACGGTCGAGCTCGAACCGCCAAAGACTGCGCCGACGTCAGCTCCCTTGCCCTGCTGCAACAGAACAACAATCACCAAAGCGAAACAAATGACAATATGAACCGCTACTATTGCTGTGACCATCGACTCCCGCTCAGGCGACCTTGGCCCGCACGATCCGCGCGAACGACTCGGCTTTCAAGCTTGCGCCGCCAACCAGAGCCCCGTCAATATCGGGTTTCGCCATGATAGAGTCAACATTCTCCGCTGTAACACTGCCACCGTAGACGACCCGGATATTGTTGCCCTGTTCGTTGCCGAAATGGTCGCGCAACGCGACCCGGATCGAAGCATGGACCTCCTGGGCCTGCTCGGGAGTCGCAGTGCGGCCGGTGCCAATCGCCCAGACCGGCTCATACGCGACAATCAAATGGCCGCATTCGTCCGGTTTGGTTTCGGATAGCCCCGCCTGAAGCTGGCCCAATACCACTCGCAGGGTCTCGCCGCGGTCACGCTGCTCGAGCGTTTCGCCGATGCATAGAATTGGCGTCATCCGCGCGGCGACCGTCGCGGCCAGCCGTTTGGCAATCAATTCCTCGCTTTCCTTGAAGACATGACGGCGTTCCGAATGGCCGATTATTACGTGGGTAACGCCGAAAAACCGGAGCATCGGCGCGGAAACCTCACCCGTAAAGGCGCCCTTTTGCTCGAAATGCACGTTCTGCGCACCGAGCAGAATCGACGAGCCGGCCAGCGCCTGCGCCACCGCCGGAATCGTCAGAAACGCCGGGGCGACCAGGATATCGCGTTCCCGCGCCAGTCCTGCTGCCTCGCGATCAAGCTCCGCCCGTATCGCGGCCACCAACTCGCGCCCTTCGAGCGGAGTGAGATTCATTTTCCAATTGCCGGCGAAAAGCTTTCTGCGCATTGCACCCAAACTTTCGAGATGGTTGCGAGATTGTCGTGGTCGATGAGCTGAGAATCAGCTTTCGAGCGCCTTAACGCCGGGAAGCTCGATCCCTTCCAGATATTCGAGGGTTGCGCCGCCGCCGGTCGAAATGTGCGTGAACCTGCTTGCCCATGGCTGCGCGGCAAACGCGGCCGCCGTATCGCCGCCACCGATAAGCGTCGTGACCCCTTCCAGATTCGCCACCGCTTCGCCCACTCGAAACGTTCCCTGTGCGAAGGCCGGCATTTCGAAGAAGCCGAGCGGCCCGTTCCAGACGACTGTCCGGGCGGTCGACAGCCGTTCGATAAAGTCCGCGATGGTTTGCGGCCCTATATCCAGCGCCATCATATTGGGCGGAATCACGCTTACGGTCTCGCAGACCTCGTCTGCTTGCGGCGAGGCCGCAACCACGTGATCGCTGGGCAGCACGAATTGCACATTGCGCGAGACCGCGATCGCCATTAACTCACGCGCCAGGTCGACCTTGTCCTCTTCCACCCGCGACTTGCCGACCTCGATCGAGCGCGCCTTGAGGAACGTGTAAGCCATCGCGCCCCCGATCAAAATCGCGTCGACCTTGTTCAGGAGATTTTTGATGACCCCGATTTTATCGGAGACCTTGGCGCCGCCGAGAATCGCGAAGTATGGATGCGCCGGATTCTCAGTCACCGCGCGCAATGCCTCCAACTCGCGCAGCATCAGGAACCCCGCCGCCCGTTCGCGCAGGAATCTGGTCACACCGACGGTCGATGCGTGCGCCCGATGAGCGGTGCCGAAGGCGTCGTTCACGTAGAGATTTTTGCCGCGTGCCAGCTCGTGGGAGAAATCACGATCGTTGGCCTCTTCCTCCGGATGAAAGCGCAGGTTCTCCAGCAGCAGCGCGCTACCGGGCGTCAGATCGTTGACCATCCGGCCGGTAAATTCGCCGATACAGTCCGGCGCAAGCGCGACCTTCTTGCCCAGCGCGACGCTCAGGTACTCGGCGACCGGCTTGAGACTAAGCTCCGGCGTTCGCTCCTTCGGGCGTCCCAGGTGCGAGCACAGCACGGCCGACGCGCCATGCTCCATTACGTAACGGATAGTATCGAGACTCGCTTCGATCCGCGCCGGATCGGAGACCTTGCCCGATTCGAGCGGCACGTTGAAGTCGCATCGCAGCAGGGCCTTCTTGCCCTCGAGCGCGATGCTGCTAAGCGGGGTCGCGGCCATCGCCTATTACCAATTCCGTCGGGACGACGGCGGCGATTACAGTCGCGCCGCGATATACGCGGTTACGTCGGCCAGCCGATGCGAGTAACCCCATTCGTTGTCGTACCAGGAGAAAATCTTGACCAGCTTGTGATCGATTACCTTGGTCAACGGCGCGTCGAAGATCGACGAATGCGGATTGTTGTTGAAGTCAATCGAGACCAGCGGTGCCTCGCTATATTCAAGGATGCCCTTGAGCTCGCCTTCAGCCGCTTTTCTCATTGCGGCATTGACCGACTTCTCGTCGCATTGGCGCTCGACCGAGGCGGTCAGGTCGACCAGCGAAACGTTGGACGTCGGGACGCGCACCGAGATGCCGTCGAGTTTGCCGTTAAGCGCCGGCAGCACCAGCCCGATGGCCTTGGCGGCGCCGGTCGACGTCGGCACCATCGAGACCGCTGCGGCACGCGCGCGGCGCAGATCCTTATGCGGGCCGTCCTGCAGCATCTGATCCTGGGTGTAGGCGTGGACCGTCGTCATCAGGCCGTGCGTGATACCGAAGCTCTCGTGCAGCACCTTGGCGACTGGCGCCAGGCAGTTGGTGGTGCAGGAGGCGTTCGAGACGACGTCGTGCTTCTTCGCGTCGTACGCGTCCTGGTTAACGCCCAGGCATAAGGTGATATCGGCCCCTTCGGCGGGTGCGCTGATGACGACCTTGCGAGCGCCGGCGCTGAGATGAAGCGCGGCCTTGTCGCGCGCAGTGAAGAGTCCGGTCGATTCGACGACCACCTGCACCCCCAACTGCTTCCACGGCAGTTTGCCCGGATCGCGCTCGGCCAGAACCTTGAGCGCGTGGCCGTCCAGCATGATCTGGTCGCCTTCTGCCTTGACGGCGTATGGCAGAGTGCCGTGAACCGAGTCGTATTTCAGAAGATGTGCCAGCGTGGGAGCGTCTGTGATGTCGTTGACGGCTACAACTTCGACGTCCTTTTGACTGAGCACCGCACGATAAAACATGCGGCCGATCCGGCCGAAGCCGTTAATCGCGATTCTGGTCGCCACAGATTAGTCCTCCCTCACGTGTCCCATCCGGGACGGTCCTTAAAAATCTACGCTACCATAAAGATTGCGCCATGCTATGGCTCGGGCCTTATCCCCCGGAGAATCAACCAAAGCATCATCACAACGAGCCTGTCCGCCACTGCGGCAGGTCCATCGAGCCTGCCGGGAAGGCGCGCGCTGCGCTTCCCGGTCGACGCTACCAACTACGACTGTTTCCTCAACCAGCCACGTGACCGGCAGTCGCTCAGGAAAGGTTTTCGACGGAGGACCTGCTTGCCGATTGGTCAGCTTTTGGCTACTCATAGTGCCCGATTGCTGATATATGTTAACCAGAACGCGAAAAGGTGCGCCAAAGATGCGGAAACCTGCGGCGGTTCTTTTTGTTGTACTGATCGCCGTTATCGGGGGGTTGTGGTCCTCCGCGAATGCCGGATGCACGCCCGACCAACGTCTCGCTCTGCTCAAATTCTACCCGGTGGACAAAGTCGGCCAATTGTGCGGCGACCCCGGCTCCGCTCCACAAGGTCCACCGCAGCAACAAACTTACAACCCCGGATTCATGCCACCGCTGCCGTTCGCGACGGTCTGCGTCACTGCCAACGGAACGTGCCCGATGGCGGTGCAGATTTATCCTGGTAACGCATGCACCTGTTATTTCTCGTTCGGCCCGGCATTCGGAGTAACCCGGTGACAACCTGCTCGCAATCCATCCCATTCCAGAGCTTGCCTGGAACAATCCAGCGAGGGCTTTGGACGCTAATGATGGTGCTGGTTTTCGCTTCGCTTGTGGGCACGTCCTCGAAGGCGATGGCGCAGAGTCCGGTGGTCTCGAGTTCACCTTCGCCGGCCGCGACGGTCGGCAACCTGGCCCCAGCCGGAACTGCGTCGCCGATAGCGACACACTCCACACTTGCGGCATTGGGGCATGGATTTTCCAGCGGCTTTGGCAACAAACCCGATTTTAGCGCGGCTCGTTACTTTATATTTCTTCCGTTTTTGCTCTTCTTTGTCGTCTTCTGGTACTTCATCAGGCTTTTTGCCACCGCCCTGCCCTCCGATACCGAAGCCGAGCAAATGGCGATCTCGCGGATGGTACGCTTTTGTTACGGCTTCACCCTGTTTTCCTTCCTGGTAATTGTTTCACCATTTGCAGCGCTTAACCTCCTGCCGCCGTCAATAACTTCTTCGTACTATGTCGCGATGGCAGAGAGCCCGGTCGCACTCGTATTAGGATGCGTCCACTACGCTAACCCTGAAGACCGCGCCAACGAACTCGCCTGCAAGACCGACCGCTTTGCGAACGAATGGCTGGTTAACATCGGCGGCCTCGTCCTCCAGCGTCTGCCGTATGCGTACCCGATAGCGACACCACCGCCGACTGCGCCGGTCAACGCAGCGGAACAGGCAGTTCCCCCGGAGGCTGACGAAACCACGGATTGGGTCGACGGGCACATCGGAACGCCGATGCTGGATCTGCCGCCGATGACTATTCACGAGGGACTGACGGTCCCCTTTTATTTTATTCTGGTTGCGCTGTTTGGCGCGGCGGTATCATTGGCGCGCAGGGTACCTGAGATTCAGCGAAAGTATCACGCCACAGAGGGCGATCAGATCAATGCTTCCGAGACCCGGGAGCTGCTAGTCTCGCAGATTCTTCAATTTCTTTCCGCCCCGATAATTGCAATGACCGCGTACGCGGTGTTCGCGCCCAGCGGTCCGAGCAGTTCTGTCGTTCTGGCCTTCGTCTCGGGCTTTTCCTCGGACGCGGTTATCGCGGGCTTCAAGGCCCTTGCCGATCGGATCATTTCCAGCGCCGCCGAAAAGACCTCGGGCACTTCAACCACGGTGTCGAATCCCCCACCGGCTGCGGCTGGACCCGTCGCCGCTCCTCCAGTTGCTCCATCCACCGACGTCAAAGCCTGACAGCCGCGAACCCTCGCAGGCCGTATGCGGCGAGGTCGATGCGGTAGTCCGACTATCGCCACGTTCGGGACAGCCAAAAATTGACTCTATAGATCTCAGCGCGAATAATACTGGGAAGTATTTATGCGGCTGCTATTCACCGCGAGGCCGGGATGAGCCCAAGCGGGCCCGGATTGGTCGACCTGCTGCTCGGCACCGGACCGGTGGTCCAAGTGGTGCTGTTGCTGCTGATCGCGTTCTCGATCGGCAGTTGGGGCATCATCATCTACAAATTCCTGCAAATTTCGCGTGCGCGCAGTGAATCCGAGCGGTTTTTGGCGATTTTCTGGGAATCCAAAAACCTCGCCGCGATCCATACCGCGAGCGTCGGCTTGAATCGCAGCCCGCTCGCGCAGGTCTTTCGTGCCGGCTACCAGGAATTGCTCCAGCTAACTCGGGCCCGGCGCCAGGCAGTCGGCGCCGAGAGTGGTTTCTCGACCGATCTGGGGGGAGTCGACAACGTCCTGCGCGCCATGAAGCGCCAGGAGAACGTCGAATTGACCAAGCTCGAAGGCGGCATCACGTTCCTCGCGACGACCGGCTCGTCCTGTCCCTTTATCGGACTGTTTGGCACGGTATGGGGTATTATGACGGCCTTTCTTGGGCTTTCGGCGGCTCATACGTCGAATATACAGGCCGTGGCGCCAGGTATCGCCGAAGCTTTGATCACCACGGCCGTGGGACTCGTCGCGGCGATTCCAGCGCAAATGTTCTACAATTTCCTGACCACGCGAGTGCGTGTGCTGGCCACTGAGATGGACAACTTTATCTCGGAATTCCTCAATATCGCCGAGCGTCATTTCCTCTCTTAGGTAGCCCCTGCAGTGGCATTCGAACCCGGACAGCGAGGTTCACTGGTATCGCAGATCAACGTCACGCCGCTGGTCGATGTGATGCTGGTGCTGCTG
>DATEGX010000207.1:0-15391 GCA_035279875.1 Binataceae bacterium (SeqCode)
ATACGGGCCGGATCACCGCCGAGCTTGCGAATTGCTTCGCGCATCGCAGCGAGATCCGCGACCACCGGCACCCCGGTAAAATCCTGCAGCAGCACCCGCGCCGGCATGAAGGAGATTTCGCTTTCACCGCGGCCGCGTTCGCTGGTCCATCGCGCCAGCGCTTCGATCTGCGCGGCGGTCACCACCACGCCGTCTTCGCGCCGCAGCAGGTTTTCCAGCATCACCTTGATCGAAAAAGGCATGCGGGCGAGGTCGAAACCACGCTTGGCCAGTGTTTCAAGCGAATAGATAGGGTGATCGTTGCCGCCGACCGCCAGCGTCGTGCGCGAACCGAAACTGTTGCTGCTCATGATGAGACTCTGTTCCGCTCCCGAGGTTTACGGCGAAAAACGAAATGCCGTGACGGCTCCGCCGACATCGCGGCGGCGCCACGATTCAACATAGCGCGCAGCGCCCGCCTGAACAAAAAGGGGGGCGCCGCTAGAAGCATGGCTGCCACTCGCGAGATTCCGCTGAGTTACGGCAACTCGCGCAGTAGCTTGCCTTCCGCTGAATAGAAGTCGAGCGCGGGCTCGCCGTCGCTGTCGACGCCAACCAGAATGCGCTGGCGCGCCTGTGCATCATAAATTCTGAACGCCGGAATACGTTCCGCGCTGACGATCATCGACATGCGCATCGCACCGCTCGGGTCGAACAACTTGAGACCCCAGTCGTCGTCGCTGCCGATCTCGAGATCGGAGCGCAGTTTGCCGGTGTGGTCATACAGGGAAAAGCCCGGATCACCACTTTTGTTCAGATGGAGCGAGCCACGCTGGTCGCCTTTCTCGTCAACCAGCAGAATCTGCTGCGCGGCAACAACTTTGAGCGTGGCTTCAGCCGCGGTTGCAGCGCCGGGAGCACTGAGCTTGCCACCAACAAATCCGCCCACCACCCCGGCGGCCATCGCCAGAATTACGTACCGCCACTCTCTTGTCATAGCGCCAGTGCCGTCCCTTCCCGATCTCGAATTCCATTCACGCTACGCGGGTGCAGACGGCCGATAAAGACTTCAAAACCTCCGCGCGCGCATAGAGCGGAAGGGCAGAGCACCGTCGGGCTTGTGTCACGAGGCAATCAGGGAGGCGAGGGGGCCTCAATTGCCGTAGAGCGCATCAATCTGGCCGCTGTAATGCTCCTGGACTTTCCGCCGGCGGATCTTCATGGTCGGCGTCAACTCGCCGTTTTCCTGGGAGAAAGCCCGGTCGGTCAGTATAAAGTCGACGATCCGTTCCACATCCGACAACGGGCGGTTGAACTCACGGATACGTCCGCGAAAAAACTCGTGCAATTGCGGGTCGGCGACCAGGTCGCTCGGAGGGCGTCCGTTCAGAGCCAGTTTCTCCGGCGGACGCTCCGCCAGGCTTTCGAAATTTGGCACCAGGATTGCCGCCAGATGCTTCCGGCGATCGCCGACGACGCAAGCCTGCGAAATGTAAGGGTCGCTCGCCAACCGCGTTTCCAGATTCGACGGCGAGATATTCTTGCCCCCAGAGAGCACGATGATGTCTTTCTTGCGATCGGTGATTCGAATATAGCCTTCGGCGTCGATCTGCCCGATATCGCCGGTATGGAGCCAGCCGTCGGGATCGATCGTCTCGCGCGTCTCGCTCTCGCGATGGTAGTAGCCGCGCATGACGTTGGCCCCGCGCACGAGTAACTCGCCATCGGCCGCGGCCCGCACTTCGACCCCTGAGATAGCGCGCCCGACCGTGCCGATCCTTGTGTGGCCGTGCAAGTTGCACGCGACCACCGGCGAGGCCTCGGTCAGTCCATAGCCTTCGACGATCGGGATTTCGGCCGCGGCCAGAAGACGGTTTATCTCGATCGGGAGCGGCGCGCCGCCCGAGACCAGGTAGCGCAGGCGATTGCCGAAGATTGCCTTGATCCGGCCGAACACCATGCGCCGAAAGAGGCCCATCGCGACAGCGAGATGAGGCGGGACACCGCGGCCGTGATGACGTCGTTCGGCGGCTCTCACTCCGGTTGCAAGCGCAAGGTGGAATATCCGCTGACGAAGCGCCGGCGAAGCCTCGACCGTCCGCATCACGCGGCTATAGACGACTTCAAGCACTCGCGGCACTGTTAGAACGACCGTGGGCTCGACCTCGATCAGGTTAGCGGCTATCTGGCTCAGGCCCTCGGCGTAGGCAATCGTGCCGCCTCCCATCATTACCGTGTAATAGCCAGCGGTGCGCTCGAAGGAATGCGCGACCGGCAGAAAAGACAGAGTCATATCCGCGTCGTTGAGGTCGAGGGCCGCGAGATTCGACTCGCAGTTGGCGATGATATTGCCATGCGAAAGCATCGCGCCCTTGGGCGGGCCGGTGGTGCCAGAGGTGTAAATGAAGGTGGCAAATTCGTCGCGGCCGGCATCCACTGCGGGCATCGGTGCTTCGCCGGCAACCCGATCCATCGGCACAACCGGTAATCCCGAGCCCTCGTGGGCGTCGGCGCCCAAATGCATCGCGATAAATGCCTCGAGGGCGGGTAGCGGGCCGAGTTCGCGCACTTTCTCGATAAGTTGGTCGCCCTTGACCGCCAGCAGGCGCGCCTCGGAGTCGCGCAGAACGTGATGCATCTCCTCGGGCCCGCTGGTCGTATACAGCGGTATCACGATGGCGCCGAGGCCGAGCGCCGCGATATCGACGATCACCCATTCGGGCGAGTTTTCCGACAGGATGGCGATCCGGTCGCCGCGCCTGATGCCCATTCGGGCAAGCCCGGCCCGCAACTTTGCGGCTTGGTCGGCGATCGTGCTCCACGAATGATCACGCCAGGCCTTCTGATGCTTGTCGCGCAAAAAGGCTCGATGGCCGTACTTGCGTGCCTGCCGCTCGAGGATTTGCGCCAGAGTTTCGCCTTGGCTTCCCATCCAGCCTCCCTGCTGCCGGACTCATTCGCGAACGAGTTTTAGTCGAAAGGAAGGCTTAGGGCAAAATACGTTGATGAAACGTGACGGGCTTGAGTATATTGCCGATACTTTTCGAAGCCTCGGACGTGGAGCATGAAGCCAGAACAAATCGACCTCACCGACCTCGATTTTTTTGTCAACGGCGACGTAAACGGCGCATTTAGGGTATTGCGCGAGCAGGACGCGGTCCATTGGCAAGAGCGTCAACCGGGGCGCGGATTCTGGTCACTGACCCGCTACGACGACGTCGTCGCGTGCTATCGCGACACCGATAACTTCAGCTCGGAAGGCGGCGTTACCTTGTTTTTCGGCGACCCCGGGATGGGGCCGAAGATGGGCTCGATGATGATCCTGGTTGACCCGCCGCGCCATCCGAAAATGCGCCAGTTGGTAAGTTATCGCTTCACACCGCGTGCGATTGCTGCGTACGAGCCACGGGTGATGCAGATTGTGACCGAAATTATCGATTCGGTGATAGAAAAGGGCGAATGCGACTTCGTGGTTGATATTGCCGCGCGGATGCCGACCGCAACGATTTGCGAGCTAATGGGTATCTCGCGCGAACATTGGCCGATGCTGTTCGCCAACGCCAACGAGACCGTCGGCCGTCATGACGAAGAATATGCCCGCGGCCGCACCGGCCGCGAGACCTTCCGTGATGCGCAAGCCACGGCGACGCAGTTCTTCATGCAGGAAATCGAGAAGCGGCGCCGCAATCCCACCGACGACCTCATCAGTGCGCTGGCCCACGGTTCGATCAAGGGCGACGCGCTCAGCCTGGGCGAAATGGTGGCGAATTGCTGGGTGTTGGTACTGGGCGGTCAGGAAACCACCCGCAACGCGACCTCGGGCGCGATGCTCGCAATGATCGAACATCCTGAGGAGCGCGCAAAATTTGCCGCGAATCCGTCGTCGACGGCCGCAATCGAGGAGTTCCTGCGATGGACCTCGCCGGTTACCCATATGATGCGGACGGCAAAGTGCGACGTCGAAATCCAGGGACGAAAAATCAAGGCGGGCCAGCACGTCGTGTTATGGAATGTCTCCGCCAACCGCGATGAGAGCCAGTTCGAGGACCCAGACCGCTTCGATCTCGCCCGCGACCCCAACGAGCACGTAGCGTTCGGCCATGGCGAGCATTTCTGCCTCGGAGCCCACCTTGCGCGCCTGCAAATGCGCCTGATGCTGGGAGAGGTGGTGCGGCGCATACCGGACCTCGAATTGGCCGCCCCGGTCGAACGCCTGCGCTCGAACTTCATCGCCGGAATCAAGCACATGCCCGTCCGATTCACGCCGCGCGCAGCCTCGGAAGGAGCCACCGCTGCAGCCAAATAAGGTCTTTCTTGTGCGGTGACGGCCGGCCTCGGGTAAACCCCTCGCCGACGTGGAATCGCGCCGCGCCGGCTGCTAAGGTCGTTTAGTTTTGATTCATTTCGGAAGGCTGTGTAATTCGCGCTGCTAATGATCCACAAGGAATCCAGGGGCTAGCGCCTGCGTCAGGTTGGGCGAATGGCTGAACGGACGATCGTAGTCTCGAGCCCCTCAGGGGCTATGGCGCTGCATCGCTATGCGATTCTGTGCGCGGCCGCCACTTTCGCCCTGATTTTCGTCGGCGGGCTGGTGACTTCGACCGGTTCTGCGCTGGCGGTACCGGATTGGCCTTTGGCGTTCGGCAAATTGATACCGCCGCTTCAGGGCGGCATCCGCTTCGAGTGGGGTCATCGGGTGGTCGCCGGAACGGTCAGCATAATGACCCTGATCCTGGCAATTTGGACCTGGTACGCGGAACCCCGGCGATGGGTCCGGATGACGGCGTTGGCGGCCTTTGCGCTGGTGGTCGTACAGGCGATTCTTGGCGGAATTACCGTATTGTTGCTGCTTCCGCTGCCGATCGCGGTGGCGCATGCGGCGACAGGGCAGGCGGTTTTCTGCCTGATGGTGGCGCTCGCGATATTCACCAATCCGCGCTTCTCGAGCGATCAGCCGATTCGCTCAAACTTCGCCATTCATAAGCTGACAAGAATCGCGACTGTTACGACCGTAGTGATTTACCTGCAAATCCTGGTTGGCGCGGTGATGCGTCATCTCGGAGCCGGCCTGGCAATTCCGGATTTTCCGACGTCGTTCGGCCACCTCGTACCGCCATTCCTGTCGATCGGGATTGATGTGAATTTCGCCCACCGATGCGGTGCGCTGGTGGTTACGGGGCTGGTTTTGTGGACGTTTACGCGTGTGATGTGGTCCCATCGCACTCAGACGCAGCTCCGCAATGCGGCGCTACTGCTGCTGGCGCTCCTGGTTTTGCAAGTCAGTCTTGGGATGGAGACGATCTGGAGCGGCCGGGCGGTTTTGCCGACTACGGCGCACGTCGCGATTGGCGCCGCGGTGCTGGCGACCAGCATGAGCTTGACGATCCGTGCCTACGTGCTCGGCCGCGTACCGCATACGGCCGCCGCCGCGATGCAGCGCCTGGGCAGTATCCGGCGCCAGGTGTCCGCTTGAGTTCCGGCGCTCCATCGATAGCCGCCCGGGCGGGTGTGGCCTACGAGCGCCTGACCGGCTATCTCGAGCTGACCAAACCGCGCGTTCTCACGATGGTGCTGATAACCGCGCTGGCTGGCTTCTACATGGGCAGCGCGGCCGAGTTCGACTTTATCCTGGCGCTGAAGCTCCTGCTGGGAACGGCGCTGGCCGCCGGCGGCACGCTTGCGCTCAATGAATACTTCGAGCGCGAGTTCGACGCGCGGATGGAGCGCACGCGCAACCGGCCGTTGCCGTCGGGACGGCTCCGGCCGCCTGAAGCGCTGGCTTTCGGGCTGGCAGCGGGAAGCGTCGGCATCGTCTACCTCTATACGCTCGTGAATCCACTCGCGGCTGCCGTGACGGGCGCAATCACGCTGCTTTACCTCGGCGCCTACACGCCGATGAAGCGCTACTCATGGTTTTGCCATATCGTCGGCGGGGTGCCGGGCGCGCTTCCACCAGTGATTGGATGGGCGGCGGCGCGCGGCACGCTTTCGGCGGAGCCGTTCATACTGTTCGGCATCATGCTCTTGTGGCAACTGCCCCATTCGCTCTCAATCGCACGGATTTATCAGGCGGATTACGCCCGCGCAGGGCTCTCGTTGCTGCCGCCCGACGGTCCATACGGAAATCCGGCCAACGCGGTGATGCTCACGGCAACCGCCGTGCTGGTGCTGTTCGGCACGTTACCGACCTGGATGGGCTTCGCCGGATGGTTTTACCTGACGGTCGCGGTGGTCCTGGGAAGCTGGATGCTATATCGCGCGATTAGGCTCGTGCGCATCGACATGACCGCGGCCGCGGCGCGCAGCGTGATGATGGTCTCGCTGGTGTATCTGCCGATTATTTTGCTGGTTATGGTGCTGGATAAGGCGTAATCTAACGGGAATTACGCGGCGGAGGCTTTATCAACGCGCTTGCCAAATTGCCGCCAGCAAATTCCCAATCCGGGCGCGCGTCTGTGATTCGCGATTCCACGGAGCGTCTGAGGCAGGCGGTTTGTGGCGCGTATTCGAAAGCGGCGCTAGCGCCTAAAGCAGAGCATCCTTTCCCGGTCGGACGCGCGTTCGCCGAAAGCCTCGGCTATCCGGCGAATGAGCTTCAATCATTGCCCTCGATTGCCGTGGAGGCATTCGCGGGGGTCTCCAACGTATCGATCTTTGCTGAATTGCCGATCGGTTCGCGGGTTGTCGACCTCGGTTGCGGAGCGGGCCTGGATTCGCTGATCGCCGGGCGGCGGATTGGACCTGACGGCCGCGTGATCGGTATCGACTTCAGCGAAGCGATGCTGCAGCGGGCTCATCGCGCGTTGGCGGAGGAGGGTGCTTCCAACGTGCAGCTTTGCCGCGGATCCGGCGAAAATCTTCCCATCAGAACTGGCGCAATTGACGTCGCGATAGTCAATGGAATCTTCAACCTGAACCCCTTGCGAGCCGGTATCTTTGCGGAACTCGCGCGGGTGGTTCGGTCGGGCGGATCGGTGTACTCCGCCGAGCTGATACTGACCGGCCCGCTCGCCGCCGAGGTTCAGGCGAGCGAGGAGAATTGGTTCGCTTGAATCGCCGGTGCAAAAGAAGGCGGCGCCTTTCTTGCTGAGTTTCGGGCCGCCGGATTTAGCGAAGCGCAGATCCTTAGAGTCACGCGCAATGCTCGCACGAAGAACCCCAACGTACTTGCCGCCGAAGTGCTCGCGATAAAGTGAAAGCGGTGCTTAGTTGTCCGCACGCGATGATCGTGACATTCCCGATAGCGGCGCACGGACTGCGTAGCGGCCAAATCGTTCTGCGCCGGATCGACGGGCGCGAAACAAATGCCTAAGCCAAGGTCTCAAGCACAAGCCACCTGAGAGGAAAACCAATCGATGGCAAAGTCAGAAGCGCTCGAAAAATTCTGGGCGCAACACCACATCGAGATAGAGCTTTTTGGTCAGGCGATTCAAGGGGTGAAAAGTAGTCCGCCTACGCCTGAAAAGGAGGTTACAGGCCTGCTAGCGATGGTCGGCCACAGCTATAACGGAGAACTAATGGTTGTTGGCAAAGCCGTTAATGGAGATATCGCCGGCGCAAAATGCTCAGTTCCAGAACTCGACGATCGTTTCATCGAAGATTGCGTCTGCTGCAGCGCCTTCGGTCCAACCCGCAACCAGCAGCGCTGCCCGATGCTCTGGGTTACCGACCAATGGGGTGAAGAGAGAGCTCGGCATTTGTGGGATCACGAGGAGTGGCCTGGGAAGCCCTACAGCACCCAGCGCTCGGCCTTCTGGCGAGGGATAAAAGGCATCTTGCCGAGGCTTGCGATAGGCGACGTCGAAGGCGACTCTTGGCCCTCTCATCTTGTGTGGACCAATTTATATAAAGTCGCCCCTGCGGAAGGTGGAAATCCATCAACGCCTCTTTGCGCCGCGCAATTTGACTGCTGCGTCGAGCTCCTCAAGAGCGAGATCCAATTCTACAGACCGAAGCGCGTACTTTTTTCGACCGGTCTCGATTGGGCAAAGCCTTTTCTTACGAAGCTGGGGGCGACGCTCGAAGGCCCTCCTCCGCGTACCGAGCTTCGATTCATCAAAGCTATCGGCGCGTTTCGTAACCTCTGCGAGCCGGCTCCCCAGGTGGTCGTTGCTTCGCACCCGGAACGCAAACCACAGGAAGCCTGGATCAATAATGTCGTGACGGCATTTGGCGCGATGCATTGATCTGAATTTGCGATGGGCGGATCCAACTGAAAGCACTGAACTCGTTGAATATGTGGCCGATTGTTTTTCCACCACTTGACCCATATTCCCGGGCGACAATCGGCATGAACTATAAAGTACACCGAGTCGGCTTGCGCGTGAGTGTCTGTCTGTTGGCGCTGGTCGCGGGATGCTCGACCTATGTGCCCAGCCGCCCTCACTACTACTCGACGCGCGGCGCCGCTCCGGCCGGCCCCCATACCACCCTGGCCTCGTGGTACGGACCCGGCTTCGAGGGCAGGCGCACCAGCAGTGGCGAGTCTTATGATTCGCAGCGACTGACGGCAGCCTCGCGGACGCTGCCGCTAGGCACTTACGCGCGGGTCGCCAATCTCGACAACGGACAGTCGGTAGTGGTGCGGGTGAACGACCGCGGGCCGTTCGTGCGCGGGCGTGGCATCGACTTGTCACAGGCGGCGGCAAATCAGGTTGGCTTGGCGCGCGAGGGAGTCGCGCGAGTCCGGGTGACACGTATGGACTCGACCGCGTCCGAAGTTCCATTGGAGCCGGAACGCTGGAGCGGGACCGTGCATGTGCGCCGCTCTCACCATGTGCATCATCACTACCGCCATCGTCGTTGGCGTATGGAGCGCAATCCGGTCGCGAGCTGGCTGTTGGAAATGACGCGCTGATTGGCGAGGCCGATTCGCGCGGCCACCCCCCTCGGAAGGGTGATTGTTCACTTGATGCAAGGGCTGGGCGCCACCTATGGTAAGGCGGCGGCTCGAGAAGTTCCGCGCGAGGGAGGCGGTTGGCGTGACAGTCTGTATCGCAGCGATCGGTGAACAGAACAATCTGTTTCTTGCCTCAGACCGAATGGTGACTACTGGCGATATTGAGTTTGAGCCGCAGCAACCGAAAATCTACCAATTGAGCACCTCTATTGCTGTGATGACTGCAGGGGACATCGCTCTTCAGACAGAAATTTTACAAGGAGTTTACGCGAAGGTTCGGGCTCGAATTGAGACTGAGCCAAAAAATTGGTGGAATCTAGCGGACGTAACCGACCTCTATGTACTACCTACCAGAGAGCGCGGTCTCGACGGGCAGAGCGCGCCGTCTTGTTCCCCCTAGGTTTGGACCAAGACTCCTACGTCGCTAAGAACCAACAGTTGTCAGAAGAACTCAACTCACGGATTGCCAGGGATTTAGTTAATTACGAAGTGCCCCCAGTCGAGGCGATCATCACAGGTGTAGACACTTCTGGCGCGCACATCTTTGTGGTTACTAATGGAGAAGAGTCCTGCCACGACAACTTGGGTTTTGCCACAATCGGAATCGGGGCCGGTCACGCCGCATCCTATTTCATGTTTCAGGGCCACACTCGCCAGCGGCCAGTACCCTAAGCTCTCTTTAGGACTTTCGCTGCGAAGAAACGCGCAGAGGTGGCGCCGGGGGTAGGAACTGAGACGGATATGGTGTTAATCGGCCCTAGTCTTGGGATGTACTTTAGAGTGTTTGACAACGTAATAGCGGATTTGGACGCGATCTATGGGATAGCGCGAGAAAATCACGAGGCGGCGGATCAGACTGCTAACCAATCGGTGATTGCATATGTTCAGAGAATCCTCGAATCCTCCGCCACTACACAAATCGAACAAGAAGCTCCGTCTGCAACCGGAGACCTGGTCGCCCCTCCTTCAAATACAGACAAAGACAAAGAGTCGCCCTCTTCTGAACAAAAAAAGGAAAGGGTAAGGGCTAAATGAGGGGCCGACTTTTAGGCAACGTGTCGGGTAAGCTTTTCGGACGGCAACGGCTCAGTCGAAAGCAGGCGCCTGAGTGTGTCGCGAAAAAGGTGCGGGTTCTTTCGATTGTTGAATCTGAACTCAAATTCGCGAACGTATGCCGGCAGATGCTCGCGCGAGACCTTGTGGTAACTGCCAACGATTCCGCGCTTGAGCAGGCTCCAGAACGATTCCATCGTGTTTGTATGGATCGCTCCAACAACATATTGGCCCTTGGCGTGCTTCACGACTCCGTGATTGAAGTCCTCACCCAAGAGCCGATATCCAGAGTGTTCATCGGTCGCAATGAGCGCCACTCGTTGCGAGACAGTCTCGCGGACAAAGGCGTCAAGGGTCGCCGTGTCTGTGATTGGAATCACACGCGCCCGGACTCTGTCGCCGCGCTCCACACCACCGATGACGATCATTTTTCCAATGTTGCCGCCAGTACCTGGAACTTTCTTGTCCCAATGGCGATTGGCACTTTTCCCGCCTACAAACGTTTCATCAAACTCCGTTCCGCGACAATGGTCTGATACCTTTGGGCGATATTCTTAAGCAGGCAGTTCCCGCGCCCATTCGTTCCCATTTGGAAGCGCCAGCCAAGACTCTCAAACCACTTACCCGAATCCAAAACCGACTGCTCGAACCGTGCCCCGAGCACGGACTCGAGATTTGTTTCCAGCACTCCGTGCAATGCCAGACCGGCTTGCCATATAGGGACCCGGGCGAAGAGGTTCGGCTTTGGGAACGGCAGCAGGGCTTCGCAGCGCTCGAGGTTCAGGCGGGCCGCCTCCTGGACCCTTCGACCAACAAATACGTCAACGTCGGACTGCCCTGGGGCCCTAAACCGCGCCTCATCCTCGCCCATCTCAACGCCGAGGCGCTGCGTCTCGATTCGCCGGAAATCGCTATCGAGGATAGCCTTTCGGGATTCGTCAAACGCATCCGAGGCTTCGATGGGCGGACGCGAAATCCGGATGTTTAAAGACCAACTGACCCGGCTCTCGAATGCCCTCATCCGACTGGCCATGCTTCGCGGTGAGCGGGTCACGCAAATTAACACCCACGTCGTTACGGGCTTCGAGCTCTGGTTCCCCAAAGACGATCGCCAGCGAGTCCTTTGGCCCTCGGTCGTTCACCTCTCCGCGGAATATTTCGAGAGTCTCAAAAAACATGCCGTACCACTCAACGAGGCCGATCTCGGCGCTCTTGCACATACCGCTATGGGCCTAGATATTTACGCCTGGCTGGCGCAGCGGCTACATCGCATCGATCCCAGGAAACCGGCTTTCATCCCTTGGGCGGCCCTCAAGGAGCAATTTGGCCCAGATTACCATCGTATGGACAACTTCAAGCGGTTTTTCCGCAAGACACTTACCCAGGTGCAGCGTCGCTATCAGGCCGCCCGGATTGAATTGGACGATAAGGGCATGACGGCGCGCAACAGCCCGCCGCCCGTCGGCAGACGATTGGCGTTGGTATCGAGTTCACCGTCCAAAAAATCCGCGATATAACGACAAGTTTAGAACCAAAACCACGGTCACTTGGTAGGAGCACTTATCGGCGCTCGACAGCCCGCAACCAGGTGAAAAATCAGAAGTTATCCACGGTCACCTGGTAGGAGAAATCACGGTCACTTGGTAGGAAAAAGGCCCCCAAAATCACGGTCACTTGGTAGGACAAGCCTATAGTTACCTATAACTCTTCCTATAGGGTCTCCCAAAAACCGAAAATAAGCGGAACGCGCCCTAACGGTCGCGCAACTTATCCCAGAAACAAGGGGGCTTGCAGCCCCCTCTGGCCTAACGGCCATTCACCCCTGCTTAAAAGGAAGCGGCGCTCAACCATCCCTCAAATTCATCTTGTCTGCCCAGAACGCGCCGCTATCATCCTCAATGGATGAAACACGGGCGGGCAGGATGGCGGGCCCTGAAGCACATACCCCTTACGAATTAGCCCGGCAGATGCTAGATGCCTTCAGCAGTGTTGGAGTCAATACCTACGATCTGACCCTGACCACCATTGCCGGCGGGAAGAACGGCTTCCGGCGGGCGCTTACGACCGGGCAGCTGATACGTCTCCTGAGAAATTTGCTCGGCTCGGCCGAGAGCGCCCGGCATAACGTGATTATCCGGCCCTACAAAGCCAGTTCCATACTGGTGCAGTTGGACGACCTCAAGACCGCCCAAGCCCTCGAACGGGTAAAAGCCGTGGCGTTTCTGGTGCTCAACACCAGCCCTGGCAATTATCAGGCGTGGGTTGCCGTTAGCGATCCCACTGATACGGATTTTGCGCGCCGGCTGCAAAAGGGGGGCAGGGGCCGACCCGACCGCGAGCGGTGCCACCCGCGTGGCCGGCAGCATCAATTTCAAGGAAAAATACGCACCTGATTTTCATCGAGTAGCGATCGTGCATCGTGCCTTGGGACGGATGGCCACCACCCAGGAACTGACCTCATTGGGGCTGGTTGCGCTGGAAGAGGGACGGCCGCCCCGTGTTCTCCACCATCACGCCCAACCGGCCGCCGACAGATCTGGCCGGATTATCAGCGCTGCCTCGATGGGGCGCCGCGCAATCACGACGACACCGGCATCGACGTGAGCCGGGCCGATTTCACCTGGTGCCGGACGGCGCTGGCGTGGGGCTTTAGCGTCGACGAAGTGGCCGAGCGACTGATGGAAGAAAGCAGCAAAGCCAGGGAAGCAGGGCAGGGCGAACGCTACGCCCGGTCGACGGCCGAGAATGCGGCCGGCTCGCTCAAACGCGAGACCGGCACCAAGCCGCAGGTCCCGCTCTCCTGAAACGATAATTCAACCGGCCGTTCTCTAGTAAATTATATGAGAATCATTCTGTCCCCAGGGCCTTGAGTCGCGGAATGGGGTTAGAAATGCCAAACTCATTAGTGTGAACTTCTGTGCCTTCGTCGATTGCAATCGTGGGATTTAAACCAAGTCTCACGTCCGGAGGTTTCGAATACTCTACTAGTAACGGATGATCCTTATCTGGGCCAAGAAGTGCCTGGGTCGGGCTGATCCATTGAAAAACCACGCCAGAAATAGAGTAGCATTTCCCAATACTCCAATTGCCTCCCCCCCAAACCGGAGGTCGGCGCAATACGGTTCCATTGCAATCTGCTGGCGGTGTTCTAGCCTTTATCCGCCGGTTCAGAAAAACGGGGAAGTCCAGCTGATATCCAAGCTCTTTCTCTGTCTTAAACTTTACGGATCCCCGAATTGGAACAGTGACCATCATGGTTATGCGGCCTAAATAAGCGCCGTCTTTGAGCCCCGATACCAAGCTTATAGCGGTCCTTCCATTCACCTGAAAATCGAAAGTCCTTCCAGCGTCCAGCTGATGCGGCAAGAAGATTTGAGCTTCCAATCTCCCATAAACAAAAATTTCCGCGTCTTCAAGCGGTTTAGCACTCACATTTTTCACCGCGCCTGTGATTGCGAACACCGACGGCACAAGACTGGAGGGGTGGTTAACCGGACCCGTCATGCACTTAAAGTTTGAAATCAAGACCTCTGGATTTGACCCTGAACTGCTCGCGCTCTTGTACTTGGAACAGGATGAGCAGGTCGACGCCAACCCCAAGATGAGCGCCCCGAACAATGCCACTAGTGGGTCAGTGTACTGGTAACGATGCGCGTGGCGGCCGGAGCGCCCCATCGATTTCTTTCCTCATACACAGAAAGAACCTGCTCTCACCTATTCGAGCGCGAAGTACCATCCCATCACGGATGCTTGATGGAACGAAGCTGGGCTGCTGGGACGCGGAACACCCCCTTACTGCACTCCGGATTTCGCACCGCGATCTGACGTGGGTTTTTTCGTGGAACCCGGAGCCTTCGTAAATCGGCTCGCCTTCGATCAAAACCCCTTGGCCGGTGTGGGTCACTGTGAAATTCCCAATTTCTTTTCGATTTTTTCGAGTCGCGCAATGACGCCGCTGATCTTGGCACTGAGATCGCTTGCGATCCCGGGCGAGCAAGTGGGATCGAGCTCGCTCTGAATCTTAGATAATGCATCCGCGATCAACTTCAATTGTTGTTCGGTGTCGGTCACGACAGGCTCCTTCTGTTCGGTCTTTTGTTCGATAATAAGCCATAGGGCTTATTAAGTTAGGTCTCCCTCATCGGAACGCCTGGTCGCCGAGTTCCTTCCAGCGGCGGCGGGAGTCGGCGGCGTGCTGGCCGGTTAGGACCCGTTGGGCGGCGCTGAGCAGGCCGAGAATCACGGCCGGCTCCTCGTCGGCCAAACCGGCCTTGATGACAAGGCCGCCGAGCTGGATTTTACGCCGGGTGTCGCGCCGGCGCTCAGCGTCAGCGACCCGCCGCATCCGAATCAGGTTGCGCCAGGCCATCGCCCGGGCGCGGCGCAGGAGCTTTGCGGTCCGGGTGTTTGCGGCGAAAGCCGGCGCCGGCGGCGCGCCACCTCGCGAGGCGCTCGTCGGCGGGTTGGGCCAGGGCGTCCTTAAGCTCGAGCAGGGCGCCGGCCAGGGCGTCATCGTCGGCTTCGAGCAATTGCAGTTTTTCGATTAAGCGGGCGAGCTCGCCGCGGCGTTTTTCGAGCAGCTCGGTATGTTTGCGCTCGAGGCGCTGCTGTTCCTCGCGGAGCGCGATAAGGCGTGACTTGTAATCGCCGGCTTCCTTCATCACTTCCACCTCGTCAATTTGGCAGGTGCGATTTGGCGGTATTGGCGGCCAGCCAGGCCAGGGCGCCGGGAGTGGCTTGCCAAGCCTTGATGGTCTCGCTGGCCCAGTAGATGGCTTCCCGCTCGTCGCCGAGGCCGGTATAGCGGGGCAGCTGGCGCGGAATCGGCTTATGGCCAAGCAGGTAGGTGCGGATTGCTGTCGAGCGCTTCGCTCAGGGCCTGGCATGACCGGGCATGGTCGCCCTGAAGGCGAAATAAGAGCAGCGCCCTGGCCCAGATGAGAAAGGCCCGGCCATCGTCCTCATGTCGTTGGAGCAGAAGGGCGAGTTCGCGATCACGGCCGAGCTCGAGCAGGCGAGCGGCCAGGAGATAGCGAATGCCTTGGTTGTCGTCGTCATTAAGCCGCAACAGCTCGTGCCAGTGGGCGAGCGCTTCGTCGTGGCAGCCGCTATCCCAGAGCGATTGGGCAAGCCCAGCGCGGGCCCGCATGTAAGGGCGGGTTTCGATAATCCCCCAGAAATGGCCGGCCTCACGCTGGAAGATTTCCTTGCCCAGGGCACGTTCGCCGGCCGCAACCGCCTGGCGATAGTAATCGAGGGCTTGCGGTAGTGGAACAGATTCTCGGGCAAGGACGGTGTAGGCGCCTGCGCAATCGGCCGAAATCGCGAGGGCTTTCCTGGCGAGCGAGACCCGTTTGAAGCCATTATCGATATCCCAGGCCTGGTAGATCAGCTCCTGGGCGCGGCTCAGCGGATCGCGATTACCGTGGGCATACGGTGCTGCTGTTGCTTTAGGTCTTT
>DATEGX010000208.1:0-10408 GCA_035279875.1 Binataceae bacterium (SeqCode)
GAAGCTCAACAACGCCGTCCTGCTTAACTACCTGATCTATTTTCACGAGCTCGACAACTTCGCCGCGCTCGAGCGGATTCATCACGGCGACACCCGCGCGACTATTCAGGCGATTATCGAACTCGCGCGCAGCGAACCCAACGATCCATTCCATGCGATCTGGAAGGCTACCCTGAACGCCCCGCCGGCCGGCAGCGACTTCACGATAGCCCCGGACAATCGCTAAATGCGCCTCAGCATCGATTCGAGCGCATCGGCCAGTTCCTCTTCGTAGCCGCCAAAGAAATGGTCTGCTCCCTGGATGATTTTCAACTGCGCGCGCCCTGCCAAATCTTCATGTATCGCTTGAAGTTGCGACGCTGGACAGTAGTCGTCGTGATCGCCGGCGGCGAGGATCAGCGGACCGCTGAATCGCCTTAGCGCGTCCGTGTTCGCCATCCGAATCGGCAGCGCGATAAGGGTCAACGCACCGAGATTTTTGAGTCCTGGCGCGGCGTTAGTGGCCGCCATCGCACCGAACGAATAGCCCGCCAGCACAATCCCCTCGGCTTTGACCCCCGATTGCTCCGCAAGGTAACCGACCGCCGCCGCCGCATCATCAGCCTCACCTGCCCCGCCACCATGCTCACCTTCGCTTCCGCCGACGCCCCGGAAATTGAAGCGCAGCGTGGCCCATCCCAGCCGCCACATCGCCTCCAAGGCCGCATCGACCACGTTGTTGTACATCGAGCCGCCGTACAAGGGATGCGGATGGCATACGACCGCGCCGCGCGCCTCCTTGAGACTTTCCGGCTTCGCGATCAGGCCTTCGAGCGTCAGCTCACCGGACGGGAACGTAATTGGCTGCTCTTTCATTTCCGCTTTGCCTCTCAATTTGCTCGCGACTCGACCGGAACGCACCAACCGGGTCTTGCTATACTATGGACACGACGATGGAAGAAACCGCCGAAAGCGTTGAGCAAGCCCCCAGGTTTGCGGTTGACCGCATGCTCAAGCGGCTCGCCCGCTGGCTCAGGCTGATGGGCGCCGACGTGATCTGCGATGAAGCGCTCTCCGGCGCCGAAACGCTCAGGCTCGCGCGCGAGCAGGGCCGGCCGCTCCTGACTCGCGACAAACGGCTTCGCACAGCCGATGACGTGCTCTACATCGAAGGCCATCTTTTCCGCGACCAGATTCGCGAGGTGATGGCGCGATATCCGTTCGATCCGCGCCGCTTCGCCTTCACTCGCTGCTCCAATTGCAACGACCTGCTCAAGCGTGTTTCACGCGAGACCGTCGCCCGCCGGGTGCCGCCGTTCGTCTACGCCGCCCATGAAAGCTTCGCCGAATGCGAGCGCTGCGGCCGGATTCTCTGGGACGCTAGCCACGTCGAGCGCGCGATGCGCGAGATCGATGCGCTGACTCCGCCGCAACGATAGCCGCCGGCATCATCCCCGATGGTATCGGCGCCGCAGGCGCGGTAACTTACAGCCATGGCCGACGGTAAGTTCCTCAAGCTGACGCCCGAACTCTACGATTACACGGTCGCGCACGGCCACAACCGCGATCCGATACTGGCGGAACTCGCCGCCGAAACCGCGAAACGACTCGGTCAGGTCGCGATGATGCAGGTTTCGCCCGAACAGGGCACCCTGATGACGATGCTGGCGCGCGCGATCGGTGCCCGCCGTGCGATCGAGCTTGGGACCTTCACCGGCTACAGCGCGATTTGCGTCGCTCGGGCATTGCCTGCCGACGGCACCCTGCTCTGTTGCGACGTAAGCGAGGAGTGGACGGCCCTGGCGCGCCGCTACTGGGCGAAGGCCGGGGTGGCCGACAAGATCACGCTGGAAATCGCTCCAGCGCTCGACACGTTACGCGCCCTGCCGAACGGCGAAAATTTCGATTTCGCATTTATCGACGCAGACAAAACCAACCAGCGCGCTTATTACGAGGAAATTCTCAAGCGTACGCGCCCGGGCGGCCTGATCTTGATTGACAACGTCCTGTGGAGCGGCGAAGTGCTGAATCCGCGCAACCGAACCGAGGACACCCGCGCGATTCGCGAGCTCAACGATTTCCTCGCGACCGACAACCGGGTCGACCTGGTGATGCTGGCGATATCCGACGGCCTGACGATTTGCCGCAAGAAATAAGGCTTGGCGGGGGAATCTCCGCGCTGTCCGGCGCTTCTCTAATATTCCGGCTTGAAGTCGAAGTGATGGATCGCCTCGATGAAGCGCACCGTGCGGGTCTTCGAGCGCATCACCACGCTATTGGTCATCGCGCCGCCTGAAAGAAAGCGCACCCCGCGCAGGTAATCGCCGGTCGTGACGCCGGTCGCCGCGAACATTACGTTGTCGCCGGCCAATTCCTCGAGCGTAAATTTGCGCCGCAAATCCAGGATCCCCGAAGCCAGGCAGGCCTCGGATTCCTGCTCGTTGCGCGGCGCGAAACGGCATTGCATCTCGCCGCCAGCCGAACGAATCGCCGCTGCCGCCAGCACGCCCTGATGCGCCCCGCCGACGCCGATCAGCAGGTCGATTTCGCTCTCGGGACGCGTGGTCGCGATCCCGGCCGACAGGTCGCCGGCCGTCAGCAACTTGATTCCCGCCCCCGCGCGGCGAACCTCGGCGATCAGCTTCTCATGGCGCGGCCGGTCGAGAATCGCCACCCGCAGGTCCTCGACGTAGACGTTTTTGGCCTCGGCCAGCGCGCTCAGGTTTTCGCTCGGCGAGCGGTCCAGGTCGACTACGCCGCGGCCGATCGGCCCGCAGGCGATCTTGTCCATATAAGTATCGGGGCAGCGCAGGATTTTGCCGCGTTCGGCCAGCGCCACGCACGACAGGGCATTTGAGCCTCCGGTCGCGCAGATCAGCGGACCTTCGAGCGCGTCGAGCGCCACATCGACCTCGGGACCGGCGCCGGTGCCGACAATTTCGCCCCAGTAGAGCATCTCGGCGCTGCCCTGCTCGCCTTCGCCGACCACGATCTTGCCGTCGAAGGCAATCGAGTTCAGGGTATTGCGCATGGCCTCGATCGCGACCCGGTCGGCCATTTGCTCATCGCCCTTGCCGATAAAGCGGGCGCTGGCCAAAGCCGCGGCTTCGGTTGCGCGAACCACTTCCAACGCGAGATTGCGCTCCATCGGCGGCGTTCCTTTCGAGCTCAGTTCAGCGGGAGATCGGCGCCGAACAGCGCCTCGATCAGGCGATATCCCGCGTCTACCCGGATACCTGTGCGTCCGGCCTCGGCTTCGGTATAGCGGCGCGCCGGCCCCGAGCCGCGCGCATCCGCTGCCTTCAGGATAGCGAACGGCACCGGTTCGTTCGAGTGAGTCTTGAGCTTCGAGGGCGTCGCGTGGTCAGGCATCAGCAGCAGCGTATAGTCGCCGAAACCTGGCAAATCGCGCAGCATCGGGCCAAGTATCAGTTCGTCGATCCGCTCGAGCGCCTCGACCTTAAGGTCGGCGCGGCCCATATGACCGGCCTCGTCTGGCGCCTCGATATGCAGCAGCAAAAAATCGCGATGCTGCAGCGATTCGAGCCCGTAGCGGGCCTTGGCCCCGTAGTCGGTATCGAGGTAGCCGGTCGCGCCCGGCACCGTAATCACGTTCAGGCCGGCCAGGCGGCCGAGGCCGTTGACCAGGTCAACTGCCGAGATCACCGAGCCGTCGACCCCAAAACGGGCCTTGAGCGTCGGCACTGCCGGGCGTTTGCCCTGCCCCCAAAACCATACGGAGGTAGCGGCTGTTTTGCCCTCGGCGAGCCGCTTGCGATTGATCGGATGCTCGCGGAGGATTTCCGCCGCCCGCCGCATAATCGCGCTCAGGCGCTCAGCGCCCTCACCCGCCGGCAGATACGAGGCGACCGCCTTCCCGGTAATATCATGCGGCGGTGTCAGGTTGGCGCCGGCGACGCCATCGCGCCAAACCATCAGATGGCGGTAGCTGACGCCGTTGAAAAATTCGATACCGTCGCCGGCCAGCGCACTCCGGATATCGGCGACGATTTCGGCGGCTTCTTCGCTGCTGATATGGCCCGAGGTGAAGTCGTGCATGGCGAGCGCACCGTCAGCGCCCGGCTGAAGCGACACCAGGTTCATGCGAAAGACCACATCGGTTGGGCGCAGCTCGATTCCCTGGCTGGCCGCTTCGATTGGCGCGCGTCCGGTATGGTACTGCGCGGGGTCATAGCCGAGCATCGTCATGGTGCCGACGTCACTGCCTGAAGGCATGCCCGGCGGAATGGTCGCGACCAGCCCCAGCCTTCCACGGCTGGCGATGAGGTCCATGTTGGGCTTATGCGCCGCTTCCAGGGGGGTCTTTCCGCTCAATTCGTCGCACGGCCAATCCGCCATCCCGTCGCCATGGATGATCACGTACTTCATTAGCCAGGTGTCCTTTGTGTGCGGCCGCTGGTCCAAGCTCTAAAGCGCGGGCGCGGCATGGAAGATTAGGGCGGCAGCCGCTAGCTGTCCAGCAACTTCAACAACTTGTTTAAGTCCGGTTCGACCACGACCGTATTGCTGAGGTTCTTAAGCGCCGTATCGGGGTCCTTGAGCCCGTGGCCGGTCAGCGTGCAGACCACCACCGAACCCGGCTTAAGTGCTCCGCTGCCACCATACTTGAGCAACCCTGCCACCGAAGCCGCCGACGCCGGTTCGGCAAAAATCCCTTGCATCGCAATCAGACGATAGGCCGCCAGGATCTCCGCGTCGGTCACCATATCGATAAGGCCAAGCGATTCGTCGCGCGCCCCGGTCGCGCCAATCCAGCTCGCCGGATTCCCTATTTTGATCGCGGTCGCGACCGTATGCGGGTCATCGATCGGATGACCGACCACGATTGGCGCCGATTCGGCCGCCTGGTAGCCCATCATTTTCGGTAACCGGCTCGAGAGACCTTCGCCGTGATATTCCTTGTAGCCGGCCCAGTAGGCGGTGATATTGCCGGCATTGCCGACCGGCAGGAAATGATGCGTCGGGGCATCGCCAAGCTGGTCACAGATTTCGAACGCAGCGGTCTTTTGTCCGGCGATCCGGTCCGGATTGACGCTGTTGACCAACCGAATCATCAGGGGCTCGCGTTCGGCGAGGTCACGCACGACCTTCAGGCAGATATCGAAATTGCCGATGACCTCGACCACTCGCGCCCCGTGCATCACGCTCTGCGAGAGCTTGCCGAGTGCGACCGAGCCCTTCGGTATCAATACAAAGGCCTGCAATCCGGCGCGGGCGGCGTAGGCTGCCGCGGAAGCCGCGGTGTTGCCGGTCGAGGCGCAAATCACTTTGCGCACACCCTCGCCTACCGCCTTGCTGATCGCGACTGTCATGCCGCGGTCCTTGAACGAGCCGGTCGGGTTGGCCCCTTCAAACTTCAAGTAGACCTTTATGTTTTGGCCGATTCGCTCACCCAGCGAGGGGCTTTCGATAAGCGGAGTATTGCCCTCGTTGAGCGTGATCACCGGGGTTAAATCGGTGACCGGCAGAAAACGGCGATAATGTTCGATCAGCCCTGGCCATCGCGTCAGCCGCGGGCTCGCCACGGGCGGATTTTCGTTCGTCGCAGCCATCGAAGCTCTCCCGTGCGCAGCGCGCTAGAGCCGCTCCTCGATCCGGATGAAAGCCGGCGCCCGCTCGACCATTTTGAGCCGCCGGATCGCGGTCAGCGCGCGCTTGAGGTTGCGCTCGCGCGCTTCGTGGGTGCGCATGATCACCGGCACGGTCGTGGCAACCCCGCGCCCCTGCTGAATGACCGAGGCAATTGAAATTCCGTTACGGCCCAGCACCGAGGCGATAGCGCCCAGCACGCCCGGCTGATCGCGCGCCATGAAGCGCAAGTAATACTCGCATACCACGTCGTCCATCGGCTTGATACGGGCGGGCTTAAGCGCCTCCGTCGGATAGCCGAGAGCATGGGCCGCGCCGGTCGAACCGGCCCGGCGATGGCGCGCGATTTCGAGCACGTCGGCCATGACCGCGGTCGCGGTCGGAAGCTGGCCCGCACCCAGGCCGTAATACATGGTGGGACCGAGCGCCTCGCTATGAACGTAAATCGCGTTGAACGCGCCGGCCACCCCGGCCAGCAGATGATGCTGCGGAATCATGGTGGGATGGACCCGCGCTTCGATAGCGCCGCCGTCGTCCTTGGCGATTGCCAGCAGCTTAATCGTATAACCGAGTTGGCGTGCGTAATTGATATCGGCCAGAGTCACCCCGCTGATTCCCTCGGTATGAACCTTGGGCGGCTTGAGCATCACACCAAAGGCCAGGCTCACCAGCAGGCAGAGCTTGTGCGCTGCGTCATGGCCCTCGATGTCGAGGGTTGGGTCCGCTTCGGCCAGTCCACTCGCCTGCGCCTGGCTCAAGGCGTTGGCGAATTCGGCACCAGTGTCGGTCATCATGCTGAGGATGGAATTACAGGTGCCATTGACGATGCCGTAAACCGCGCGCTGGCGATCCCCGGCCAAGGCTTCGCGCAAGGTCCGCATGATCGGCACGCCGCCGCCCACGCTGGCCTCAAAGCCGACTGCTAGGCGGGACTTCGCGGCCATCCGGAAGATCTCCTCGCCGCGCTCGGCGAGCAGCGCTTTGTTGGCGGTGACGACGTCCTTGCCGGAGGCAAGGGCCTTCAGGATGAGACTTCGCGCGGGCTCCTGACCGCCGAACAGTTCCACGACGATATCGATATCATTGCGCTCGACCAGCGCCGCCGAATCGCGGGTAATGAGGGCGGCATCGAGTCCCAACGAAGGGTCCGGCTTGAGGCTCCGATCGGCCACACCCGCCAGGACCAACGGGGCGCCGAGCTTGCGCTCGAACATCGCGGCGTGGCGGCGCAGCAAGCGCACCACACCCTCACCGACCGTGCCGCATCCGAGCAGCGCGACGCGTACCGGCTTTTGATTGGCACGGGACGATGACGCTTTTCTCACCTGGAGGGCCGCCCCGGATGGCACGGCGCGACTCTAGGAAACCGCGGCGCGCGGGAGCGGCGCGGCGCCGGCCGAACCGAGGGCATGACGAATACCGCGAATTGCCTGGCGGGTACGGTGTTCGTTTTCGATCAGCGCGAAGCGGACATGGCCGTCGCCGTCAGCGCCGAAACCAACCCCGGGCGAGACCGCGACCTTGGCTTCACTAAGCAAAAATTTGGCGAAGTCGAGCGAGCCCATCTCGCGAAACTGCTCCGGCACGGGCGCCCACACGAACATCGTGGCACGCGGCAGCGTCACCGGCCATCCGGAGCGATTAAGCCCGTTGACCAGGGTATCGCGGCGGCGCCGGTAGGTTTCGACGATTTCCGCGACACATTCCTGAGGTCCATTGAGCGCGGCAATCGCAGCAACCTGCACGGGCGCGAACATCCCGTAATCGAAATAGGATTTGAGCCGGGTCAGGGCGGCAATCATCTCGCGGTTGCCAACCGCGAACCCGACTCTCCACCCTGGCATGTTGTAGCTTTTCGACAAGGTGAAAAATTCGACCGCCACCTCGCGCGCCCCTGGCACCTCCATGATTGACGGCGCGCGGTAGCCGTCGAAGCAGAGGTCCGCGTAGGCCAGGTCGTGGACGACCAGGATCTGGTTCTCGCGGGCGAATTCGACCACCCGTTTCATGAATGCGAGATTGACCGTGGCAGTGGTGGGATTATGCGGGAAATTCATGATGAGAAGCTTGGGCCGAGGCCAGGTACGGCTGACCGCGGCCATCATCTCATCGAAAAACTCGTCGCCATTGCGGATTGGCACGCCAACTACCTGGGCACCGGCGATAACACAGCCGTATTGATGGATCGGGTAGGTAGGGGTAGGGGCCAACACCACATCGCCCTGGTCAAGGATCGCCAGGGCGAGATGGGCGATCCCTTCCTTCGAGCCGATGGTGACTATCGCTTCGGAGTCCGGATCGAGCTCAACCGCATAACGCCGCTTGTACCAGTCGCAAATCGCCAGCCGCAGCTTATAAACGCCCCGCGAAACCGAATAACGATGGTTCGCGCCCTTGGACGCAGCTTCAATCAGCTTGTTGACGATATGTGCTGGCGTAGGCTCGTCAGGATTCCCCATGCCGAAGTCGATAATGTCCTCACCCGCGCGGCGCGCCTGCAGGCATAGCTCGCCAATCGCGTTGAAAACGTAAGGTGGCAGTCGCTTGATCCGAGGGAACTCCATATCACCCCGCCCATCCACCACGGCGACGCAGAGTCGCGCCGGGCGAGTTCATTCTAAACCGAGCCGAGACCGAATCGCTAGTACATACGGGTGAAATCCAGTCATTTTGGCGCCAAACAATGCTCAAACCGGCGTTTCACCGACAGTAGCAGTGGCGGCCACGCCGCGAGTGCGGAGCGCCAGGTAACATGGCACCACGGCGAGTGAAATCAGTCCTGAGAACTGCCAGGTAGATTGAATTCCAGCGCGATCCGCGATTACCCCGCCGATCAAGAGGCCCATCGAACCGCCCATCGTGGCGAAGGTGCTGTTGAACGATAGCAGGGTGGCCCTCTCGCTCGCGCCAATCTGCTCGTTGAGCCAGCTTTGGGCTAGCGGAAGCAATGCACCCATGCAGACATTGAGCGCGACGAGGATCCCCAGTACCAGCCATGGGCGATGTCCCGCCGTGCCGCCTGCGAACATCAGTACCGCCAATCCGACTGCCAGCATCGTCAACCGGCGGGCCCGGGTTGCTTCATCTCCACCAAGCCTGATCACGCCCTCCGCCCCGGCCATTCGAGCTACCGTAAAGAGCGAGTAGAGCCAACCGACGATCCAGATGCCAACTCCATAGGTGTCGTTAAAGAATTGGGGCCATTCCAGCCAATAAGGCGCCCACGCCGCAAAAAAGATACCGTTGGCTAGGCTAAGCAGCAGAACGGCGCGGTTGCCAAACCCCTGCCTCAGCCCGTCCGAAATGCGCCTGCCGATCTGGCTGGCTAATTCCGTCAAACTGATGTGAACGTGCTTGCGAGGCCGGTCACCCATGAGTGCCGCGCCGAATCCAGCCGACACCGCATAACCGGCTGCGCCGAGCAGCCACGGCCACGCGATATTATGATCGGCGACATAGGCTCCTATTACCGCGGAAGCCATGAAACCGACGTTGGTGAGCTGAGAAATGCGCGAAAAGAGGCGATCTTTCAGGCCCGCGAAGCCCGCTTCGTCAAGCGCGTCCACGCCCCACGCGTCGATCGCACCATTACAGAACGTCGTTCCAATACCGTCGATACTCTCACCCACGATGAACATCGGATAGCGATAGGCGAAAAAGTAGACCACGAAGGCAAGCGTCCGCAGGGCGCATCCCAGCATGAACGAGCGGCGGCGCCCGAGCGCGTCGGCAAACGCACCGGTCGGCACGTCGGTCAGGAAGGTTACGGCGAAGTAAGTCGCCAGCACGCTGTTCATCTGAAACTGGTTCAGACCACGCGAGCGCAGAAACAGGGGATAGACGCCGAACAGGAAGCCGCAGGCGAACGAATACACCAACCATACGCTGAAATAGTCGCGCATGATCCGCCGGACGTTGGCCGCCGGCTGGCCGGAAGACATCTCAGCCGGGTCAGCTTTGAGTCCCGTTTTCCGCGGGTCCGCCATGGTTTAAACTTGCCTTAACGTTCGCGCTTAAGCGTCGTCCCTGAAAATCTTGCCCAAATCGACTCCATCACCCGATTTCGCGCCCTCTGTGCCCGAGCCGCGACTGCCGGTCCGCATCTACCGGTTCGTCAGCGTGCTTTACCTCGCCGCACGCATCTACGCCGGCTACAAGGCGATCCAATGGTGGTCGCGCTTCTTCGGCAAAAAGCATAAGGAGGCGCGCTATCGGCGGCAGGATTTACGTGCCGCACGCGCTCTTTACGCGGCCTCGATCCGGCTCGAAGGCCTCCTGATCAAAGCCAGCCAGTTTATCGCAGCGCGAGCCGATATTCTGCCTGACGAATGGGTCGGGACGCTATCGGCCTTGCATGACCGGGTCCCGCCGAAGCCCTTTTCGGTCATCCGCGGTCAGATCGAGCATGAGCTGGGCCGTCCGCTCGAGGCTCTGTTCACGGAATTTGACCGAGATCCGCTGGCTTCGGCCTCGCTCGCACAGGTCCATCGGGCGCGCACGATCGAAGGCCGGCCCTGCGCGGTCAAGGTGCAATATCCCGGCATCGAAGGAATCGTGCGCGCCGATCTGCGCAACCTGATGTTCACGCTGAGGCTGTTGGCGTGGCTCGAGTCGGAGTTCGATTTCCGCATGATCGCCGGCGAACTGCTCAAGTACATCCCGATGGAGCTGGATTTTCTCAACGAAGCGCGCAATTGCGAAACTCTCGCGCGTAATTTCGCGCGCCGCGCCGACGTCGTGATTCCGCACGTTTTCCACGATTTGACCACCCGCCGGGTGCTCACGATGGAGCTTATCGAAGGGATCAAGGTGACCGACG
>DATEGX010000209.1:0-3292 GCA_035279875.1 Binataceae bacterium (SeqCode)
GGACGATGAAGGGGAAACGGTTTAGGGAAGGGCAGATCATCGGGGTGCTGAAGGAAGCGGAAGCGGGTGCCAAGACGAAGGACCTTTGCCGGCGCCACGGGATCTCCGACGCGACCTTCTACAACTGGAAGGCGAAGTACGCCGGGATGACCGTGTCGGAGGCCCGGCGGCTGAAAGAACTCGAGCACGAGAACGCCCGGCTGAAGCGACTGCTGGCCGAGGAGGAGCTGGACAAGGCCGCGCTGAAGGACCTGCTCGGCGGAAATGTATGGTCCGCCCCGGATTTGCAAGGTCGTCGTTGAATGGCGAGAACAGTTTGCGTAAATGTATCCGGCCTCTCATGAGTGAGGAGCGGTTGCTCCCAGGCCATGATGAGATGCGCGCATGCGGTTCCTATCAAACTTGGTACGGGCTCGCGGCCCGTTTTCGGTGCCAGGCTTACCGCATGCCGATCGACTGTTTCGTCATCTTCCTTCGGACCTCGCAAACTCAGGTAATCGTGGGTTAGTTCGCGAATCTTGGATCCATGTGCTCGTACGACATTCCTGGTCGGGTCAACACCGCCCAGGCGATGCGCGCAAGTTTGTTCGCCAAAGCGACGACGACTTTGTTGGGGTGCATGCGACCACCCAGGTTATCCAGCCAGGCGCCGAGTCGATCGCGCTGACGATCCAAATGAAGAACACAGGCGCGCGCACCATGAATGAGCAGTCGTCGCACATATGGGTTGCCGCGCTTGCTGATCCCGAGCAGCGTGGCCTTGCCGCCGGTTGAGTATTGCTTGGGGACCAATCCGAGCCAGGCTGCGAGGTCGCGGCTGCGCCGGAATTGCCGGCCGTCGCCAACCGCGGCCAGTATCGCCGTCGCACTGAGGGCGCCAATGCCCGGAATGCTCATTAGGCGGCGCGCGGCGTCGTCCCGAGCCGCCAGCGCTTCAATTTGATGACTGAGGGCATTCACGCGGGCATCGAGCTCCTTGAACTCACTCCACAGTTCGACGAGCAGCGCACGCATGGCAGGCGTGAGTTCGTTTCTCTCGTCGGCGACGACCGCGGGTAGTTCATGACGGAACAAACCGGCGCCATTGCGTAGAGCGATTCCATACTCGAGCAGGAAGCCACGCATTTGGCTGATCAGGCGCGTGCGACTGGACACTAGACGATCACGGACGCGATGCAGTGCCTGCAAGTCAAATTGGTCGCAGCGTTTGACGGCTACGAATCGCATGGACGGCCGAGTAACGGCTTCGGCAATCGCTTCCGCGTCGACCGTGTCGTTCTTGTTCGATTTTACGAATGGCTTGACGAACTGCGCAGGGATGATGCGCACAGTGTGGCCGAACTGCGGAGCTTACGTGCTAGCCAGTGCGCACCAGGGCACGCCTCCATGCCGATCAGTGCGGCTGGCGCATTGGCGAAGAACTCCAGCAACGTGTTCCGGCGAAACGTGCGGCGCAGGCTGTTGCGGCCCTTTTCGTCGAGACCGACGACGTGAAAGTTGGATTTGCCAAGATCGACTCCGTAGGTTGCAATTACTCCGGTAATACGCATTTGGGTCTCCTCCGTCCAAGTGGCGACATCTGCAGTGTGCCGCGACAGCCCGGGGCGGACCATCCCATTAATGGTAAGCCCGCAGGCGAAGCGCGCAGCGGTCGCAGTACTGATGACCGAGCGCGACTTTGGGGTGACCCGTGCCTGCAAGCTGATCGGCATCTCACGGTCGCTGTACCGCTATCGCAGCCGGCGACCGGACAGCGCCCCCTTGCGAGCGCGCATCGAAGAGATCGCTGCGACCAAGCGCCGTTACGGGTATCGCCGGGTGTATCTACGATTACGGCGGGAAGGTTGGGAGGTCAATCGCAAACGCGTCTATCGTCTCTATCGCGAGGCTGGCCTGGCCGTGCGCCGCCGCAAGCGCAAGCGGATCGGGGTAGTCGAGCGCAAGCCGTTGCCGAAGCCGACCGCGGCGAACGTGAGCTGGTCGATGGATTTCGTCGCCGACGGGCTCGACGGCGTGACCTGCCCGGATTTCTCGGTCCAATCGTAACTTGAGAGAATGGCTCCCGCTGACGAAGCGAGGAGCTGATGAAGAAAGCACGATTCACCGAAGAGCAGATGGTCGCGATCCTGCGTGAGGCCGACCGAAGCCCGGTCGCTGAGGTCGCGAAGAAACATAAGATCAGCGAGCAGACGGTTTACGTGTGGCGTCGGCGGTTCGGCAAGCTCGAGCCGGCCGACGTGAAGCGTCTGCGTGAGCTGGAGACCGAGAACGGCAAGCTGAAACGGATGGTCGCCGAGCGCGAGATGGCGATCGAGACCCTGAAAGAGATCAACCGCCGAAAATGGTGAGCTCGCAGGCCCGAAGGGACCAGGTGGCCTTGGCGATGGAACGGGGACATTCCCAACGCCAAGCCTGCGAGCTGATCGAACTACCCCGCTCGATGCTGAACTACCGCTCGGTACGCGCCGAGCGCGACGCGCCGGCGCTCGATGCGATGCGCCGCATCGCGGCAACCTATCCACGCTACGGCTATCGGCGTGTGCGCATCTTCCTGCGCCGGGAAGGTCACGCCATGAGTGCGGAACGTACCTACCGGTTGTGGCGCAATGCCGGGCTGCAATTGCCGCGGCGACGACCACGGCGGCGGGTGGCGCTCTCACGACCGCGCCCGGTCCCCGCGCTGGGTCCCAATCAGGTCTGGGCCTACGACTTCGTGCACGACGCCTGTGCCAATGGGCAGAAACTGAAGTGTCTGACCGTCATCGACGAGTTCACGCGCGAATGCCTGGCCATCGACGTCGCCGGTAGCATCCGCTCCGCACGCGTGATCGAGGTGCTGACGCGGCTGATCAGCACCCGCGCTGCGCCGGTATTCCTGCGTTCCGACAACGGTCCGGAGTTCGTGAGCCACGCGATCCTCGAATGGCTCGCCGCGGCGAAGATCGACACCGCACTCATCGATCCCGGCAAGCCGTGGCAGAACGGCGCTGACGAGAGCTTCAACGGCAAGTTCCGCGACGAGTGTCTGAACATGGAATGGTTCCGCAACCGCACCGAAGCCCGCGTACTGATCGAAACCTGGAGGGGCCACTACAATAACGTCCGGCCGCATTCGAGCCTCGACTACCGTACGCCGCACGAATTCCGTCGCCATCACGAGTCCATTCACCAGGGGGCCATTCTCACGTAGCCAATGGACCGAAATTCCCCAGGCAGGTCAGTCGCTAATCAAGTAACGTTCTGGTGGGCGCTCGTGTCCTTTCAGAGCGACCTCCATCGTAATCTGGTCTCC
>DATEGX010000210.1:0-6118 GCA_035279875.1 Binataceae bacterium (SeqCode)
GCGCGTTGGAGTTGCTAATCCAACGGCTCGGCGGCGAGTTCAAGCTCGAAGTGGTCGACGCCGAATCCGAGATTGGATCGGGCGCGTTGCCGGTCGAGCTATTGAAGACCCGCGCAATTCGCATCACGCATCCGGCGAAAACGCCCGATGCGATCGCGGCGATGTTTCGCCATGCTCGTCCGGCGGTGATTGGACGAATCAGCAACGGCGCGTTTTACCTGGACCTGCGCACGGTTGAGGATCCGGCGGCGCTGGCGGTGGAATTCGGCAAGAGCGGCTGAGCGAGTGCTTGCGCCAAAGCCGGGCCGGGGCTAGACCAACATCTGAGGGCAGTTGATCAGAATAACCAATCAGCTTGCGCACGGAGTCGGCGATGCCGGAAAAAACTTACAAAATAATTGAAGTAGTCGGCGTTTCCGACGACAGCGTCCAGCAGGCGGTTCGAAACGCGCTGACCAAGGCGAGCCAAACCCTGCGGAACATCGACTGGTTCGAGGTCCAGCAGATTCGCGGCGCGATGCGCGGCGGCCAGCCCGAGTTCCAGGTGGCGGTGCGCATCGGGTTCCGCCTCGAAGGCGCGCCGGTCGTATAGCTCCCGCACGAAATAAGTTCCATCCAGCCGCCGCGATTCTTCGGTGCAGTTTGCGCCAATGGCGCCCACGCACCGAGCCTTATGCAGGGCGGATCAATCGCGTCTGACCGGTAATCCAGCTTGGTTTCGGCGCCCTCGCGCGATTATCATCAAAACATGGGCACTGACCGGTTCCGTACGAAGGGGCTGACGCGATGAAGAGCTGTCCGCGATGCCGCAGACAATATCCTGACAGCGAAGATTTCTGCGATATTGACGGTACCGCGTTGGTCGCGAGCGCGGGTGCCCCCGCCGGGCGCGGGACCACGGTGATGCCGGCGCAGACGGACGCGTCCGCCGAAAGCTCCCTCGAATGCCCGGTTTGCGGCGGCCGGGCACAGCCCGGCGAAACCGTCTGCAATTTCTGCGGCACCCGGCTGGTCGAGGAAACTCAGGACCCACCGCGCAAGCCAATTCCGCCGCCTGCCAGCGCGGGAAGACGTCAGAGTTCCGGCTTCACGGAAGAGCAATTGGGGCCGCGAGAGTTTGGGGATGAACCGGCCTACGAGGCAATCCGCAACGAGCCCGAGGAGCGTAGCACACTCAGCCTGGTGGGCTTCGCAATCGCCGCCCTGGTTGCGCTAGCGGCAGGCGCGTGGTTGGCGTTGTATCTCGGTCATCGCAGTCAGTCGCGTCCGCTCGCGCAAAGCTCGCCAGTTTCGTCGCCAGCGCCGGCATCGGCGGCTCCGGTCGTCGAGCTGGCCAGCGCGATGCCAATCCAGGTGCAGGGAGACCTCGCCGGAGCGCTTGAACGCGACCGCGAATCGCTGCGCAAAACGTTCGAGGATAACAAGGCCGGAATCGCCAGCGCATACAAGGATGCGCTCGGCGCAGACAATTCGATGAGCGACGGGATGGTCGTGCGGCTGCATATCCTTCCCGATGGCAGAGTCGACAACGGCGCGGTGCGGGTCTCGACTTCGACCAATCCAAGCTTTGATGCGGAAGTAATCGAATCGATGGTGTCGTGGAAATTCGCACCCGTCAAAGGTTCGGGCGTGACGGTTGACTACCCAATGATCTTCGCGCCGGCCGCGGGCGGTGCCACCGCGGTAGAGTCCGACCTCAACACCAAACTGGCGAGTCTCGCGCCCGACGAACCACCAGAATACGCCTTTGCACCTTCGACTCCGGCGGGGAGCCCGGCAGCAGCGGCCACGCCGCCTTTGGCGATGGGGACACCTCCATCCGGGGCAGTACCTTCGCCGGAGATTGCCGGAGTTCCGGCGTTACCGGGCGGAGCGGCCTCTGACTCGACTCCAGCGGTGGCGGCCGTACCACCGCCCGCGCCGTTCGTGGAGGCGACCGCGCCAGCGATCGCTCCAACTCCGTCGGCGCCTCGCCACAGGCGTCGCCCACCGCGCGAGATGGCCGCGCTGCCACCGCCCAAGCCGCCCCTGCTCGAGCGCGTCAACGAGCAGCTTCGCGCGAGCCGTAAATTGCGCCGGGTTCAGGCCTATACCAATGGTTCCGTCGTGACCATTTTCGGCAAAGTCTTCGACAAGGACGATCGTCTGATGGCGGAACGGACCGTCCGTCGAGTGGACGGCGTCTCAGCGGTGATCAACAACGTCACTACCGACACACAGCAATGGGCACAAAACGAGGCCCTAATCAGACAAGCCCTGCAGAACGGCGGCCTGACGGGCGTCAACGTCAAGGTAATCGGCAGTGATGCCTATTTGAGCGGCCAGGTGAAGACTCAGCTAGATCGCGAGCGCGCGGCGACTATCGCCGAGGCGGCGGCTCCGATCAGAGTACGGGAGAATCTTATTACCGTCGCGATCGGCAATATGTTCGGGTTTTAGCTCTTGAAGCGATTCGCGGTATTCTCCATTCGGGCGCGCGACATGCTACGAACGCAATTTGATCCGATTAAGAGCGTTCAGATTCTGCCCAACCCTTAAGCTCTATTGACAATTAATAGGCACCCCGCTTATATGAAAGAAGGACGTGACGCCCGTCTCGTTTCTTCGGGAGGATTCCTTAAAAGATGCCAGATGCACCAACCTCGTGTAAGCAGGTGTTCGATGATATGCCCGGACACTTCAAGAAAGAGGCGGCTCAAGGCGTCGACGCCACCTTTCAATTCGATTTATCTGGCAACGGCGGCGGCAAGTGGCAAGTGACCGTAAAAGGCGGCAGTTGCGAAGTTAAAGAGGGCGCGAATCCTTCTCCCAATGTGACTATCTCGATGGCGGCGCAGGACTATCTCGATATGGTCGCCGGTAAGTTGAATCCTCAGATGGCTTTCATGACCGGCAAGCTCAAAATCTCCGGTGATATGGGCTTGGCCTTGAAATTCCCGAATTTATTCAGCTAAGAGATTTAGCGGAGACTGAAGAGCGCGTGAGTTTCCTGAAGAGCCGGGTTGCGGGACCGGCATGGATTGAGTTCCAGTTTTAACAGCTTCATTGAACCATCTAACAGCGGACGGCTGGTCTCTGCCGCGCTGGCAGGCAGTGTCTCATCTGACACATAGCGCTCCGCCCATGAGGCGGCTGTCTCCAACACCGCAATCGCGGTCACTATCTTTTTGCCGGATTCCCTTCTCCAGCGCATTGAATCTTTTGTAAACGAAAGATCGATAGCATCGGATTGGAGTTCGACGAGATTAATCCCAACGGAAGGACACCAATGAGTTCGCAGGACAGTAATAGCGACGCGACCCGCGAGGACGCTCTCGCTCAAGGCGCCGACCATGAGAACGATGCGCTGGCCAACAAGCTCTCGAAAGAGCTGAGCAACTGGCGGCGACGGCGAACCAACGGACGGCCCAAGCACAATGAGGGCCCGAGCAACAGCTTCCAATCAGACTCGGCGCGCACGATCAAACTGCGCGGCCATGAGACCCTGGTTGTCCGCAAGCCCAAGCTCGCCAAGCCAGCCGCCAGCAGCGAACGTCCCAATCAGTAACTTCGATAGCGATGGGCGCGCCCGGAACCGGGCGCGTTGTCGCCGATTGCGGCTCGCCAAATTGATGAGCGGCGGATAAATTCGCGCGAATCGCCGAGTGCGTTCGCCAAACTGTCAGGAGCGAAAAACTTCCACCGGCATCTCACGGGCTGCTTGCCGCGCCGGGTACACCGCGGCTATCCAGCAAAGCATCATCGAAGCAACCGCCACTATCGCGAAGTTGAGCGGCTGAGCGTCCACCGGCAGAGTCGAAATACCATATATCTTCTTTTCAATATGAATGAAGTGATAGTGCGCCAGCAGGAAGCATCCGAGAGCCCCGATAGCTAGTCCGGCTGCGGTACCTGCCGCTCCCACGATCATGCCTTTAAGTAGGAAGATACGGCGGACGTCCCCTGCGGTCGCACCCATCGACATCAAAACTGCGATGTCTTTGCGCTTCTCCATCACCACCATGATCAACGTCGCGACCAGGTTGAACGCCGCGACCCCGATCAACATCAGCAGCACCAACGCATAGACGCGCTTGAGCATTTCGAATCCTGCCGCAGCGGCCTGGTCGAATTCACGCCAATTCGCCACGCGAAAGGACTTGCCGAGCATCGCGCGCAATTGCGCGGTGACCTGGTCGGTTTGATCGAGATTCGTTAGCAGAACCTCGATTCCGTCCACACGCCCATCACGACCGAAAAAACTTTGCGCGCTGGTCAGGTTCATGAAGACCAGATCGCGATCGACGAAAGCGATTCCTGATTCGAACACCGCCCCAATCGTGAAACGGCCGGTCGTGGTGGTAAGGTGCGCGTCCTTTCCTCCCATGATCGGCGCGACCAGGTTGACTGCATCGCCGGTTTTGACTTTGAGCTGGTCAGCCAAAGTCGATCCGATCGCGAGGGCTCCGTGGGAATTATTCGACGCCGCATACGCGTTCGGGGGGCCGGCGCTCGGGTTCAACGCGCCGAGCGAGCCCTGCTGCACGTAATTGCGCAGCTGGGCAATGACCGACGCTTTCGCTGGTTCAACTCCACGGACTATAACGCCGCTGATCCCACCCGCCGACGAGACCATGCCCTGTCCGACGACAAACGGATCTGAGCCGGCGACTCCGGGTACGCCGTCCGCGCGGGACTCGATCGCCGCGTAATTGTCGATCGTGCCACCCAGGCTCTGGATTTCGACTTGCGGTGTCAGGCTGAGGATTCGCTGACGGAGGCTGGCCTCGAAACCACCCATTACGGCCAGTACGATGACCAGCGCTGCAACACCCAGCATCACACCAACCGCAGTGAAGACGGTCGTCACCGAGATGAAGGCGTCTTTGCGGCGCGCGCGCAGATAGCGAAGTGCGATTGTTAGTTCGTAACCCAAGCCGGTCCCCAGTCTAGCAGTGCGACCGGAAGCTTGGCAGCAACGCTAACCCAGTGGCCCTCGCGCTCGAGAAGAGATGCGCCGCTGCAAAGGTGAAGTAAGGAAGCGCTGCGCTAAGCGCGCCGGATCAGGGCCGCAGGGAGCTCATTTCAGAAAACGATCTGGTCTTGCTTGAGCTGCTCGATTTCGGCCTTACTCATGCCCAGCATTCCGCTCAGCACCTCGTCGTTATGCTGACCTAGTGAGGGCGCTGCCCAACGCAGTTCCCCGGGCGTGCGGCTCAGGCGATGCTGCAATCCTTCGTAGGGCGACGGCCCCATCGTTTCGTGATCAAGCCAATGCCAATAGCCGAAGGCCTCGAGGTTGTCGTCGCGATGAAGATCCATGCAATTCTGGACCGGGTAGGCGGAAACTCCGACCGCCTGGAGTGTGGCGGTCAGTTGTTCGGCGCTCCGGCTCCGAACCGACGCGCTCACGAACGCATCGAGCGCCTCGCGATGCTCCAGCCGCCCGACCATGGTTGCAAAGCGCTCATCCGCGGGCGGATCGCCCAGGACTTTGAGCATTTCGCGCCATTCGTGATCGCTCCCGACTGCGACTGCCAGCCAACGTTCGTGGCCGTCCTCGTCGGCGCATCGATAGGCGCCGTGCGGCGCGTATCGATCGGAACGGTTGCCGCTCGGCCCCAGCACCGTGCCGTTGGCGAAGTGGCCGATCATGGCAGGAGCGAGGTTGTAGAGCGCGGCCTCGTACTGCGCCATGTCTATATATTGGCCTTTACCGGTGCGGCGCTTGTAGTCGAGCGCTCCCATTAGGGCGCAGGCGGAAAAGCGCGGCGCGATAAAATCCGTATAGGCGCCATACGGCGGACACAGCTCCGCCTCGGAATAACCGGCGATATGGTAGAAGCCCGCGAGCGCAGCCATGAGATTGCCGAAGCCGGGATAGTCGCGGTGAGGTCCGGTCTGCCCCTGCATACAGGTTGAGAGCATGATCAGGTCGGGCTTCAACTCGCGCAGATGCGCGTAATCGAGTTGCCAGTTGCGCAGGGTCTTGGGAGTGAAGCTTTCGCTCACGACGTCGGCCCAAGGCAGCAGCTTGAGGAAGATTTCGCGCGCCTTGGACTTGCTCATGTCGAGCGTGATGCCCTTTTTGGAGGTGTTGTAGCTGGCGAAGAACTGGCTGTTGTTTACGCCGGGCTTG
>DATEGX010000211.1:0-4497 GCA_035279875.1 Binataceae bacterium (SeqCode)
CCTGATTTCGGTCACGCTCTATGGTTCAGGAGATGAAGAAACCCGACCTCGAAAGCAGCAAGTCGCCTTCCCAGCTCATCACGGAGAGAATCGCGGTGCTAGGCGACTGGCGTGGCGAGACGCTGGCGCACGTCCGTAAGCTGATCAAGGAGGCAGACCCCAAGATAACGGAAGAATGGAAGTGGAGAGGAGTTCCAGTCTGGTCCGACAGCGGGATCGTCTGTACAGGCGAGTCCTACAAGACTCACGTAAAGCTCACTTTCCAGAAGGGGGCTTCGATCATGGACCCAGCGGGCATCTTCAATTCCAGCCTCGATGGGAACGCAAGGCGCGCAATCGATCTGCATCAGGGCGACAAGATCAATGAATCTGCCTTCAAGGAAATAATCCGCGCTGCGGTCAAGCTGAACTCCAAAGGCAAGAAATCGAGACAGCAGTTGAATTCCGGTTAAGAAAAGCGCCCCGCCACAGGCACGGGGCGCTTTCGCGTTACCTACCGAAAACCAGCCTTGTTAAGAACGAAGTTACGGGGTACGCCGCAATTGCCGGTTGAGGTTGGCGATAGTCGCCGACAGGCGGTTTTCCGCGCCAGTGTCGCCGCGCGCCTGCATCTGCGCTCTCATCGTCTCAGCCTTGTCACGCTGGTGGATTAGATAGTCACGCCGTTGTGATACGCCGTAGCCGTTGGGCACAGGCTGAGAAAAATACGACGGTGGATACTGGTAGCGATGATGGCCGCCCCAGGTGTAGTCGTCGTCGTGATCATGATGATGCCAGTCGGTGCGAGCCGCGGGAGCATAGCCGTGGTCGTGATCCCAGTCATGATGATCCGCGTCGTGGTGGTCGCCTTGGCCATGATCCCAGTCGTGATGCTCCGCGTCGTGGTGGTCGCCGTTATGGTGCCAGTCGTTGTCCTGGGCGACAACGAAGGGCGAATGAGCCATCGGGGCGCGCCAGCCATACGCTTGCGGGACTGGACGACGATAATGATCTGCCGCGAGCGCGCCGGCGGGCGCCGCCAACATGCCCAGACCGACCATTGCTGACAGCACTTTTTTCGTTAGTAACATGCCGGACACCTCCTGTCCGTTAGAAGACGCTCATGGGTAATTCGGGTTTCGAGCGTCTCTCGGTGTTGATAGGGGAGCATCATTTGTGCCGCGGCCGGGCCGAATCAACGCGCCTTTAGGCGTGCATTTGCTACAGATTGCGCGCGTCACAGCGCCGGTGGTTTTGGATTACCGCACGTAAGTACCACCCCAAATCGGATGGCAGGGGTTCGTCGAGGCTATCGGGGTCGCGGGCGACAGGGCCGGCTGGCTACTGCAGGCTTTTCGTCGACCCCCATCGCGGGAGACTGCCCGCTTCTGCTATTACTTTCGGCATTCTCGATGAAAATCCTCGGCATTTCCGCCTATTACCATGACAGCGCGGCGGCCCTGATCGATGACGGCGAGATTGTCGCAGCGGCGCAGGAAGAGCGCTTCTCGCGCAAGAAGCATGACGCGCGCTTCCCGCGCAATGCGCTCGCGTGGTGCCTGTCGAGCGCCAGCGTCGGTTTGGCGGAACTCGACTACGTGGTGTTCTACGATAAGCCCTGGATCAAGTTCGAGCGTATGCTCGAAACCTACCTCGCCTTCGCGCCGCACGGCCTCAAGTCGTTCCTGACCTCGATGCCGCTGTGGCTAAAGGAAAAACTCAACCTGAAATCGGTGATTAGGCGTGAGCTCGCCGACGTGGCCGGATGCGCGCCCGGCGATCTGCCACCGCTGCTTTTCACCGAGCACCATCAGGCGCACGCCGCGTCGGCCTTTTTCGCCAGTCCATTCGAACGGGCTGCGGTGCTATGTCTCGACGGGGTCGGCGAATGGGCCACTACGTCGTTATGGCTGGGCGAGGGCAATCGCCTGACTCCGCAATGGGAAATTGACTTTCCCCATTCGCTTGGCTTGCTGTATTCGGCATTCACCTATTACACCGGCTTCAAGGTCAACTCGGGCGAATACAAACTGATGGGCCTGGCGCCCTACGGCGAACCCAGGCACGCGGACCTGATTTTCAGGCATCTGATTGACCTCAAACCCGACGGTACCTTCAGGCTCGACCTCGACTATTTCAATTACGCGACCGGGCTCACCATGACCGGGGCGAAATTCCACCAACTCTTCGGCGGTCCCCCACGTCAGCCCGAAGCTCCACTAACACAGCGTGAAATGGACCTCGCGGCGTCGATTCAGCAGGTTACCGAGGAAGTAATCCAGCGGCTGGCTCGCACCGCGCGCAAAGAACTGGGCGCGGAATACCTATGTCTGGCCGGTGGCGTGGCGCTCAATTGCGTCGCCAATGGCAAAATCCTGCGCGATAATCTGTTTCGCGATGTCTGGGTGCAGCCCGCGGCGGGTGATGCGGGGGGTGCGGTGGGCGCGGCGCTGGCGGCATGGCATTGCTACGCGCATGGACCTCGAAGCGCGCGCGAAAGCGACTCGATGCGCGGCAGCTTCCTCGGTCCTGTCTACGACGCGGATTCGATTCGCCGGTGCCTGGACGATGCCGGCGCCACCTACGAACGGGTCGAAGATGACCGCCTGCTCACCCAGATCGCCGAGCTTATGAGCCGCGGTGCGGTGGTGGGATGGTTTCAGGGACGCATGGAATTCGGCCCGCGCGCGCTCGGCAACCGCTCGATTATCGGCGACCCGCGCAGTCCCGGCATGCAGTCGCTGATGAATCTAAAGATCAAATACCGCGAGTCGTTTCGCCCGTTCGCGCCCGCCGTGATGTACGAGCGGGTGGGCGACTATTTCGACCTTGACCGGCCCAGCCCCTACATGGCGATCGTCGCTCCGGTGCGCGAGAAACTGCGCACCGCGATGAGCCCGGCCGAGCAGCGCCTGTTCGGTATCGAAAAGCTCAACGTGCGACGCTCGACTATCCCGGCGGTCACCCACGTCGATTATTCGGCGCGAATCCAAACCGTCCATCGCGAGACCAACCCGCGTTTCCACGAGCTCATCCGGCGCTTCGAAGCGCTGACCGGATGCGGCGTGCTGGTGAATACGTCGTTCAACGTTCGCGGCGAACCGATCGTATGCACTCCCGCCGACGCCCACCGCTGCTTCATGCGTACAGGCATGGACTATCTCGTGGTCGAGAACTTCCTGCTCGACAAGCAGCGCCAGCCAGCGCCGCCAGCCGGCGATTCGTGGCGGCGAGAAATCGATCCCGATTAGCGATACCTGTGTCCGAGCAAAACAAGCCTAGCGCTCGCGAGCTGCGAAATTTCGGCCTGCTGCTGGGAGCGCTTTGCGTGGCAGTTTTCGGCGGGATTCCCCTGCTACGGCATCATCGGACGCCGCTCTGGCCATGGATTGTGGCTATCCTGCTATGGCTGGCGGCGATGCTCGCGCCCGCCGCGCTCCGCCAGGTGCATCGTGGATGGACCCGGCTCGGGATCGCGCTCGGATGGCTCAATACGCGAGTGATCCTGACGCTGGTCTACGCGATCGCGGTCGTGCCGATCGGGTTCGCAATGCGGCTGGCCCGGCGCGACCCGATGGCACGCAAATTCGACCCGGCGCGCGAGAGTTACCGGGTTCCCAGCCGGCGTCGCCCGCCGGCCAATCTGGAGAAGCCGTTCTGATGTTGGATGTGCTGAAGGATATGTGGGGATTTGCGCGCGAGCGCAAGAAATTCTGGCTGATCCCGCTGATAGGCACGCTGTTGATCCTGAGCGCGCTGGTCGCGTTGGCGCAATTTACTACGGTCGCGCCTTTCATCTATGCGCTGTTTTGATTAGGCAGCGAACGAGCCCGGAGTCTGATGGATTCGCTGTCGAAATCGTACCAAGTCAGGATCGGCGGACTCCGCGGGACAGCTCCCGGCAGAAGGCGCTACGTGGTCACGCTCCGAGACAGGACGCGAACGTGAGCACGGGGATTCCCTTCAGTTTCATTCCGAGCACTGGCCACCGGCGAGCTGATCGCTTTCGTCCTCTAAGGGGTCATTGGCTCCTGGTTCTCGAGTAGTCTTTTCGTGAGTCGGCCGCCGCTTGACGGCGCCTGTGCCGAGCAAGCGCGGCGTTTCTTCCTGGCAGATTTTAATGAAGTTGCGGCGCATCGCGGTCAATTCGGCGCCGTGATGGTACGCCAGGCACCACTGCCGAAACACACCGCCGGCTCCAAGCGCGATCGTGCGCAACTCACCCCGACCCACCTCTGCCAGCACGGACCATCGCGGCGCTATCGTCAGAACATGCCCTTCAATAGCCAGCCGCTTGGCCAGATCGAGATCGTCCGTCTCGACCACTATCTCGGGAAAGACTCCCGCCTCGAGCAAAAAGGTATCCCACGCAGCCCAAAGCTTGTTGCCCGGGTTCGGGACGATTAGCGGCTGTCCTCTCAGCTGATTTGCGTCCAGGCGATCTTGGCGCGCGAGCGCGTGGCTAGGAGCGACGATCGCAACCAATTCGTCACGTCCCAGAGGCACCATGCCAAGCGA
>DATEGX010000212.1:0-19712 GCA_035279875.1 Binataceae bacterium (SeqCode)
TCACTCGATTATGACTTTCTGGACTTCCGCGCTGAGCATCTGGTTAAATTGGACATTCGCATCAACGGCGAAGTTGTCGATGCGCTCTCGATGATTGTCCATCGCGACAAGGCCTATGAGCGCGGGCGGGCGTTGTGCGAAAAAATGCGTCAATTAATACCGCGCCAGATGTTCGAGGTGGCAATTCAGGCGGCAATTGGCGTGAAAATTATAGCGCGTGAAAGCGTCAAACCGCTGCGCAAGAACGTTACTGCCAAGTGCTACGGCGGCGACATAACGCGCAAACGCAAGCTGCTTGAAAAGCAAAAGGAAGGCAAAAAGCGCATGAAGCAGGTTGGCCGCGTCGAGATCCCCCAGGAGGCGTTTCTCGCCCTGCTCAAGGTCGGCGAGTAGCGGTTCGCGTGGCCCAACCGGTTCGTCAGATTCCCAAGCAGACAACGCCCGCACCCGCCAGTCCCGCCGGGACGCAGAAGTCGGCGGCGCGCGAGTATACCGAAGCGTTCCTGGTCGCCCTGGTTCTCGCGATTATCCTGCGGACGTTCTTCATCCAGGCTTACAAGATTCCCTCAGGCTCGATGGAACCGACTCTGCTGGTCGGCGATCACATCATAGTCAACAAGCTCGATTACGGGTTCAGGCTGCCCGATTCGTTCTTCGGCTTCACCCCTTTGGCGGGCGAAATTCCTTACGGCCGTTATCTGTTTCGGCTGGAACCAATCCATCGCGGCGATGTCGACGTGTTCGTCTTTCCTGAAGATCAGAGCAAGGACTTCATCAAGCGGGTCATCGGGATTCCCGGCGACACCGTCGAAGTCAAAGCAGGGGTAGTCTATCTGAACGGTCAACGGGCGCCCGATCCGCACGCCCATTTTGAGAAATCTGCCGCCGAACGTCAGGAAAGTTCGCAAGCCGACTACATGAACCCGGTGACCTTGGGACCGGATCAGTATTTCATGATGGGGGACAATCGCGACCATAGTTACGACAGCCGTTTCTGGGGACCGGTTACGCGCGACGCGATCGAAGGCCGCGCGATGTTTATCTATTGGTCGTGCGCGGATGACACTTCGGCGCTAAGCTGCTTTTATGACGTGCGCTGGGCGCGTCTGTTGAGCGCGGTCCGGTAGCAACGGCGGGCTGACGACGCAGGGGGAGATGTGGTGGCTGACGACGTGGATACCAGGTTGGGTGCGCTGCTCGAGCAGTTGGGGACGCGCTTCGAATTGGTGCTCGAAGCAGTCACAGGTTTCGGTGGCCGAATTGACGCGCTGCGCGAGGAGATGGTCGGGCAGTTCGCCGAAGTCGGCAAACAGATTCGCTTTCTCTCGGATCGGATTGCGGAGAATCGCGAGGGGATTGCCGCCAACCGCGCCGATCTCGGCGCCGAAATGGTTCGCCTGGGCGAGATGATTGGTGCAACGCGGGTTGAATTGCGCGAGCAGATAACCGCGAGTCGTGACGAATCGCCCAGCGGTCCCGCGGGCGACGCCGATTCGCGAGCCCTGCTGGCCGAAGAATTGGCGCGCGCCAACGGCGATATAAATGCGCGGATCAGCCGCGAGATCGCCGCGGTGGGCGAGTCGATGCGTAAGGAATTGTCGGCCGCACGCGAGCATCTGGGCCGCGATTTGCCGGCAGCCGCAGCCGGCGTCCGCGCGCAGATTTCGTCGTCGTCAGACGCGGTGGTTAAGCACCTCGACGCTGAATTGAAGCAGACCAACAAGGCCCTGGCGACGCTCTCGCGCAAGTTCGAACGCTTCGATGATCGCGTGACAGTTCAGACCAAAGATCAGGAGCAGCGCCTGCGCAAACTCGAACGTCGCGCCGCCCGCTAAGCAACCGAGATTGCTTCGGCAGTGGAAAAAAGCGTGGCTCGGGGGATTCGCCTCGCGATGATGAATTGACCGCGCTGCTGGCCGGGCGATAGATTAAAAGCACCTTTAAATCGCTCCTGAGAGGGCGGCAAGGTGAGGCAATGGCAGTAGTATGGAATTGGTCCGGGTGCGTTCGCACGCCGGTTTTCTTTTGCCCCGAAGATAGCCCCGAAGCCGCCGCGTGCGAGTCGCGCGTGCGATGACCTCGAAGCCGTCAGTAGCGCTGGACGCGGAAGCGATCGCACGCTGCGTAAAGCGCGTCGCGCGCGAAATTGTCGAGCACAACGGCGGTGGGGACCATCTCGCACTGGTCGGAATCGTACGGCGGGGCGCGAACCTCGCCGAGCGGATCGCGGCAGAGATCGAGCGGGACGGCGCGGGGCGGATTCCGGTGGGTACGCTGGACATTTCTTCCTATCGCGACGACGGCAAGGGTGCCCCCGGCGATCCCCGCCTGCTGGGACGCAATATTCCATTCGCACTGGACGGCGGACGGGTAGTCCTGATCGACGACGTGCTCTACACCGGCCGCACGGTTCGTGCCGCGCTGACCGCGCTCGAGGATCTCGGCCGTCCCGAATCCGTGCAACTCGCGGTGCTGGTGGATCGCGGGCAACGTGAATTGCCGATCCGCGCGGACTATGTGGGCAGGAATATTGCCGCGCCAAGCGGACAGCGAGTCTACGTCAAGTTGAGCGAAATTGACGGCGTCGATGCCGTCCTGGTCGGTGAGGGCAAATCCTAGTGCCGCGGCTGCCGAAATTCGATTTGGTCTCGATCGAGGATCTGGCGATTTCCGAAATCGAGCGAATTTTCGAGTTGGCCGATTCTATCGAGAAAGCTCTGGCCAGCGGCAAAACCATGACCGTCGCTGACGGCCTGATTATGGCGACGCTGTTTTACGAGCCCTCGACCCGTACGCGACTGAGCTTCGAGTCGGCGATGCATCGGCTCGGTGGTGCAGTAATCAGTTCGCCCGATATGCATGCGTCGTCGGCCGCCAAGGGCGAGAGCCTGGCCGACACAGTGCGAGTCGTATCCTCATACTCGGACGTAATCGTTGTGCGCCATCCGTATGACGGGGCGGCGCGCGTGGCGGCGGAATACGCTCACGTACCGGTAATCAACGCAGGTGACGGGAGCCGCGAGCATCCGACCCAGACGCTTTGCGACCTGTACGTTCTCAGGCGCAAAAAGGGCCGCCTCAAGGGACTGACCGTGGCAATCTGCGGCGATCTCAAATTCGGCCGCACCGTCCATTCGCTCATCTACGCACTGGCGCGCTTCGGCGCGAATATCGTTACTGTGCCGTTCGGCGGGATGGACGTTCCGCAATACGTACTCGAGCGGGTCGCGGCCGAGCGCAATTACCGTTTTTCGACAGTTTCGATCGACGAGCTGAAGTCGCAGGCGGGTGGCCTCGATGCGCTCTACCTGACGCCCAGCGCGCCGCATCAGATGGCATTGTTTACGGGCGAGAATCCGCTCGAAAATATTCCAGCGGCGCGGCCGCCGACCGCGCTGGACGCCTTTTACGTCACCCGGCTGCAACGCGAGCGGCTGCCCGACAAGGGCGATGCTCAGGGCGCCTATGTGCATTTCGACGCACGGGCGTTGCGCACCAGCCGTTCGCATGAAGCGGTCGTGATGCATCCACTGCCGCGCACCGACGAACTGGCATACGAACTCGATAGCGATCCGCGGGCAGTTTATTTCGAGCAGGCGGCCGCGGGCGTACCGGTCAGGATGGCGCTGATCGCCTGGATGCTGGAGGGCTCTTCGGGTGCGCGCGAAGTTGTGGCGACACGAGAGCCGGCGATCGCATTCAAGGCTGCGCCGGCGCCGCGCTGCGCCAACGCAACCTGCATCACTCGACACGAGAGCTCATACCTGCGGCCACGTTTCCGCCTCGCGCCCAGCGCCAATCGTACGATCCTGTCCTTGCGCTGCGATTTCTGCGAGCGCGAACTGAAGGTCGATTATGTCGGCCATACGAGTTCGCGCCGTTATTACCATTTTGACGAGAATCTTTACGGTTACGTGCACCAATGGATCGAAGAGGGGACGCTGGCGGTTTTCGATACGGTCAAGGAGGCCGAGGAGCGCAATTACGAGCCGTATCGGCGCGGCCCCCAGCGCGAGATTATGGATAGCGGCGAGATAGCCCGCGCCTGCGAGGCGATGGCCGCGCAGATTATCGCCGACGCAATTGATCCGACAGCGCTCGCGATCGTTGGTGTGGTGAGCCGCGGTGCGATGCTGGCGATGCGCTTGCGGGGCTTGATCGAGGCGCGCACGGGAGTGCGGCCGCCTTGCGCCGCGCTGGATGTTTATGCCGGCGGAACCGCGCTCAGCTCGTTCGACGGTCCGGAGCGGCTCGACGTCGATGGGCGCACGATCGTGCTGGTCGACGACGTTATCAACAGCGGCTGGACGGTCCAGCGCGCGATGACCACGCTCTGGCAGCACGGGCGCCCGGCCGCGGTGAAGCTTGCGGTGCTGATCGATCGCGGTCATCGCGCGCTGCCTATAAGGGCCAACTATATCGGCAAGAGTATTCCGACGGCGCGCGCCGACCGCGTCCAGGTGCGGATCGGCCCGATCGACGCTGAGGGGCGCAAACCCGCGGATCGGGTGCTGCTGTACTCGATGCTCGAATCGTTGAAAGAGCCGGAGAGCCTGCCGTGACGCGGATGCTTCTCAGGGGTGGACGGGTTATCGATCCGCTGCAGGGTATCGATGATGTCTACGACGTCGAGATTGCAGATGCTGAAATCGAGTCTTGCGAACCAGCCGGCGCGCTTCCCGTTCCCGGCGGCATCGAGGTGCTCGACTGCCGTGGATTGTGGGTGGTGCCAGGTTTGATCGATCCGCACGTCCATCTGCGCGATCCCGGCTTCCCTGAGAAAGAGACGATTGAGACCGGCTTGGCCGCGGCAGCGGCGGGAGGATTCACGGCAGTTGCGGCGATGGCCAATACCTCGCCGGTCAACGATACGCCGGAGATCGCGCGCTACATGATCGATCGAGCGCGTGACGCCGGCGGTACGCGGCTGCTACCAGTGTCGGCGGTCACAATCGGCTCGCAAGGAAGTGAGATGGTGGACTTTGCCCCGATGGTCGAGGCCGGGGCGCGCCTTCTTTCCGACGACGGCGTCCCGATCGATGATCAGGCCGTGCTTTTGCGCGCCTTTGACGAGGCGAGGCGGGCCGGCTTCGCTATTTCACTGCATGAAGAGGATCGGGCGCTAACCGGCAACGGCGCGATGAATGCCGGCGAAGCTTCGAAACGACTGGGGGTGGCCGGGATACCGCCGGCCGCCGAGAGTGACCGGGTGCGCCGCGACCTGGCGCTCGCACTCGGCTCCGAGGCGCCGGTCCATCTCGCCCATGTCTCGACAGCAGCAACGGTGGAATATATCCGCGCAGCGAAAAAGCGCGGCGCTAACCTCACCTGCGAAGTCACACCGCATCATTTCACCCTGGATGACGCCGCTGTCCTGCAATGGGGGCCGAATGCCCGGATGGCGCCGCCGCTACGGGGACGCCCTGATATCGAAGCGCTGTGGGCGGCGATGGCTGACGGGACTATCGACATGATCGCGACCGATCACGCCCCGCACGATCCCGCTTCCAAGATGATGGATCGACTGGGCGAGGCATTTGCGTCCGGCAGGCCGGCGGGACGTCTCACGGTAGATCAGGCGGAAACGCTGGCGCATGCGGCCAACGGCGTGATCGGGATGGAAACCGCGCTTGGGCTGGCGCTTGGCCTGGTCCGTCGCGGTGTGATCAGCGCTGCGCGAATGGTCGAAATGATGTCGCTCAATCCCGCGCGGTTGCTTCGCATGAGCGCGCACGGCACGCTGGCGGCTGGTGCATCTGCGGATCTTACGATTATCGATCCGGAGCTTGATTGGACGGTCGATCCGCAGGTGTTCAAATCGAAAAGCCGCAACACCCCGTTCACCGGAATGAGATTGAAGGGTAAAGCGTTGATAACCATCGTGGCGGGCCGGATCGTCTTCGATAGCCGCGCCGAAGCGGGAGCCCGTTGATGGCGCGAGAGGCGATCCTGGCGCTGGCCGACGGACGGATTTTCCGCGGCCGTGCGTTCGGCGCGATTGGTGAGGCGGTTGCCGAGGTGGTGTTCAATACCGCGATGACGGGATACCAGGAAGTGCTTACCGATCCCTCGTACAAAGGCCAACTGGTCTGCATGACGTATCCGCAGATCGGCAACGTCGGGGTTAATCGCGAGGACGAAGAATCCGCCCGCGTCTACGTCGAAGGGTTCATCGTCAAGGAATATCTATCGCGACCGTCGAATTGGCGCGCCGAGATGCCGCTCGGCGAATACCTGGAGCGTGCCGGCGTGCCGGGCATCGAAGGTATCGACACGCGCGCGCTGGTGCAGCATATCCGCGCGGCGGGCGCACAGCAGGCGGTTATCTCGAGTGTAAATTCCGAGCCGGAGGAACTCGTTGCCAAGGCCAGGGCGGCGCCGGGACTGGTCGGACGCGACCTGGTCAAGGAAGTCACGTGCGCAGAGGGCTATGACTGGGAAATCGCGGATTGGGAGCTAGGCCCGGGCTATCGGAAAATAGGCGACAGAGAGCTGGGCGGCTGGCCGCTGGTGGTTGCACTCGATTACGGCATCAAGCGCAATATCCTGCGACGCCTGGTCGGCACTGGCTTTCGCGTCAAGGTGCTGCCCGCCAGCGCCACGGCGGCCGAGGTGCTTGCGCATAACCCCGATGGCGTCTTTCTGTCGAATGGCCCGGCCGATCCGGCTGCGGTTCCTTACGCGTGCGAAACAGTACGCGGACTGCTCGGGAAAAAGCCCATTTTCGGCATTTGCCTCGGCCATCAGATTCTTGGCCTGGCGCTGGGAGGAAAGACCTACAAGCTCGCCTTCGGCCATCACGGCGCGAACCATCCGGTGATGGATCTGCGGACCCGGCGGGTCGAGATAACTTCACAGAATCATGGTTTCGCGGTCGACGCGGAATCGCTTCGCACCGCGGCGGTCTTGTCGCATGTGAATCTCAATGATCGTACGGTTGAAGGTCTGCGCGGCAATGACGCTCCATTCTTCTCGGTCCAGTATCATCCCGAGGCCTCGCCCGGGCCTCATGACGCCGGTTACCTCTTCACCAGGTTTCGCAAGCTCGTCGAAGCCTTTCCCCAATACGGGGCCGACGCGCTCAATCGGATCGAAGCCGAGGCGGCCGGAGGTAACCATTGATGGCCGCAATTAGAGCGCCGAAAATCGTGAACCAGCGGGAAGTGATCGGCTGAAACGTGCCTCTTCGCAAAGACCTCAAATCGGTTCTGGTGATCGGGTCGGGCCCGATCGTTATCGGCCAGGCATGCGAATTCGACTATTCGGGAACGCAGGCGATCAAAGCGCTGCGTGAAGAAGGCTTGCGGCTCATCCTGGTCAATTCGAATCCCGCAACCATCATGACCGATCCTGAGCTCGCCGATCGCACCTACATAGAACCGATGACGGCCGAGGTGATCGCGCAAATTATCGAACGCGAACGCCCCGATGCCATATTGCCGACGGTTGGCGGCCAGACTGCCTTGAATCTTGCGATCGAACTGGCCGAAAGCGGCGTCCTTGAGCGTTATGGGGTTGAGCTGATTGGGGCCAAGCTTGAGGCCATCAAGAAGGCCGAAGACCGCGAGCAGTTCAAGCAGGCGATGCTCGCGATTGGGCTCGAAGTGCCTGCCTCCGAAATCGTGCGCTCTGTAGAAGACGCTGCGCGCGTGATGGCGCGGCTCGGTCTTCCGCTGATTATTCGGCCGTCACGCACGCTGGGCGGCACCGGGGGGTCGATGGCGCGTGATGCCGAGGATTTTCGCGCTAAGCTTCGCTGGGGTCTCGGACTCTCGCCCAATCACGAAGTCCTTGTCGAGCAATCGGTCGAAGGCTGGAAGGAATTCGAGCTCGAGGTGATGCGCGACACGGCCGACAATGTCGTGATTATCTGTTCGATCGAGAATCTCGACCCGATGGGGGTGCATACCGGCGACTCGATTACGGTTGCACCGGCGCAAACGCTGACCGACAAGGAATATCAGTTGATGCGCGACGCGGCGCTGAGGATCATTCGCGACATCGGCGTCGATACGGGAGGCTCGAATATCCAGTTTGCGATTGAGCCGGGCAGCGGGCGGATGGTGGTAATCGAGATGAACCCGCGCGTTTCCCGCAGCTCGGCGTTGGCCTCAAAGGCGACCGGCTTCCCAATCGCGAAAATCGCGGCGCGGCTGGCGGTTGGTTACCGGCTCGACGAGATTCCCAACGACATCACCAAAATGACGCCGGCCTGCTTCGAGCCGACGATTGACTACGTCGTGACCAAGATCCCGCGATTCACCTTCGAGAAATTCCGCGGTGCCGCCGACGAGCTTGGCCCGCAGATGAAGTCTGTGGGCGAAGCGATGGCGATCGGGCGAACCTTCAAGGAATCACTCCAAAAGGCCCTGCGTTCTCTCGAAATCGGCTCGTGGGGATTCGAGAGCCGAGTGAATGGGAAGACCCGCGAGGACGCGATTGCAACCGTCCGTGAGCGCCTGGCGGTCCCCAGCAGCGCGCGCCTGTACTACCTTGCCGATGCACTTCGGCTTGGCATCCCGAGCGTCGAGATCTATCGGCTGAGCGGAATCGACCCCTGGTTTATCGACGCGGTCGCTCAAATCGTCACCACGGAAGCTCGAATTGCTGGCGAAACGCTCGACCCCGAGCTATTGCTCGACGCTAAAGCGATGGGTTTTGCTGACCGGCGTATCGCCGAGTTGCGCGGCGTTTCCGAGCGCGCAGTTGCCCACCGCCGGCGTGAATTCGGAGTTACACCCGTCTTCAAGGCCGTCGATACCTGTGGTGCCGAGTTCCAGGCGTTCACGCCCTATCTCTATTCCACCTATGAAGGCGAAGATGAAGCGAATCCCGATTCGCGCCGCAAGATCGTGATTCTCGGTGGTGGGCCGAATCGAATTGGCCAGGGGATCGAATTCGATTATTGCTGCGTGCATGCGAGCATGGCGCTCAAACAGGACGGTTTCGAGACCATCATGGTCAATTGCAATCCCGAAACTGTCTCGACCGACTACGACATTTCGGACCGCCTCTATTTTGAGCCGCTGACCTTTGAGGACGTCCTGGCAATTGTCGAACGGGAGCGTCCGGAAGGGGTCATCGTCCAATTCGGAGGGCAGACGCCACTCAAGCTCGCGATGCCGCTCCAGGGCGCCGGAGTGCGGATTCTTGGCACGCCGCCGGACGCAATCGATCGCGCTGAAGATCGCGAGCGCTTCAATCAGTTGGTCGAAAAACTCGGCCTGCGCCAGCCGATTGGAATAACCGCGCGCGGCGCGGACGAAGCGGTGAAGGCGGCCGCCGATATCGGCTATCCCGTACTGATTCGCCCTTCGTACGTGCTCGGTGGACGCGCGATGGAAATTATCGCCGACGAAATCGGGCTCCGGCGCTACCTTGAACAAGCCCTGCAAGCCTCGGAGGAGCGGCCCCTGCTGCTCGACCGCTATCTTGACGGCGCAATCGAAGTCGACGTCGACGCGATTGCAGACCACGAGCGCGTGGTCATCGGCGGGATCATGGAGCATGTCGAGCATGCCGGAATCCATTCTGGCGACAGCGCTTGCGTACTGCCGCCGCGCACCCTGAGCCCGGAAATCCAGCGCGAACTTGCCGAACAGACGCGCTTGCTGACGCGCGAATTAGGCGTAGTTGGGCTGATCAATATCCAGTACGCGATTTATCGAGGCGAGGTGTACATCCTCGAGGTCAATCCGCGAGCATCTCGCACGATCCCGTTTGTCAGCAAGGCGATCGGCGTGCCCTTGGCGAAGCTGGCGGCGCGGGTGATGGCGGGCAAGAGCCTGGCCGAGCTTGGCTTCATCGAGGAGCGGCGGCCTGGCCATGTCGCCGTGAAGGAATCGGTCTTCCCGTTCATGCGGTTTGCCGGCGTCGACACGATCCTCGGCCCCGAGATGAAGTCGACCGGCGAGGTGATGGGCATCGACGTGTCGTTCGCGATGGCGTTCGCCAAGGCCGAACTTGCAGCTTCGACCGACCTGCCGCTCGGTGGACGCGTATTTATCAGCGTGCGCGATTCCGACAAGCCACAGCTCGAGCCATTGGCCCGCGGGCTCTCAACGATGGGCTTCGAGTTGGTCGCCACTAATGGAACCGCGCGGTGGATCCAAGGGTTGGGCATTGAATGCGCGCAAGTTAACAAGGTAATCGAGGGCAGTCCGCATATAGTCGATTTGATGCGTGAAGAACGCGTCGCCGCGGTGATCAACACTCCGGATGCGCAGGGCACCGAGGACTCATTCTCGATTCGGCGCACCGCGCTCGAACTGCGGCTGCCGTTTTTCACTACGATGGCGGGCGCGCAAGCAGCCGTCGAAGCAATCGCCGCGTTAAAAGAGCGATCGCCGGAGGTGCGCGCCCTGCAGGAATACCATCACGGCTAGTCCCGTGAAGCGCTCGATTGACGGTTCTCCTTCTCAGATGTCGATAAAATCGGATGGCGCCAATGATAGCCCCTCCGCCGTGGCCCCGGGTGAGACAGGGTTCGGGGCGGGCGGCTGGCCCACCGCGGACGTCGCAACCGTTGCGGGCGTCGGTCCGCGACGTAGTGCGGCCCTCCGTTCCCGTGGAATCAACGTTCTGGGTGATGCGCTGGCGCATCTGCCCTATCGCTATGAAGACCTCCGCCGCCGCGACCAGATCGCGACGCTGCGTCCCGGGATGACCGCGGTAATCGAGGGGACCTTGCAAAACGTTGCACAACGGCCGATGCGGGGTATGCGTTGGCGACGGATGGCGACCGCTTTCTTCAAAGAGGCCTCGGGTAAGGGAATTCGGGTGGTTTGGTTCAACCTGCACGACGGGCATTTGCCTGCGGGTGAGCGCCTAATCTTGTCGGGACGCGTCAGTGCAGGCAGCGACGGGACTCTCGAGATGATTCACCCGGATATCCACCGATTGAAAGCTGGCGTGCCGCCCGCAATCCGTCCGATCTACGGCCTCCCGAGCGATGTTCCGCAGCGACTATTCGGATCGATTGTTGGACATGCGGTGGCGCAAACTCGCGGCGTTGAGCTAGGCGCGATTCCGCTGGAGCTTCGCGCTGAAGCTCACCTGCCCTCGATCCTGGAAGCGCTGAAGTACCTGCATCAGCCACCGGCTGACGCAGATATCGACAAGCTGCAAAACGGTGACACCGCGGCCCATCGCGCACTGGCAATCGACGAGATGTTTGCCTTTCAACTGGGCTTGGCGAGAGAGCGGTTGCGATCGCGCGTTCGAACCGGGGCCTTGCTCAATGCGGCGCCACGTCTGAGTGCTGAATTGATGGCTACCCTTCCCTTTATTCCGACCACCTCGCAAATCCGGGCAATCGATGAAATCGCGGCTGATTTGGCTGCGCCGTCACAGATGAACCGCATTCTTATCGGCGATGTTGGCAGCGGCAAGACACTGGTGGCCTTCAATGCGGTCCTGCGCGCGATCGAATCGGGGTGGCAGGCAGCGGTGATGGCTCCAACCGAGCTGCTGGCCGAGCAGCATTTCGTGAATTTCAATCGTATCTGCGGCAGGCTCGGCGTCACGGCGGCGCTGCTTACCGGCAAGGTCGGCGCGAGTGAGCGGGCGAGACTCTTGCGGGCGCTGCAACGCGGCGATATCGGCGTGGTATTCGGCACGCACGCGTTGATCCAGGAGGGCGTCGCGATGCGCCGGCTGGGGGTCGCGATTATCGACGAGCAGCATCGCTTCGGAGTTTTCGACCGCGCGCGTCTAATGGCACTGGGTTCGCAAGCCAACGTGCTGCTGATGACTGCGACGCCAATTCCACGCAGCCTCGCGCTGACACTGTTTCGCAGCCTGAACGTCTCGACGCTCGACGAAATGCCACCTGGCCGGGCACCGATCGCGACCGAAGTCTTTGCCGAAGAAGCCTTGCCGGGCGTGGATTTGCTAGTGCAGGCGGAACTCGAGGCGGGCCGGCGCGCCTACTATGTAGTGCCGCTGATCGACGGCGAGGAGGACCCTGATTCGCTCACGGCGACGGCAAAGCGGCTTGGCGCGGGACCGCTCGGCCGATTCAGCCTCGGAGTATTGCACGGGCGAATGCGGCCGGCCGAAAAGGATCGCATTATGCGCGAGTTTCGCGACGGCGCGGTGAACGTGCTGGTATCGACCACGGTGGTCGAGGTCGGAATCGACGTGCCGGAGGCGAGCATAATCGTAGTCGTGGCAGCGGAACGCTACGGACTCGCTCAATTGCATCAATTGAGAGGAAGGGTCGGCCGAGGCTCGGTTCCTTCGCGATGCTGTCTGGTGGTTTCAAGCGGCGTTGGTCAGGCGGCGCTGGACCGAGTAGAGATGCTTGCGCGCACGGCCAGCGGCACAGAAGTCGCGGAGCTGGATTTGAAGATGCGGGGCCCGGGCGATTTGTTTGGCGCCCGTCAGACGGGCGCCCTGGCCCTGCGGTTCGCGGATTTTATCCGTGATCCGTCGCTGATCGAGCAGGCCGGAGACATGGCGGAAGCCTGGCTGGCGCGTGATCCCGGACTCGACAGCCCAGCGTCGGCCGGCGCACGCGCGGCGCTAGCCCGGATGATGGATTTCGGATTTAGCCTTGGCGATGTAGGCTAAGAGCAACGGCGTTGCGATGGCTACCAAGGCAAACGAACCCAAGGGCAAGAAAACGCTCGAGGTCAGGCGTGAGATTTCGGCCGGCGGGCTGATCTGGCGCCGCCGCAAAGACGACGGCCCTATCGAGGTGGTGCTGGTGCGCCCGGCGGGACGTGAAACCTGGGTCTTGCCCAAGGGCCACGTCGAGCCTGGCGAAGCGGTGGTGGACGCGGCATTGCGCGAGGCCCGCGAGGAGAGCGGCCTCAAAGTCGCTGCAGGCGATCGGCTCGGCGACGTTTCCTATGTCTACTCATGGCGCGACAATCCCGGTGTTGCGCCGGTACGCATATTCAAACGCGTGTATTTCTTCCTGATGGAGTGCCGCGGCGGTGATCCTGCCGCCCATGATGCCGAAATCGATGAGGTGGCTTGGATGGAGCTTGACGAGGCACTCCGGCGCGCGAGCCATAAGAGCGAACGCGACCTGCTATTCAAAGCGCGCGAGATGCTGAGCGGGAAGCATCCGCGGCCCGACCCTAACCGCGATGCAGGTCCTGGATGATCTCCCGCAATACGCCCTTGTCGTGTTGATTGCGCGTCGGTATTTCGAAGCCTATCCGATTCACGCCGGCGAAACGTTTCTTGAGCACGCTGGCAATGTCGGCGTAGGTACCGACCGCCGCGAAAGCATTGACCATTTCTTCGCTTACCAGCCGTGGCATTTCGGACCACTTTTGCTGGATTGACATCCTATGCAGCTCTTCAGCCTGCCGGGTCCATCCGCCGAGTTCGAAGCTCGAGCGGTAAGATCGCGTCGAACCATAGAAAGCGATGGTGGACTTGGTTTTTTCAATCGCCTGGGCGAGCGAATCACGATCGGGAGCGGTGCAGATGAAACCGCCGCCGGAGATTTCGAATTTGCTCCACTCCGATTCGGGACGGCCTGACCTGGCGAAACCCTTCTTCAAGTTCGGAAAGGCGATCTCGTCCAGATAACGGCGGGTTACGATGCCGTGCAGGCGCACGCCGTCGCAGCTTTCGCCCGCCACCTGCAGCATCCGCTCCTGCACCGCGGCGATCATTATTGGAATGTGCGGGTTGTCGAGCGGCGGCGGGGCAAAATTCGGCGTCATCAAGGACAGATTGTAATGCTCGCTGCGGAAGTCGAGCGGCACACCGTTCTGCCATGTGTTCCAGCAGGCTCGCATGGCGTTTACATAATCCTTCATCCGTTGAGCGGGTTTCGACCACGGCATCCCGAAGCGCCGGGTGACGTGTCCTTTAACCTGCGAACCGAGGCCGATTACCAGACGTCCGCCGCTCATCGCCTGGAGGTCCCAGGCAATGTACGCGGTTGAGACCGGGCTCTTGGTAAAGGCGAGCGCGATCCCGGTCACGAGCTCGAGTTTCGAGGGCTCCTGTGCCGCGATAGCCAGCGTCAGGAAGGGATCGTGCTGGGTCTCGACCCCGACCACTGCGTCGTAGCCGAGTTCCTCAGCTTCCCGAACCTGACTGCATAGAGTATCCCATCGCGGGCCCGGCCGTTTGCCGCCGGTCTGCATCTCGGGCGAGTAGGCGACACCCCAATTGAGCACCTTTTCGACTTTGAAAGCGGCCATGCGAGGGTTATCGCGTTGAGCGGCGAGGCCTGTCAAGCATGGGAGGGTTGCCAGACCCAGCCTGGGCTGAGATCATCGTGAGATGAAACGGCTGGGTTTGACGCTGGCCGGAGGAGCAGTTGCGCTAGTAATCGGCGCTGCAATCGTGGCCGACCCGATCGTCCGGCCGCGCTGCGTCGAATTGGGCAACGTTCAGACGCTCAGTATCCCTTTCGGCAAGCTCGCCCGCGGCACCGTCAATTTCTTTTGCTTTCGCGATCGCGCCGGCAACAAAATCCGATTTCTCTTGGCGCGCGATATGGACGGTAAAGTCCAGTCAGCCTTTGACGCCTGCAGCCAGTGCTACAAATTCGGCAAGGGCTTTTCGGTTTCGCACGGAGAATTGATCTGCCGGGTGTGCGGAAACCATTACAAGCTGAGCGAGATCCGCACCGGCAAAGCCTCGTGCGTTCCGGTCAAGCTGCCGGTCTCAGAGAACCGCGACGGGATGGTTCAGGTTAAGGCATCCGATCTGCGTAACGGCCGTTCGCTGTTCTGAGATTTCTCCGGCAGATTGACGCGCGATTGCCTTCAATTTTCCTGGATGGTCGCGATGTAGCCGACAATCGCGTCGATACGTTCCTTGGCCTTGAGTTCGCTCGCTGAAGTGAATTCCCGGCCTTGCTGCTGGAAATTCACCCCCCAGAACGGCATATCGAAGCGTTTGTGGGACGGGATGACCTTGCGCCCGTCGATGATGTCCTCGACCTGCTGATAGGGAAAAACACCGCCATTATGGACGGCGATTTTGGTCAAGTCCTTTGGCTTGATCCCCGGGATAACTTTCACCTCCGGTCCGTTCCCCTTGCCGCTGGCACTATGGCATGGCGCGCAATGCTTGATGAAATCAGCCTTGCCCTGGGTGATTTCCTCCGCAGTCGGTGTGCGCCATGGGGCCGGGGTTGGAGTCGCGAGGTAATCGGATTCGTCCTGAGCGAATGCCTGTGTGACCGCGAAGGCGGCTGACAGCATAAGCGCGGCGGTAATCCCGATGACGCCGATAAGGCGAACAAACCCGCGCATCGACCTGAATTGCTGGCACTGAACCCGATTGCTCGACATCCGAACCTCCCGACCCGGCGAACCGACGCAAGCACGCTGTCGCGAGCGAAGGCACTCGCGAAGCGCGCCTCAATAATATCTATCCAGCGCGAAGATGTTGGAACGGCTCACCGGTGTCAAGTACGCGGACCTTCGGGGACTGGTTTCAGGCGTCAGACCGCCACCAAGCACGGTCGCTCTGCTGCAAAATACCGGGCAATGCGGCGACCGGCTCGGTAGCGTGGTCTTGGCAGCTCATTTGTTCGATCTGGTATAGTGATTTCGATTCCAGAAATCGCTTCAGCGAGCCGGAACCCGGCGCTAACTGCTCATCTTATTTGCTGGCCGCAAGAGGAAACAACCATGAGCGTCGAACTCAACCACATTATCATCCCGGCGAGAGACAAGCGGGCTTCGGCGGAATTCCTCGCAAAAATTCTGGGTTTGCAGGTGCAGCCGCAATGGGCGCACTTTCTTCCGATCCGGGTGAGCAACGGGGTCACGTTGGACTACGTCGACGGTGGAGAGTTCCGCCCGCAGCACTACGCTTTTCTTGTGAGTGAGGCGGAATTCGATGCCGCGCTTGCGCGGATTCGCAGCGCGGGCGTCACCTTTTACGCGGAGTTCACGCGCGAGGGTAAGGGCCAGATAAATCATCTATATGGCGGCCGCGGTGTCTATTTCGACGACCCCAGCGGTCATCTGCTGGAACTGATTACGCGGCCCTACGGCGCGACTCCCGAACGTTGGCTACCGTCTAATCACGCTTCGTAGGCGCGGTAGCGGCGCTGCCGTTGTCGGGCGCATGAATCTCGGCCATCACCTTTTCGGCCGCGGACTCGACGATCGTGCCCTTGAAGAATTCGGGATTCATCCCGCAATGGAGCTTGATCGGGTTGATGAAGACGAAGTCGCGGAAATCCTCCTCGGTCATCAAGCCGTGCTCGACGTTCTCGTAGGCTTCGACCGCGGCGTCGCGCATGTCAACCAGGTCGTAATGGCCCAGGTCCGAGCCATAGATGGCGTTGAGGCGCGCGCCAAGCGGATTGCGCCTGGAATCGAATGCCCACGAGGTAACGCGATCGTCGCCTTCGCAGCCGAAGAAGAAATGCGGCACGAAAAGGTCGTAAACGTCGCGGGCATTCTCTATGCCGCAATGACGCCATTCGTTCCATTCGCTCGGATCGTGGCCGCCGGCGCTTTCCAGCTCTGAAAGGACCAGCGGACCGCCGAGTCTTCCCTCCGTGAATTTTCCGCCATATTTGCGGCATAGTTCCCGGTATAGCTCATGGTCGAGATTGGCGGGATTTACGTTCTCTAGCGAGCGGCCGCTGCGTTTGTGCCAGCGTTCGTAAAGTGAGCAGTAGAGGCTAACCGCCCATCCAACGCCACCTTCCTTGAAGGCAAACTTGAGGCTGGGGAAACGGCGGGTGACGCCGCCGAGAAACAGCGCTTTGCAGATTCCGTCGGCCGCCGCGGCAAAATGGCCGATTTGGTTGTACATGAAGTTTGAGATTGATATCCGCATGCCCCAATTGAGGCCGAAGGAATGGAACGTCGGCGTGAGCTTTAGCTCAACGCATTTTGCCCACACCGGATCGTAGTCGTATTCGCTATCGAGGCAGAGATTGTCCATCCAGGTAAGGTACGGCGCCATATGAGGCGCCTGCTTGGCGAGCCCCGGGATAGGACGGCGAACGAACGCGGCCATCATCACGACCTTGAGCCCCAGCTTCGCCACGTGTTCGAGTTCTTCGATCGCTTCAGCCGGAGTATGCATTGGAACGCATGCGGCCGGAGTCATCCGATCGGCATAGTCGCGGAAAATATCAGCATGGTAATTGTTAAAGGCGCGGCAGACCGCGCGGCGCAGCTCGTCGTCCTGGATATGCGCGGCAAACAGCCCTTGGCTGGGATTGAGGATGGTGTAGTCGAGCCCCATTTCGTCCAGCCGGGCATGCAGTAGCCGGGGTAGTGCGGCGGTCGCGCGATCGTAAGTGTTCTTGGTCGGATATGGCCACCATACCGGGCGCGGCATGCGGAATTCGCGACGCTCCTCCGGCGACGCGTGGTTCCAGCGGAAGTAGAAAGCCGTGTCCCACGCCTTCTTGTAGCGCTCGAGAATTCGAGCACCTCCGACGTCGCGAATGTAGTCAAGCAACGCGGGCTCGAATTCGACCACGTGGCCGTCGGAATCGACAATCGGATGGCCGACGCGCTCACGGATCTCGGCGGAACGGCTTCGCGAAGAATTGCTGCTGATGCTCATGAGTGCTCCACCGTTAAATCTGCCGTCTACTACCTGGCGAAGCAATCAAGCGCCTCTCAGGGTTCATCGATTACGCGCTTGGGCCGTCGGCCTCAAGGTGGCGATGGCAACGACAGCGTCGAAGATCCGCGAAAGCCTCGCGGAGCCGGATATCAGGGTCGCAATTCGTACAGAACCGCGAAATCGTCCTTGATCGGCAGGCGTGTGAAGCGCGTGAAGCCGGCTTCGGAGGCCATTTCGCGCGCCTTATTTTCGCCCATCGCCGTGCCGATTCCGGCACCGCCGTGGGCGAGCGACGTGGTCATGCAATAGAGTGTGCTGACCGAGTAAATCATCTTGCCCATCGGACGGAGATTGTCGGCCACGCGATCGGAAACGTTGACCTCCTGGACCAGATAGGTGCCGTTGTCCTTGAGCGAACGGCGGACCGCGGTCATCAGGCCCACCGGATCGACCGCGTCATGGACCACGTCGAAGGTGGAGACGAGATCGAATTTTGCTTCGGGTAGATGGGATCCGTCGATCGCTTCGAAACTTACACGGTCCGCGACGCCGGCCGCCGCGGCGTTGCGGCGTGCCCGTTCGATCGATTCGGCATGAAGGTCGTAGCCGAAGACCCGAGCTTTAGGGAATGCCTGCGCGATCATGATTGCGGCCCGTCCGCCGCCGCAGCCGACGTCCGCGGCAACTCCGCCGCGCTGAAGACACTCGACTACCTGCGGCATCGCGGGAATCCATTTGCGCAACAGCTTATGCAGATAGCGGGTGCGGGAATTGCGCTCCGCTGCTTCGAAGAAGGAGACAGGATATTCCGCCTGGGTAACGCCTCGGCCGGTCTTGAACGCCTCAGCGACCTTGGGCGCGACCGTTACCGCAGCCTGGGCCATCTGGAAATAGCTGCCGATAAAAAATGGCGAATCCTCATCGGCGAGTGCTGCCGCATATTCGGGCGTAAGCAGATAGGTGTCGTGCGATGCCTCGTACTCGACGTAGTGCGCCGCCGCCATTGCGCCAAGCCATTCGCGAATATAGCGAGCGCTGAGGCCGGTCTTGCCCGCAAGTTGCTCCACAGTTGTTGGGCCGGCACCGGCCATCGCCTTGAAGAGACCCATTCGGTCCCCGATAAAACAGAGAGCACCATGGACGACGGTCGCAACGTCGCCAATCACTGTCTGCGCTACCTGCTTAGCCTTTTCTAGATCGAGTCCGTCACCTGATGCCATGAGCAAATCTCCTGGGTTGGTTCGTTCAGCCTGCCATCGTAAGGCCGCCGCTGATGCTGATCACCTGGCCGGTCGCATAATCGGCGTCGGAAGAGGCGAAGAAGGCGACCGCTCCTGCCAGATCCTGCGGTTGGCCGAGCCGCCGCATCGGGATCCCGCGCTTCATCGCCTCCAGCACTTTCGGTTGCTGGTCCATCACATCGCGGAGCAGTGCGGTCTCGGTGGGGCCGGGGCAGACCACGTTGACGTTGATATTGTTACGCGCAAGCTCGCGCGCGAGCGTTTTTGAGAATGCGATGATCGCACCTTTGCATCCCGAATAGACTGCTTCGCCTAACGAGCCGACGCGCCCGGCGTCGGAGGAGATCGAAACGATCTTGCCTCCGCCCCGCGCCTGCATACCGGGAATCACCGACCTGCAGCAATGGATCACGCCTCGGAAGTTGATCGCGATGACACGATCCCAGGTCTCGGGCGTGCTCTCGACGAACGGCTCGAGTTTGTCCCATCCGGCATTGTTGACCAGGATGCTAATAGGTCCGAGTTCGCGCTCGGCCGTGGCCACGGCGGCGGCGGCACTTTCGAGGCTGGTGACATCGAGTTTAACTGAACAGGCATCCAGTCCTGCAGATTTGAGCTCGGCGGCGGTTCTGCGGGCGACGTCCTCCTGGATATCGGCGATGACGACCTTCGCCCCCTCCTCAGCGAGACGGGTTGCGATCGCGCGGCCGATACCCTGTGCCGAGCCGGTCACTAGCGCGACTCTGTCCTTAAGCCGGGTGATTCCTGTTGGCATGACCTGACCTCTAAACCTCCTTTCAGGGGACCGTCCAGCCGCCGTCTATGATGAATGGAGCGCCGGTGGCGAATGACGCATCGTCGCTGGCGAGGAACAGCGCGGTCCTGGCGATCTCTTCGGGCTTGCCAATCCGCCCGAGCACTGAAATACGGTTGAGAGCGCCCTCGCGT
>DATEGX010000213.1:0-9549 GCA_035279875.1 Binataceae bacterium (SeqCode)
TGGGAACCAGGCGCACCGGCCTCGCGAAATAGTCGTAGGTGTAGAGCGAATCGAAGATCGACCGGCAGATGTCGAACGAATAGGTGTCGCTGATCGCCTGCGGATCGAACCCCGATTCGGCGACTTGCTGAACGACGCGAAGCGTCTTGGTCATGTCCGCCGCGAATGCCGACGGCAAAGCACACGCGACGCCGATCAGCATCGCGACTGCGGCGCGCCGCGCGAAGGCGGCGATTCGCGCGCGCGAACCGCGATCGATAGGCGTCACCGGTCCCGCCATCCGCGTCAACGGGCGCGGTAGCGCGCGAGCGTGTCGGCGATTTTCGACTCCATCCTGGCCTCAGGCATCGCGCACCTTTACGTACTTCCCCGGTGCCGGCTCGATCTCGCGATATTGATCGTTGCCGAGCTTGGAGCGCGACGGAACCAGTTTCCCGCTTCTGGGTTTGAGCCAGGTGCTCCAGTGCGTCCACCAGCTTCCCGCGCGCGACTCTGCCGCCGCCAGCCATTGCTCAGGATCGTCGGCAAGTTGGTTGACCCAGTAGTTGCGTCTGTTTCTGGCCGGCGGGTTGATAACTCCAGCGACATGGCCGCCGGCGGCGAGCACGAATTCCACCGCACCCTTAAGCAGACGGGCACTGGCGTACGCGCATTTCCAGGGGGAGATATGGTCCTCTCGGGCGGCGAGCACGTAGGTCGGCACATTGATCGAGCCAAGATCTACCGGCGTTCCGCACATGCTGAGTGCTCCCGGCCGCATGAGCTTGTTCTCCAGATAGAGGTTGCGGATGTAATAGGTGTACATGGCGCCCGGAAGGTTGGATTGATCGCCGGTCCAATACAAAAGGTCGATAGCGTCCGGCGGCTTGCCTTTCAGATAATTATTGATGACGTAGTGCCAGATGAATTCATTGGCACGCAGACTGGAAAAGATGAGGTTGATCTCTTTCCCGTGCACGACTCCGCCGTTCTTGAACTGAGCTTCCCGGCTCAGCACAAACGACTCGTCAATTAGCATCCCCAGCTCGCCCGACAATTCATAATCGAGCATCGAGGCGAGCAGAGCCATACTCGATGCCAGCCGCTGATCCCTTGCCGCCAACAGGGCAAGCGCGCACGCGAGCAACACCCCGCCCACGCAAAAGCCCAGCGTGTTCGCCTTGTCAGCCTTGGTGATCGCCAGAGCGACATCGAGTGCGGCCAGGACACCTTCGGACAGATAGTCATCCCACGTTATGCCGCCCAGCTCGACCGGCGCGTTGCGCCACGAGATCAGAAACACGGTGTGATTCTGTTCGAGGCAGTGCCGCACGAACGAGCTTTCCGGTTGCAAGTCGAGGACATAGAACTTGCTGATGCACGGCGGAACAATCAGCAGGGGGCGCTCGTAAGCTTGATCGCTCAGCGGCGAATATTGGATGAGCTGGATCAGTTCGTTCTCGAACACGACCGCTCCCGGTGTAATGGCGAGATTGCGGCCAACTTCAAAGGCGTCCTCGTCGCTCATCGAGATTCGCCCTTTCTCGATATCGCGCGTGAGATTCCTCAACCCCAAGGCCAGACTTTCGCCTTGCGTTTCAGCAGCGAGCTTCTGCACTTCGGGATTAGTGGCGGGGAAGTTGCCTGGAGCCATCGAGTCGATGTATTGGCGAAGGAAGAACTTGAGCCTGCTCTTGGCTTTGCTGTCCAGCGTGGAAGCTTCCGCCATTTCGTTGAGCCATCGGGAGTACAACAGATAAGATTGCTTCAGATAATCGAAGTATGGCTGTTCCCCCCACTCCGGTGCGCGAAACCGCCGGTCCGCAGCTTCGGGCTCGATCACCGGCCTGCGCTCTTCTCCGCTCTTCAACATGCGGGTGCAGAGTTCCCACTGCCGGCGGTAGTAGCGTTCGTGGATTTCCAACCACTCGCTGGAGTCCTGATTTTCTCCGCTCATCAGTGAGCGGGCGATCCCCGTCCAAGCCGCCGGCTCTCCAGCGGAGAAGCTCGTCATGATCGCTTGCAGCAACTGCTGGTTGAACTGCGCGTAACTCGCCAGGCGCTGCTCTTGCACAGCCGTCACGCGATTTCGCGACTAGAGGGTGATCACCTGACGAACGGCTTTCCCGGCGTGCAGCCGGTCAAAGCCGAGATTGACGTCGGCGAGTGGCAGGCGGCCGCTCATCAGCCGGTTCACCGGTAGCCGGCCGCGTCGGTATAGCGCGATGTAGGTCGGCACGTCGCGCGCCGGCACGCAGGTGCCGATATAGCTGCCTTTGAGGGTGCGCTCCTCGGCGACGAGATTGACGGCCGGAAGTGGCAGCGTGTGCGTCGGCGGCGGCAGTCCCGCAGTGACCGTGGTGCCGCCCCGGCGAGTGATTTTGTAAGCAAGTTCGAGCGCTTTGACTGAACCCGCTAACTCAAAAGCGAAGTGCACTCCGCCTGCGGTTGCCGCGCGCACCTGGTCTGCGCACTCGGCAGATGAAGCGTTGAAACAGTCGGTCGCCCCGAGGTCGCGCGCAAGCTTGAGCTTGTCTTCAGAGAGATCGATTGCAACGATGCGGCTGGCTCCGGCCAACGAGGCGCCCAGCAGTGAGGCTAGACCGACTCCGCCCAAACCGATCACCGCAACGACCGAGCCCGGCGGAACTCTCGCGGTATTGACGACCGCGCCGACGCCGGTCAACACCGCACAGCCGAACAGCGCGGCCTCATCGAACGCCAGGTCGGAATCAATCTTGATCAGCGAGCGGCGCGAAACCGTGGCGTATTCGGCAAAGGCCGAGCAGCCCAAGTGATGATTGAGCGGTTCGCTTCCGCGCTTCAGACGCCGCTCTCCAGACAATAGCGTTCCTGCGGTGTTGGCGACGGCCCCTGGCTCGCACAGCGCAGGACGGCCTTCCGAGCACGGCAGACAGTGACCGCAACTCGGCACGAAGACCATGATCACATGATCACCTTTCTTGAGGTCGGCTACTCCCGGCCCCAGGTCCTCGACCACGCCCGCCGCTTCGTGGCCCAAGGCCATCGGCATCGGACGAGGCCGGTCGCCATTGATCACCGACAAATCGGAATGGCACAAACCCGCGGCCTTGACTTGCACCAGCACTTCGCCGGGCCCGGGAGGGTCGAGTTCGACTTCTTCGATGGCGAGCGGCCTGGACTCTGCATAGGGCGGAGGAATGCCCATGGAGTCAAGAACTGCGGCTTTGATTTTCATCTTCCTGCTCCGGCGAAAGCGGATCCTGTGTCGCTATTGAAAAGGTATCGGCTGTCCGCCGTCATGGGGACTTCGATCGCTCTCGATCACTTCGCCGCGATCAATCCTGAATATGACATCGAGCATAGCGGCCGAATGGGATAGATCGGACTCCGACAAAATGACCGACAATCCTTCCTTCTTGAGAGTCGCGATCACCTCCGCCAGCCGTTGACAGAGCACGGGCGCAACGCCTTCAAACGGCTCGTCCAGCAACAACAACTTGGTCCCGCACATCAGTGCCCGGGCAAGCGCGGCCAATTTTTGCTGTCCGCCCGAAAGTTGCAAGCCCTTTCGCTGCGCGAACGCTTGCGCCTCGGGAATGATTTCGTAGACCTTGGCCAGCCGTTCCGGGATCGCGCGGGAACCGTTGGCCCAGGCTGGCAGCAGCACGTTCTCTTCCACGGTCAACGTTGGAATCATCCGCCGATCTTCCGGCATGTAGCCGATGCCCAGGCCGGCCCGGCTATGGATGGGACTCATCGTCAGAGACTGACCATCGAAGGTGATCGAGCCGCCGCGGCTAGGCAGAATTCCCATGATGCTGCGCATCAGCGTGGTTTTTCCAGCCCCGTTGCGGCCGATCAACCCGGCAAATCTTCCCGTGGGCACGCGCATGTTGACGTTGCGCAGAATACCTACCGATCCGATCGATACATTCAGGTTCTCAATTTGCAGCATGGCTCGCGCCTTCCGTGACTGCGCCGGTCTGGCCCTCGCCGGTGACGTACTTGCGGACCTCGCTGTCACTGAGCACGCCTTCAGGTTTGCCGTCGGCGATGATGCGGCCTTCGTAAAACGCAAGAACGCGCTGGGTGTAGCGGCTGACAATGTCCATGTCGTGTTCCACAAACAATATCGTCACACTGTCCGAGCGCAGCGCATCCATCACCATATCCATGATGACGAATTTCTGGTCGGCGCTGACGCCGCTGGTCGGCTCGTCCAGCAACAGGATTTTGGGTCTCACCACCATCGCCATGGCTATATCGAGCAATTTACGTACACCCTCGGGAAGCACCGCGGAGACTTTGTTGCGATAGCTTTCGAGGCCGAAGCGGTTCAGCGTCGTATCCGCCGCCTCATCCACACCGTTGGAGCGGACGGGCATGGTGGATGCCCATTTCTTCGCTCCGAGAACCACGATACCCAGAGCGATCAGCAGGTTTTCGTGCACCGTCAACGAATCGTAGAGCTGCGGGATTTGAAACGAGCGGCAAACTCCGAGTTGGGTGATATTGCGCGGCGCGAGTCGCGTGATATCGCGACCGGAATAGCGGATCGTTCCCGTATCCGGTTTCAAATATCCGGTAACCATGTTGATGAACGTGGTCTTCCCCGCGCCATTGCCGCCGATGAGCCCGACAATACTATTTTGCTCGATGCCGACGTTGATGTTGGCCGCCGCGGTGACCGCGCCGAAACGCTTGTTCAGTCCTTGCGCCTCGAGGATTGCCGGCATATCACGCCGCCTTTCGTTTGAACACCGACCACAGGCCGGCGGGCAGGAACATGATGATCAGCAGCAATGCGATGCCCAATACCATTTGCCATGTATAGGGCGAATACTGATACGCAACGCTCTTCACCCATTCGAACAACAGCGAACCCACAAAAGGCGCCATGACGTTCGCTGTCCCGCCCAGTATCGCGACGAAGACGAACTCGCCGGATGTCGTCCAGTAGGCGAGATCCGGGTCTATGTGGCCGATGGACAGCGCCACCAGCGCTCCGCCCAAACCACCGAGCGCACCGGCGATCACGTAGTTCAAATGGACCACATAACGTACCGATGCGCCCATGTATTCCACTCTGAGCTCGTTATCCCGGATTGCGGGCGCAAGCCGTCCCAAATGCGACTGCAAGTATCGATGGAGTCCCAGGGCCGAGAGGAAAACCATCACCGCCGACACGGCATAGAGGGAGTACGGTTGCAGCCTCTGCGGCACAGCGATACCGGCGACTGTTTTGTACGAGATATTGAACCCGTCGCTGCTGCCAAGCACCGACATTTTGATCAGCAGACCGTACAGGATCATCGAAAACGCCAGACTCAGCATGGCGAAGAAAATGGCCCGGTACCTGGCGAGCAGAAAACCGAGGACGAAGGCGAGCGTGCCGGCGATCACGGCGCCAAACAGCGGCATGACAATCGCATCGGACATCAGGATCGAATCCGGCAGCTTGAAGATGCGGCCGACCGATACCGCCGCGTACGCCCCCAGGCAGTAATACAGGCCCTGACCGAACGATACCAGCCCCATGCGCATCAGCAGCACCAACCCCAGCACCACCATGCCTTTGCCGAAAGCGAGAACGATGAGGCTTTGTGCCCAGTACGGAAGAAACCACCCGCCGGCAAGGAAAAAAGCGAGGCCCAGCGCGAGAAACAGCAGCGTGCGATCGATCATATCTTGCGCGCCTCCGCCGCGCTGAACAGCCCTTTGGGACGCACGATGAGCACCAGCGCCATGACCAGATAAATGCTGAACAGCTCCACTTGGGGCAGGTAATGCACGGCCGCGGAACCGACCAGGCCGACGATCAGCGCGCCCAGCGCTGCTCCGGGCAAACTCCCCAGACCACCGATTACGACCACCGCGAACGCCAGCACGATGACCTCCACTCCCATCGCCGGCACGACTGAAACCTTGGGCGCGATGAGGGCGCCGCCCAGTGCGGCAAGCATGGTGCCGATGGTGAACGTGATGAGGTAAACGCGCTGCACATTGATTCCCATGGCGGCGCTCACTTCGCGGTCATGAATAACCGCCAGCAGCAACTTTCCCTGCCGGGTTTTAGTGAGCGCCCAGGTCAGAGCAATACCCACGAGCACGGCAGTCGCCACCAGCATGGCGTCATATACGGTATAGGGAAGGCCGCCGACTTCGACGTTTCCGAGCAAGCCGTACGGTTGGTAGGCGGCGTAAGACTCCACTCCCCACGCAAGCTTGATCAAGTCTTCGAGAATGAGAAAGACCGAATAGGTGACCAGGATCAGAACCACCTCATCCTTGCCGTACATGAAGCGCAACAGTCCGCGCTCGATAATGGGGCCGGCAATGACTCCCACCACAATGGCGGCCAGGAACAAGAGCGCAAAGCTGCCGTAAGGATTGAGGCCGGCGCTGAACCAGGCACCGACCAGAGTGGCCGCGACATACGCGCCTAAGGCATATAACCCGCCGTGGGCCATATTGAGGATCTTCATCACCCCGTAGATCAGCGTCAGGCCCACGGCGATGATGAACAAATACGAGGAGTAGACAATGCCATCAATCAGAACGGAAATGAAACCGGTCATGGCATGTTCCTTCGTTGCCGGCGCAAGCGCTGGCCCGGTGGATTGATCAGCGCGGAATCACTTCGCGGTCTTGAAGCCGGACTTGATCCATTCTTCGCTCTTGACGCCAGGCGGCGGAGTGACCCGAGATGCCGGATAATGCTTGACGTTGGTCATCGTCACTTGGCCATTGACGTTCTTGCTCATGCCATAAGCGGTCCCTTGAACCGCCTGATGGCCTTTGCCCAGCGACATCGCTACCTTGCCGCCGGGACCTTCAAAGCTCAAATTTTCGAACGCGGCGATAGTCTGGTCCTGGCTCGGCGGCTTTCCCCCGTTGGCGGCCCGCGCCTTTTCGTAGGCGGCTTTGACGCCCAAAATGGCTTGCGCCATTTTGTAGGCGGGATAGCTGGGGGCGACTCCGTTGCGCTCCTGGTACTCCTTGCGGAACCAGCGGTTCAACTCCGTATCTGGCGCAAACATGTCGAATGGTCCGCGCGCTCCGATCACGGTCCCGTCGGGGACCTGTGCGCCCAGGCGGACCACGGTCGGTTCACCCGCGGTCATGACGACCGTGCTTTTCCGAAATAGCCCGCGGGGACCGCCTTGCAGGATCAAAGCTTCGGCGTCACCACCCCAGAAGCTCGTATGCACTACCCCGGCGCCGCTGGTCAACAGCGTGGAGATTTCCGCGCCATATTGTCCGGCGAGAAGCTTGGGCATTTGCGAGGTCGCAACTTCCACATTCGGATCGAGCACTTTCATGGCAGCCTCGAAGTCGTTCCACGAGTCCTGCCCCCAGGCATAGTTCTGGTTGATGCCGGCGATCTTCTTCACGTTCGGTTTAAGCTCGGTCACATACAGCGCGGCGGCGGTATTGTCCATGGTCGCCGTTGCCCCGGTGCGAAACACATACTTGTAGCTCGCATCTTCGAAAATCCGCGGCGTACCGCAATCGAAAAACACCGTCAGCTTCTTGAGTTCCTCGGCGACCGGCGCGACCGCCAGGCAGTCACCGCTCGAGATATAGCCGATGACCAAGTCCACGTTGTCGCGTTGAACAAGATTGCGGTATTCGTTGACCTGCTTGGTCGTGCCACCGGCTTCATCGACGAACAGCGATTCGATGGCCGCTCCGCCCAGGCCCTTGGTCGCGTAGGGGGCCGGCGCTTTACCGGCGTTGAGCGCCTCGACAAGAACCTCGGCAGCGTTGCGCGCCGGTACGCCGAAGGGGGCGGCCGCGGCGCCGGACAGGAATGTAACGAAGCCGATCTTGATGGGCTTCTCCGTGTTCTCCTGCGCAGTCGCGGGGACCGCGGCACCCGCGAATACCAGCGCCAGCGTCAGCATCCCGACCACAGTGATCCTGGTTGCAGGCGTCCTATTTTCGCTCATCTTCATTCTCCTCAAAGTCGTTCATCAGCTACAGCTAACCGTTCTGATCGATTCCTCCGAAACACACGTACTTCATCTCGAGGTATTCCTCGATGCCGTATCTCGAGCCTTCGCGTCCAAGACCCGATTGCTTCATTCCGCCGAACGGACCCACCTCGTTGGAGATGAGCCCCGTGTTGACGCCGACGATTCCGCATTCCAAAGCTTCGGCGACGCGCCAGACCCGGCCGATGTCGCTTCCATAGAAATAAGAGGCGAGGCCGAATTCGGTATCGTTGGCCATGCGCACCGCCTCTTCTTCGCTATGGAAACGGAACAATGGCGCAACCGGACCGAAAGTTTCTTCGCGCGCGAGTTTCATGGCGGGAGACGCATCGGCAAGGACCGTAGGCTCGAAAAAGGTGCCGCCTAAAGCGTGCCGTTTGCCGCCGGTAACCACCCCTGCGCCGTGAGCCAATGCGTCGGCCAAATGCTCTTCCACTTTGGCGACCGCTGCCTCGTCGATCAGCGGTCCCTGAACTACCCCGGGTTCCACGCCATTGCCCACCTTGAGGCCGTTTACTTTTTGCGCGAGCTTGTTGGCGAAAGCATCGTAGATGCCGTCTTGCACGAGAATTCGGTTCGCACATACGCAGGTCTGTCCGGTGTTGCGATATTTGGAAGCGATAGCCCCTTCCACTGCGGCGTCGAGATCGGCATCGTCGAAAACGATGAAGGGCGCGTTGCCGCCAAGCTCGAGCGACAGCTTCTTGATCGTCCCCGCGCACTGCGCCATCAGGATCCTGCCGACTGTAGTTGAGCCGGTGAACGTAAGTTTGCGCACGAGAGGGTTGGCGGTGAGCTCGGCGCCAATCGGTTCGGCTTTTCCGGTGATGACGTTGAGGACGCCTTTCGGCACGCCGGCGCGTTCGGACAGCTCAGCCAACGCGAGCGCCGAGAAGGGAGTTTGTTCGGCCGGTTTCACCACCATGACGCAGCCGGCGGCGAGCGCGGGCGCAACTTTGCGGGTAATCATCGCCGCCGGGAAATTCCACGGCGTGATCGCCGCGCAAACGCCCACCGGCTGCTTTATTACCAGGATCCGCTTGTCGGCTTGCGGCGCTGGAATGGTATCGCCGTAGACGCGTTTCGCTTCCTCCGCGAACCACTCAATGAAGGAGGCCGCGTAGGCAATTTCGCCTTTCGATTCGTCGAGCGGTTTCCCCTGCTCGGTGGTCATCAGCAGGGCGAGGTCGTCCTGGTTCGCGAGCAACAGTTCAAACCAGCGACGCATGACGCTGGCGCGCTCTTTTCCGGTCTTGGCCCGCCACGCCGGCCACGCCGCGTTGGCGGCCTCGATCGCCCGGCGGGTTTCCGTGGCGCCCAGGTTGGGAACCGTACCCACGGTTTCCCCAGTCGCTGGATTGCGCACCGGAGTGGTCGAATGATTATCAGCGTCGACCCACGCGCCCGCGACGTAGCATTGTTGGCGCAAAAGCTTGCCGTCTTTGAGCATGAAGCCCCGTTCCTCGTCTCAGGATTGGAGAATCACCAAGGTCCAGCATAGCGCGATCACGGGCCGTTGTCCAGTATACTGAATACCGTTCAGCTAATAGAATCATGCGGCTCCAGTCCAAGCCTTGTTGTCCGGCTT
>DATEGX010000214.1:0-4989 GCA_035279875.1 Binataceae bacterium (SeqCode)
GGCCTAACCCCTAGCGGTTCGAGCTTGCGGTTGGCGAAAGTCCATCCAAAGGTGTTGATCCCGATGATCGCAATGTTTTTGATGCGGTCGGTATCGACGCGGGTCTTGCCGAAGACATCATAGAGGGCCTGGCCATGCGCCCACGTCTCCATAAGTCGCGCCGAAATGCTGGAGAGCACGCTCATGTCGGGGCCGAACCATTTGACCCGCATTTTGGGCTCAGCCACTACGAAGCGATCGGTCATCTCGCGATAGAAATCACGCCACCGCAGCAGCAAGTCGCGGTTCCTCAGTCCACCGAGCCAAGCATGCGTGGCGTCAAGATGGCGAGCGCGATTGCGCCCAAATTCGGCGAGGCGGCGGCCGAACTCGGCGAAGTCGTCGCCGCCCTTCAACGAGAGGTCTGCCGCATAGTTGCCCATATGAAGGTGAGCGACAATGTCGTTGGGAGTCCAACCTTTGAATTGCGTTTCACGAGTCCAGTCGATGTCTGCGAGGTTATCGAGGAGAACGAAGAGGGCATCACTTTCGTCGCGAAAATCCAGCGCCTGATCGAGCATAGACGCATCCTAGCCGCAGGCCGATGGGCCGCTCAACCTGGACCGATAAGAAGATCCTACGTCTCCAGTTCATCCAGTAGCGCTTTCGCATCCTTGAGGTCAGCGGTGTCGAAGCCCTCGGTGAACCAGCCGTAGATGTCGACGAGCATCGCGCGTGTCTCGCGGCAGCGATTGGTATCGCGTAGCAATCGGGTGAGACTCGTCGTCGCGCGCAGTTCCAAGGATTTTGCGGTTTGCGCGCGAGCGATCTGGATGGCACGCTCGAAGCTTGCTTGAGCCTCGTCGCGATTCGATTCGCTTTGTTTCAGCAACAATTCGCCGCGAACGCGATAAATCTCCGCCTCCCAGAAACATTCGCCACTCTGCTGTAAAAGGTGCAACGCTTCGGCGATCGCCTTGAGACCTTGATCGATCCGTCCCGCAGTGGCGCACGCCTCGGCGAGAGTCGCCAAACTATGTGTCAGCCATACCCCCGCACCGGCAGCAGACAACGCGACGTTGTCTTCGTTTATGAGCACCACCGCGGCGTCAGCTTGCCCAGGTTCGGCTAACGCCCAGGCTTTCACGATTCGTGCGTTGCGCAGAATGTGAAGAAACCCTATTTCCTCCGCTTTGATTATTGCGGCCTCGGCCATTTCCAGAGCGGACTGCACGTCTCGCATGAATTGGTAAAGGTGTGCTGCTGCGCCTAATGCCCAAACGAGGGAAACAACGTCGCCAAGATCCTTTGCAAGTGAAACGGCGTGGTTTGCATGCCGCCGCGCCGCGTCCGGATGGCCGCGTAGCCACAAAACGTGAGCGCCCTCACCATAACCACACACTGCAGGATGATGGGCAGTGTAGAGCGGGATGGGAACCGAACGTAGTTGCGTCTCGTAGAGCTCCAGGCCACGTTCGATCTGACTTTGCGCGATCTGCAATTCTCCGGCGCAAAGCGCAACCGTCCATTCATGGTGCGTCGTCTCCAGAATGAATGCTGGCTCGGGGTGCTGATTGACGAAGTCCCAAGTTCGCTTGATTCGTTCGCGGGCGGCCGCCAGCTTGCCGCCGACGTAACAGATCGCGAACAACCCGACCAAAACCGTGAAGCGCTGCTCCAAAGTGGTTCCGGTCTCAGCGAGTTCGTCCGCGCGACGATGGGCGCTCTCGGTTTCGGGTGCCGCCCACCCTTTGGTAGCCATCAACACGGAGCCGAGAGCGAGCTGAAGCTTCAGTTCCCGGCCGTTCCTTTCGATTGATTCCGGCTGAGTCAGCAACATCGCGAGCGCGTCTCGATAGTGCTGTTCGGTCTCTCGGAATGCTCGTCGCTCGACGGCTCTTTCAGCTGCCAGCGCAAAAAACCGCACGGCCTTGTCCGGCCGATTCGCCTGCCGGTAGTGATTAGCCAATTCCGCCGAGATTTCGGCAGTTTGCTTGCCGTACGCCTGCTCGGTTCGTGCGGCTATCCGCTCATGCAACTCGATGCGATGGCCGGGTGGCACGCGGTCGTAAAGCGCTTCGCGGTAAAGTGAATGATGGAAGCGAATATTCGCTGCAACAGTACCGTCGGGCCAGGTCTTGATGCCTTGGGTAGCGATAAACTGCTCTCGCCGCGCGAGAGCAGTGCAACAAGCCTCGATCTCAGTCGCTGGTTGCTGCAGCGCAGCCGCGATGGCTGCAGCCGAGGACTCCGCGCCCGCCACGCTCGCGGCTTCCAGAATACGCTGCTCATCCGGCGAAAGTCGTTGCAAGTTGCGTTCGATCATCTGGCGGATATTGTGGGGTGCCTCGATGTTATCCGCCTCGGCCAGCAAGCCTTGGTCGACCAGATATTCGATCACATTCACGATGAAGAGCGGATTACCCTCGGTCCGCGCATAGACCACCGGCGCGATCTTTTCCCTGCCGTCGCTAAATCTTTCTGCCAGAAAAGCAGCGACGTCCGCTTCGCTAAGCAGGGGCAATCGTAGCTCGATGGCATGCTGGTGAAGTTCCAATTCCTCTTTCATCTCACGCAGCGGATGCTTTCCCGTGAGCATTTCGACTGGCCGATAGGTCCCGAGAATCATCAGCCGCGCTGGCTCGCTCCGCCGCGCAACCGTTGCGATCAGGTCAAGCGTCGATGGATCACTCCAGTGCAGATCTTCCAGGCACAGAACCAACGGGGTCTCTGCGGCGATCACGTCGAGTGCCTCAGCCATCTCGCGCAGCATCCGCTGTTGCGTCGTCGCTTGGGCAAGTCCTTGCAGACGAACGCGATCCTCCGAGCTGATGAGACTCGGCATCTGCGCCAACCACGCCGGGGCAACCCGATACAGAATCTCGACCAATTTGTTGCCCCCGGGCTCGCGGCATAGTCGCGTCAGGGCTTCGAGGATCGGCAGGTATGGCTCGCCCGCGCCATACTGGTCGACGCACTGCCCTCGCCCGATACGAATTGGCCGGTAGCTCGCGAGCGAATCGGCGAACGCACGCGTCAGTGCTGTCTTGCCGATCCCTGGTTCACCCGACACGAGGATCACTCGTCGCGTGCCTTTGCGGGCCTGTTCGAACCAATCGTTAAGCCGCGCCATTTCGGTCGCTCGTCCAACCATACTGGGGGCAGCGGACTGTGCCTGCGCATTGGATACACGCATCCGGGCGGCAAGCTTGAGCCTCGAGAGCAGTGTCCGAATCGGACTGCGTTGCGTGCGCAGCGGCCGCGGCGCCCGCGCCGCGTGCTTGCGGAATTGCTGCTCGGCGAAGACCGAGGCGACGGCGAACGCGAGCAGAGCGCTCAGGCTCCAATAGCGGTATCGCCACAGATAATCGCTGAGCCGCGAGAGGGTCGGTGCCGGCTGATTCCCGAGCCAGCCATATAGGTAGTTGACCGCCAACCCGGCTGAGACAGTCCCAGCGGCAGCCCACAGCCGTCGCAGATGAGGCCACAGCCACCACATACCGCGATATCCTAACACGAAGACCGACGGCTCACCCGGCAGAACGCAGCCGAAGCACAACGGAGAGCAGAGCGGGAAAGTGCTCCCGCACTGCTCCTAATCAGTGAAATGAACCTGGTCTGCTCACCAATGCCCGTCAGTTCATAAGTAGAGTCGGTTATCATTTCCCCCGCGGGGGGCGGAACCAGTTTCTCCGTAGATGCGATATGACTTCTTGCGATTCATCACGGGAGCCTGCCCGCGCCAGTAGCCAGCCAGGCGCCGACAGCCGAAGCGCCGCCGCTCTGTGGCCGACTCTCGCGGCCGTTCCCGCACCGCGGAATCATCAGGCCGTCGACCTGTAGTTCAGACTCAAGCGATTGAGCCCACCAGCCTGCATGCGCGCACCCGGCTCACGCGATACTACTCGATGAGGGCTGTGCGGTGGCCGCCCGTCGCGCCGCAGGTGTTCAGCGTTTTTTCCGAGCAGGTGCTTAAGCGCGCCGCATTGTCGAGGCATGGCCTCGGCAACAGCTTCTTCAGCCGCCGGTTCTCATCCTCCAGCGACTTCAGCCAGCGCGCCTCCGACACATCAAGTCCGCTGCATTTAGCCTTCCATTTATAGAAAATCGCCTCCGAGATCCCGTGGCGTCGACCGACCTCCTGGTCTTCGCTCCCGCTTTCTGCTCGCGCAGGATCTCGATGATTTGCTCCTCGCCGAACCGGCTGCCCATCATTCTTCCGTCTCCTCTTCGCGACGGACTCTACCTCAACCTGCAGGGCAGGCAGGGTGCAGGCCATTTGCACCGTTGCGTGTTTCGAGAATGAAGATCATACAAGGACACTGCACAGCGCTGCCCCTCATTGACAAGCCCGATGCGGAAATCCAAGCTGGCTTTAATTATGCCGAAATTCTGGCGATGGCCGAGATTCTGGATCGGGCTGATTATCATCGTCTGGGTGGTATACATCCTGAGCGGCAATCTCGAGCAGTCGGTCACACTCTGGATCATCCCGTTCTGGGTGCACCCATCGGTCCGACTCTCGGCGATTATCTTCGGCTCGGCGCTCTTCGGCTGCTTCGCGACACTGCTGGCTCAATTCGCCTGCCGCAGGCGCGCCTCGAAATATGCCGCAGTCGAAGCGGCCGCGCCGGTATCCAGCAGCAATACCGCAGCCTGAGTCCCAGCCTCGAGCAAGCGCTCACGCGCGGGACCGATCAACAGGCCGTTCGCGCGCGACAGTGTACGCAGCACGCCGGAACTCTGGTTACCGGTGGGCGTGGCGTAGACCTCGCCATCGCGCCGTTCGAGCCTGACGCGCACGAATTCGGTCAGATTATTGGCCAGGGTTATATCGGTTGCGCAGCGCGCCTGAATCCGCGGCAGACCGAGATCACTTCGTGCACTCATCCGGCGCAGCGCCGGCCGCACATAAAGATAAAAGCAGACCATCGTGGAGACCGGATTTCCGGGTAGGCCGAAAACCGGCCGACCGCCGATCGTGCCGAATTTAAGCGGGCGTCCGGGCTT
>DATEGX010000215.1:0-6814 GCA_035279875.1 Binataceae bacterium (SeqCode)
TCAAGCCAGGAGAGAAGTTTCGGTTCACGTTGGAGAATAGTATTCCGACCTGGAAGATTCGCATCATGAGTTTCATCTTCAGTCCGGAACCAGGCGCTACGCTACGAGCCGGCAACGTCAAGTTCAGCGGAGTGGCCTTCAATGACGGGACCGCTGCGATGGAGTCGCTGCTGGTCTCGTTCGACCGCGGCCACAGCTGGCGGCAGGCCGTGCTCGAGGTGAGCAAAAGCTCCTATGCTTGGCATCCATGGACAATTCAGGAGAAACTCGCGCCGGGCAGCTACGAAGTTTGGTCGCGGGCGGTTGACGCTCTCGGTCGCAGCCAACCGCTTGACGGTTCGATCTACTGGAACCCGAACGGCTACGAATGGAACGGGGTGCACAAAATTGAGGTGACCGTGAAGTAGTGATCCGCAAAATTATTGGTGGGATAAATCCAAGCGCTCTTGAGCCCCACCCGCAGCTCTCAAACGCGAAGAGTACACTTTTTTGAGCAACCGGGTCAGCGGCAGAGTTCGGCTTTCATCCGTGCGGCTGGCCTCGATGGTAGTCGGCTCCATCGTCGACCAGACCGACGGGTTCCGCTCTCGTTTCCGACTTACGCGGGGGTCCTTGGGCGCGTGGCCGCCAACACCTCCCGTCAGCTGAACTTGACAGTCGACTGGCAGCAAATCAAACGGAACCCTGACCCTCGAGGAATGGCGATGCCGGAATTCGTCGAAGCAGCAAGTGTGGACCATGTCCCGCCGGGAACAGGCACCACGGTCAAAGTCGCGGGCAAGGAAGTCGCGATCTTCAACCTCGATGGGACTGTTTATGCGATCGGCGACTCCTGCCCACACGCCGGCGCCTCGCTCGGTGCCGTTAAGCTGAGCGGTAGGGTTGTCACCTGTCGCGCGCATGGCCTGCGCTACGACGTGACAACCGGACTGGTCACGACCGGCGGGTTTGGGGTTGCGTCCTATCCGGCAAAAGTCGTGGACGGAAGGATTCTCATCGCGATCGATTAAAAGGTCGGTCGCTTTCTTCGACGCGTCCGGGCCGAGCGGGCCTGAGGCAAGGAGCAGCAGATGAAGAAAAAAGGCACCCAGGCCGCATCCTCGACGTCTGGTGGCCACGATCGTCACGAGAGCGCCGCGCTGAACAAGATTCGCAAGTGGGATCCGAAATTCGCGGATATTTACTCCAGGATGAGCACCAATCCGTGGACCAACGGAATCTTGCCGCTCAAGCACATCGAGCTGATCTGCGTCGCCCTCGAGACCGCTTGCACGAAGCTCAATGAGGAGGGTGCGCGCGCTCATATTCGCGCTGCCCTCCGCGCCGGCGCCACCCGTGAAGAGATTATCGAAGTGCTTAAGATGGCCTCTCTGCTGGCCATCCATTCGTGCAGTCTCGGCGCTCCCATCCTGCTGGAAGAAGCAAAAGCGGCGGGCGCGAAGCCGACGCGAAGCTCAACTCCGGTGCCTACACCGATTTGCGACAAGGTGCGCGAGGTCGGTCAATGGAACGATGCGTGGGATCCGTTTGTAGAGCTTGATCCAGCGTGGACGGACCAATTCATGGCGGCGGGTATTCCGGTTTTCGTGGGCGGAGTTTTTTCGCCCAAGCTGGTCGAACTCCTCAGCATTGCGCTCGACGCTTCCGTCACGCACATGTACCCGCCGGGGACCCGTCGGCACATCAGAGCCGCCCTCGCGCTCGGCGCAACGATTGAAGAGATCATGGAGGTCCTGAAGCTGTGTGTGATTAACGGCAGCAGTGCGCTCAACCTCGGTGTGTCGATACTCGAGGACGAGCTTGGTGACTGAGGCCAGTTTGGCCTCGCGGCGCCGATACTAAAGGTGACGTGCTGAGGGAGGATCACGCCAATGAAGACTCGTTTGTTCGCGGTGGCTCTGATCTTCGTATCGGCCGTGATCGCCGGATGCGCCACGACGAGGGTCACGTATCAAACCCCGCCTTCACAACAGGCGGTCGCGCGGCCCAACCAAATCTGGGTCTACAACTTTGTCGCGACGCCAGCCGACATGCCAGCGGATTCCTCCATAAGGAACGACATCAGTTCTCCTTCGACTGCTATGACACAGGACCAGATCGACCAGGGACGTCGGTTGGGAGAGCTGATCGCACAGCACTTGGTGGTGGACATTCAGGCGATGGGCTTCACCGCGTTGCTCGCGGGGCGCGGTTCGACACCACAAGTCGGCGACGGCATGATTCGGGGATATTTGGTCTCTGCCGAGGGCGGTGGCGCAGGCAACGCGGCCAAGCGATTCGTCATCGGATTCGGTTACGGGACTGCGGAGATGGACACGGTCGTCGAAGGCTACGTGATGACGTCCCAAGGCTTGCGCAAGCTCGGGTCCGGGACGCTTACCTCTTCGGGAAACAAAACCCCCGGAGTAATCGTGCCAGCTGCAGTCGCGATCGCAACTGGCAATCCGATCGGCCTGATCGTCGTCGGGGGAGCGAAACTGGTCGGAGAAGCGAGCGGTCGCAACTCGTTGGATGCGAGAGCCAAGGCGACCGCCAATCAGATTGCCGCGGAGCTCAAGTTGCGCTTCCAGGATCGTGGTTGGATCAGCTAATACCGGCTCGATCAGATTCGCGTTGCAAAGAGATGAAGGGAGACTGAAGAATGCAGTGCTACCGAAAAATGACGAATGGGGAAAGATGTCCTCAGCCGGCCGCCGCCGGTCGCCATCTCTGCCGGTCTCACATTTCCGCGAAACCTGAGGGCGGTCGGGCGCCCCGGCGCAGAATGAGATCCCGCGGCCGACCGCATCGATAGAGGTTTGCCGCAGACATGCACCGTGCGATCTGTTGTAAGCCCTGAGGGTTCAGGAGGATTCAAAATCATTTCACCGATGAGGAACTACGGATGGGCCACGTCCGACACATCTTCCGATAAAGCGCGCAAGGTGAAGAATCCCGCACATATTTGGTAACGCAAGGAGAATCACTATGTACAAGGTGACCGCAGTCGGATTTGTTTCGCTTTTGTGGCTCATCGCTTTTGCCCCGATCAATTGCTTCGCTGACGATCTTTTCATCTACCCGACCAAGGGTCAGAGCGCCGAACAACAGGACAAGGACAAGTGGGAGTGTCGTGCCTGGGCAACGAAGCAGACGGGGTTCGATCCCGCGGCTCGAATCACCGCTTCGAGTCCACCCCCTGCACGCCAAGCGCCGAAGGGCGGGCTGTTGCGCGGCGCAGCCGGCGGCGCGGCGATCGGCGCGGTCGGTGGCGCGATCGCTGGCAACGCCGGAAAGGGAGCCGCGATTGGAGCGGGAGCAGGAGGGCTGCTCGGCGCGGTGCGGCGCAACGATCAGGTTCGACAGGAACAATATGCGCACCAACAATGGGCCCAACAGAACGCCGCTCAGTATGAGCAAAACCGGTCCGGCTGGGTGCGCGCCGTAAAAGCCTGCATCACGGGCCGGGGATACACCGTTCAATAGGTCAAAGGCGGGCAAGACGAGGTCAGCGATGAGAACTATAGCAGCTATAGGTCTAGGGATCGTGGTCAGCGTTACCTATGCGCACTTCGCGATTGCACAAGAACGTCCTCAGGCCGAATCAACCGCGCGCACGCAGGACTCAAGTGCGACAGGTGATGAACTTCATTTCGTCAGCGTGCTGACGTTAAACGGCGAAGTAGCGGCCGTCGATCCGGCCAGCCTGCTTGTCACCATCAAAGGCGGAGGCGGCGGTTCCTCAACTCTGCAAGTCCGCAGTGAGAAGGAGCTCGAGGCTATCAAGCCGGGAGACCACGTAACCGTTCGCTACTTCGAGGGCGCTCAGGTCGGCAAGGGAAAGGCTGGAGCCGCGGTCTCAGTTCCCTCGCTAAAGGAAGGGATCGTCGGCGCCGAGCTTGGTGGCTCGCCGAGCAAGCACCCACTGGTCGCGTCAGTCGAAGGCGTCGACGCCGCAAACCAGGAGGTGACGGTCAAGGGACCGGACGGCAGTCTCGAGACCATTATGGTCACCAATCCGGAACATCTAGGACAAATCAAAGTCGGCGACAAAATCGTGATTACGCATGCCGAGGCGCTGGCCCTATCGCTCAAAAAAGAGGGTTGATTTTTCGGCTTTGCCATTTGGTTGCGATCCGAATTGTCTGCGCGGACTCTTGAAATGATTAGAGAATGCGATCGTGGATTGATGTGCAGACGTTTCGGGACGGCTTGCGCTGCGACAAACCGGTGCCTCGCGTTGGGTCTGGGCTTGTTGATTGGATCTTTAGCGTCGATTGCTGGTCGAACTCCTCAGCATTGCTCTCGACGCTTCCGTCACACACATGTACCCGCCAGCGACCCGTCGCCACATCAGAGCCGCCCTCGCGCTCGGCGCAACGATCGAAGAGATCATGGAGGTCCTGAGTCTGCGTGATTAACGGCAGCAGTGCGCTCAACCTCGGTGTATCGATACTGGAAGACGAGCTTGGTGGCTGAGGCCGAGGCTCGGCCTGCGAGGCTCCTCAGCCAGAATTGAGGCCGGTCGATTGAAAATCGGCGGAAGCCCATCCTTCGGATTTCCGGCGGAGTCCCGTTGCCCGCGGCGCCGATCCTCAGTTTTTCTTCGCGCCGGCTTCCAGCTCGACACCACACGGAACGATCACGCGCGCGACAGCATTGTAGAAGGCGACGTTCATCACCAGGTCCATGATCCGGCGATTATCCAGAAATCCGCGCAAGGCCTCGAAGGTGGCGTCCTTCACCTTGACCTCGCTGGTGGTTTCGGCGGCGTAACGCATCACAGCCCGTTCCTGCTGGTTGAATTCGGACGAGGACTCGAAATTCGCCAGTTGCTCGAGTTGCTCGTGGCGGACGCCGAGCCTCAGCGCCATGTTCCAATGGTGCACAAACTCGTAGTCCGCTCCAGTCAACCGCCCCACGGTCAACAGTGCCAGCTCCCGCAGCTTTGCGTCGAGCTGGGTGCCATTGCGCAGCTCGTTGGCGAGATCGACGAAACGCCGCAGCAGGTTCGGCGCGTTGGCGACCGTGCGATGAATGTGGCCGGGCTCGGTTCCCCGCACCTTTACGAAGTCGTCCCAGATCGAACGGTCGGCCTCGGGCAGATCATTGCGGGTCAGATAGGGCAACTTCGCCATCGTGGTTCCTCCAATCGCGCAAGCTAGCGCCTTCACGAGCCCGAGGGAAAGGGCTGGAAATCGGCGCTGCCGTCGATGCTGATTGCGAAGGCCTGTAGAGGGCTATGCTTTAGTCGACGATATGTGACGGAGAGAAGGCGAAGATCAGTAGAAAAGCGACGACCCGCGTTACTGCTACCAGGCGCCGCGACGGAAGCGCATGCGACCGTCAGCGAACCAGCCCGCACGGCCGCGTGATTCGTCCTCGCGAGCGCCCTGGTCGAGGCCTCCGCGTTCACTCGTGCGCGCCGGCACGTAGGCATATTCCTGATGGTTGGAATAGCTCGCGTGGTAGGCGAGCGCGCCCGCGATTGCCGAATCACCGTGGCGCGGATGACCGTCGTCGCCGCGCAGCCGCTGCTCCGGCAGGCGCGCGATACCGCCCTCCATGCGCAGCATCCGATGGTCCGCCAGGATGTCGGCGTCCCTGGGCAATTCGATTAGGCCGTCCTCGAAGGCCGCCTTATAGCGCGGCATGTTGTCGCGATACCATTCGCTGGAGAGCATCACCTGCTGCACCCGCGAGCCATAGCGCAGCGCGGCTTCCTCGGCGAGATACTGGCCGTTGCCGCGCGCGTCCATCGCCGCGCCGATCAGCCGCGGCATCCGATCGGCGATATGGAACAGCACTTGCGCCTGCTGCTTGAATGGGACATTGCGCAGCTCCGCCACGAAGGGCGTGCAGCGCTTGAGCCCCTGGCCGATCTGGAGGGGCCAGATCACTGTAAGATCGCCGGAGCGGCCGAAGTCCTCGCCGAAGCAACTCATCAACTGCGGGTCAATTCGCCGTAGCACCGGGTCAAGCGCCGAAGCGATCCAGTCCTCAGCGTCTTTCGTCAATGCCGCATTACCGCGCTCGATTGCCGAATGCCTGAAGTCCCATCGGACGACAGGGACCTCGCTGGACATGCGCGCTTCGATCAGCGCCGCGGGCAGAAACACGCCGCCGCTCGCACTCGGGATACATCGCAGCTCTTCGTCCGCTTCCGAACCGTATTCGGCGAGCAGTTGCGCCCGCCATTCGCGCTCCGCGTCTGCGCTCCATCGAACACCGCGCACGCGGCAGATGGCCTGGTAGAGCCCCTCGCCGAGCGCGTCGTCGAGGGTCGCGCGATGCAGCGAATAAGGCCTGCGGCCCGCGCGGATATCCTCGACCAGCCGGTTGAACGAATTGTCGGCGCCGTTATGTGTCGAGATGACGTGAACCCGGCCACCCCACATCGTAAACGCGAGCGCAGCCTTGAGCAGCCCGTCGAGATCGTCGTGGAAGGCGGCTTCGTCGATAATCGCGACACCTTGCTTACCGCGCAGGTTCGACGGCCGCGACGAGAGCGCGACGACCTTGTGGCCGGAGGCGAAGCGGATTCGGTACGCGAGAATATCCTTGTCCCGATCCTCGATCGCAATCTGCTCGATCGCACGCGCCGCCTGATCGAAACGCCGAGCCCATCCGGACGCGGTCTCGATAAACTCCAGCGCCATGTCTTTGTTGTAACCGATATACCACCAGTCGGAGCCGCCGCGATCGGCCGCGTCCAACGCGGCGTCCGCCGCTTCCGCCCAAGTGATACCGATCCGCCGCGACTTCTCGCAGACCTTGACTGGTGCGCGATCGGCAATCCAGTTGCGCTGGTAGGGCAGCAGAATACTACTAAGCG
>DATEGX010000216.1:0-13276 GCA_035279875.1 Binataceae bacterium (SeqCode)
GACGCGTGGAAGGCCGGCCTGGTGGTCGCACCGCGCGGCCTGGGTGTAATCGTGGCGCTGGTGGCCGTCGGACAGCTCTCGCGCCGGGGTCGCGATATGCGCCCGCTCATCGGCCTGGGATTCCTCCTCGCCGCCTACGAAATCTGGCAGATGTCGCTCTGGAATCTCGAAGTAAGCATGGCGGCGGTGCTATGGCCGATTCTGCTCTTCGGGCTTGGCTTGGGAGCGGTCTTTCCGACCGTGACGGCGGCCGGGCTGGGAGAAATCCCGCCGGAGCGAATGGGCTTCGCTTCCAGCCTGTTCAGCATGATGGTCAACACCGGTGCCGCGATCGGTATCGCCAGCGTCAGCAATATGGTTACCTCGCACGAGCAGGTTCATCAGAGCTATCTGGTGCAGCACTTCTCGGTTTTCGACGCCTGGCGGGTCAGTCAGATGCCAAGCCACATGCCCGGCGGCCCTACCTTCCATTTTATGAGTCAGATGGTGACCGGTCAGAAGGAGGGTATCGGCATGGTATACGGAATGATCCAGGCGCAGTCATGGCTGCTGGCGTATAACGATGTCTACCGGCTGCTAGCCATCATTACGCTATGCTGCGCGCCGTGGTGCATGTTTCTGCGGCGGATCGGTGGCGCGAAGACTTCCGCGATTATGGAATAGGATACGCCTTCAGCCGCCCAGCACAGCCGGTCTCTCGTTGAATCCGATCTGCCCTTCACACCAACGCGCCAGCGCCAGCAATCGTCCCTCGGCAAAGGACGCACCGACCAATTGCACCGCAATCGGCAAGCCTTGAGAGTCGAGCCCGGAAGGCAAACCGACAACCGGATTGCCCGTCATGCTCCACGGGTTGTTGAAAATCGGATCGCCGGTAGACTCCAGCCCCGCGGGTGCGGGAGTCGGAGTCGACGGGACGATAATAGCATCGTAACGGTGCAGTAGCTCCGCAATTTCACATCTAAACCTGCGTTGCACCGCCAATGCGTCAAGGTACTTCACGGCGCTGGTTTCGAGTCCTTTTTTGAGGAATTCGAGGGTTTTTGGGGCGAAAGTCTCTGGTCGATTCTCAAGCGCCTCGCGATGATAGGCCGCCGGTTCGGTCGCCAGGATCCGCCAGAAAGCCGCGCCGAGATCGGCGAAGCTTGGCGGCGTCTCCAATTCTTCGACACGCGCTCCGGCATGGGCGAGCTTATTGCCTACCGCCCGCACATTCGCCTGAATTTCGCCATTGGCCTTGTCGATGAAGTCGCCGGTCATCAAGGCCAGGAGCGGCCGCTCGATAGGCTCGCTACTTTCCTTGAGGTAATCCCCGACCGGCATCATCGCCGACGTATGATCGCGTGGGTCATAGCCGGCGAGAGCCTGGAGCATCACGGCGAGGTCGCGCACTTCGCGAGCGATTATGCCCGGATGGTCGGTGGTGGGTGCCAGCGGAATCATTCCGTAGGCGCTGATTCGTCCGTGGGTTGGCTTGAAGCCGACCACGCCGCAATAGGCCGACGGCCGGATGGTCGAGCCTCCGGTCTGCGAACCGATGGCGGCCGGGCACATCCGAGACGCCACCGCGGCGGCCGAGCCGCTGCTCGATCCGCCTGGGGTATGCTCGAGATTCCACGGATTTCGGGTAGGTGTGGGCGCAAGCAGCGCGAATTCGGTGGTGGTGGTTTTGCCGAGGATTATGGCGCCAGCCCGATGCAACCGCTCGACCACCGCCGCGTCGTAATCGGGCACGAAATCAGCCATTGGCGCATGGCCCGCCGTCGTGCGCATCCCGGCCGTGTAGAAAATATCCTTGACGCCAATCGGAATACCGTGCAGCAAGCCCCTGAAGTTGCCGTCACGGGCTTCCGCGGTGAGCGTTCTCGCCTCCCGCAATGCGCCTTCGCGATCGAGGGTTACCCAGGCTTTAATCGCAGGATCATGCCGATCGATCATGCTCAGGCACGACTCGACCAGCGCGGTCGGTGACAATTCGCCGCTTCGAATCCGCTCGGCGACTTCGCCCAATGTCAGCCAACATGCTTCGGTTGCCATGGCAAGCTCCAGAGATGCGCCCTACGTGTAATCGGCATCGATTTGCGTTATTTCTCCATCCGAAGAGTGTCAAAGATCAAACGTCTCTGACTGTTGCCAGAGTTCGGGCTGAGTTTGCCGGGGGATCCGGACGAGCGCGCTCGGGAGGTTACAATGCGGCTTTCAGGCAAGACGGCACTTGTTACCGGTTCGAGTTCCGGGATTGGACGGGCGATTGCGCTGCGCTTCGCCCGGGAGGGCGCCGACGTCGTCATCAACGGCCGGGACGAGCGCAAAATCGCGGCAGTGACGAAGGAGGCCGAGGCCATCGGCCGGCGGGCGCTGGGGATCCGGGCCAATGTCGGCAGTTTCGCCGAGTGCCGGGCGATGATCGATCGGGCGGAGTCCGAGTTCGGGCATCTGGATGTTCTGGTATGCAATGCCGGCGTATTTCACCATACCCCTTTCCTCGAACTTTCAGAGGAGGAATGGGACGAAGTCCTGACCGTCGATCTCAAGGGCATTTTCAACTGCGTTCGCGCGGCGATTGGCGGTATGGCCGCGCGAAAATGGGGCCGCGTCATTGCCGTAACTGCCACTTCCGGAGTGGTTGCGCCGCCGCAGATGGCGCATATCGCGGCCGCCAAAACCGGCGCCCACGGCTTGATGAAGTCAATCGCCGCTGAATTCGCCTCCTCGGGCGTTACCGTCAATGTGATCGCTCCGGGGTTGGTAGATACGCCGATTCTCGGCAACTTCAGCGAAGATTCATTGCAGAATTTCGCGCGCCGCATACCGATTGGGCGGATTGGCCGGCCCGACGAAATCGCCGAAGCGGCCTTGTATTTCGCGTCGGACGAATCCGCTTACGTAACCGGACAAGTGCTCAATATGAGCGGCGGCGCAGTTATATAGGCTCTAACGGGCGGCTCCGCAGGTTAGCCCGTAGACACAGGTCTACAGATCGAAGCCGGCACTAGCGATTGGGTTTTGAACTGGAGTTCGACCACGCGGGCATCAGCCGCCGAGTGAATGGCATTGGTTCCGATCCGCTACAGCGTTCGTAGCCTTGGCCAGCGTCTGACCTCATCAACCATGACTGCGCTGAGCGTCGCGCTGGTCGTGATGGTGCTGACGATTCTGCTCGGCTTCGTCAACGGGCTGCATCGCACGATGATGCTGGCCGCGGACCCGGACAACCATATCGTGCTGATGCGCGGTGTCACGATCGAGGCCGGTTTCATCAATCATGAAACGCTCGACCTCCTGCGCGTCCGTCCGGAGATCGCCACGGATGCCAACGGCCACCCGTTGATGTCGCCGGAGATTCTTATCCCCTTCGATCCGACCCCGGATGCGCCGCGCGCCTCGACCGCGACGATTCGCGCGGTGCTGCCAATCGCCTACGAAGTACATCGCAACGTCCGCATCATCCAGGGCCGCCGCCCCGAGCGGGGCAAGAACGAATGGATCGTCGGTCAGCGCCTCGCGGCGCGATTTCCGGGACTGCATCCGGGCGCGAAGATGCGTCTTGGCCAGAGCAAGGTCGATTTCACGATCGTCGGCGTCTTCAGCGACAATGGCAGTACGCGGGAATCCGAAGTGTGGATGGACCTCAACGATCTGTCGGTTGTGGCCCACATTCCGCCGGCCGAACTCGGCGCCAACGTGATCCATCTGGTGCTGAAGCCTGGCTACGACGACCAGTTTAAAACGGCACTGCGGTCAGACAATCGCCTCAAAGTCGATCTCTATAGCGAGCAGGCGTTCTACCAGCAGGCCGCGGGCTTCAGCAATCAGATTCGCGATCTCGGCCTGGTGGTTGCCGTGATACTCGCGATTGGCTCGCTGTTCGGCGCGATGAATACGATGTATTCGGCGGTAGCACGCCGCAGGCGCGAGGTCGGTACGCTGCGCGCCCTGGGCTTTGGACGCGGCAACGTGCTGGCGGCGTTTATCATCGAAAGCACGGTGCTCGGGTTGTGCGGCGGATTGATCGGCGAAGTGCTGGCGGTCGCGGTGGCGCATGCCACCGGCCTCGAGAGCCGGTTGATGACCGTCGGCAACATCATGTTTTCCTTCGATCTCCCGCCCTCGGCATTCGGCTACGGGATGGTTTGGGCGGTCTCGATCGGCGTGCTGGGCGGGCTGCTGCCGGCCTGGCAGGCTTCGCGCCTCGACGTCGTAAATGCGCTCAGGGACTGATGCGATGAAATTCGTCATCCTGATCCTGAGGAACATGGCGCGCCAGTCGCGGCGTACGATTTTGACCGGACTCACGATCGCCGCCGCGACGCTGGTTTTTGCGATGCTGATTTCGGTGCCGACCTCGATGGATCGCATCATCGAACGAGTATCGAAGGGCCAGCACCTGTTCGTGACCAATCGTGCGGGGCCGTGGAATCTGCCGGCCAGGTACTGCGGCGCCATCGCGAAGATGTCGCATGTCACGGGATGCGCCGCGGAATGGGACATCTTTATGCACTACCGGACCGATTCGGACTGGATCGGAATGGTGGCGGCCGATCCCGTGATTGTCGATTTGTCTCCGGACATCAAGGCGTCGCCCGCGAACATCGCCCGCTTCAAGCGTGAGAAGCGTTCCGCCGTAGTTGGTTACGAGGCGATGAAGCGCTACGGCTGGCAGGTCGGCCAGCAGATCATGCTGCGTGCCGACTTCAACGGCACGCCGATCAAGATGGCCTTCATCATCGCGGGCGTCGTGCCCGATCAGATTTATCCCAATGTCTTCCTGATGCGCCGCGACTATCTGACCGACACGCTCAAGGGCGCCGGACTCAAAAACCTCGACGGCGTTGCGAGCCGAATGATCGTGCGGGTTGATTCCGCCGACAATCTCGGCCAGGTCGCGCGCGTAATCGACCAGACCTTCCGCAACTCTGACGCCGAGACCCGAACTCAGACCGAAAGCGAGTTCCTGGCCAGTGGCCTCGCCAATGTCGGAAGTATCCGCGCGATCATCCTGAGTCTGGTAATTGTGGTGTTGCTGACCGTGCTACTAATCGCCGGAAATTCGACAGCTATGACGGTCCGCGACCGGATTCCTGAGGTGGCGCTGCTGCGTACGCTCGGTTTCGGCCGATGGCGAATCGCCTACCTGCTGTTCGGCGAGGCGATGCTGCTCGGTGTGGCCGGAGGCGCGTTGGGCGCGGCAGGGGCGCTCGCTCTGTTCGTCAACGGGACCGACCTCGGCAGTCTTACCAATGGCCTTGCTTTGATCTCGGTGAGTCCCGCGGTCGCGCTGGTTTCGTTCGCGACGGCAATACTGGTCAGCGTTTTGAGCGGAACTATCCCGGTCGCCGGGGCACTCAGGATCGCCCCGGCAATCGCGCTTCGGAAGATCGTCTGAACGGGCGCCGGTGAAAAACCGCAGTATTGCGAAGCTTGATGGAACGGAAGATCGGTGTCTCCCGGTCGTCAAGGATGAGCACCCGGTCGGCATCGTCACGGAGACTGACTTCGTTGCCCTCGTCGCGAAAATGGATTGACCGCTGCATTTTCGAGTGCAGCGTAAACGATGCATTTTTCGGAGAGCATCGTGTTGCTCAAAGCTTGGAAGACTAATCTTACCAACCCGCCAGGAAGCTCATAGTTGACTAGACCATACGCCAGTCAGGGTCTCCTCACGGTTATGACCCGCAACGTCTATTTCGGCTTGGACGTCGGGCCGTTGTTGTCGGCAAGTAATCTTCCGGATTTGATTGCGGCGGTCGCGGCCGGGTGGGCTCAGGTGCAGGGCACTAATATCCCTGAGCGCGCGGCGAAAATAGCTCAGGAAATTGCGACGGCGAAGCCTGATCTGGTGGCGCTGCAGGAAGTCGCTCAATGGTTCACCAACGTTGGCGGCAAGATAGTTATCCAATACGACTGGTTGGAATTGATTCTCCGGGCGCTTTCGAGCCTCGGGCTCTTTTACGTGCCGATCGCAATAAAGACCGATCTCGATCAGGCCGCTCCGATTGACTCCGAGGGAGGGTTCATCCGGCTGGTTGACCGGCACGCGATACTCCTGAGAGTTACCGGCTCGGCTTCCCAGATACAGCCGCATAGCACCCGTGCCGAAACATTCAGCGCGTTGCTACGAGTATCAGACGCGTTGGCAGGATCATTAGCCGTGCCACGGAGCTGGATCGCTCTCGACGGGACGGTCGACGGGCGATCGTTTCGCCTGGTCGAGACCCATCTCGAGTCACTAAGCGTAAATGTACAAATCGCTCAGGCAAGGGAACTGCTCGCTCAAACGGCGTCGGTTGAATCGCCTGTCGTTGTAGTCGGTGACTTCAACTCGGATGCAGGACCTGACGGCTCGGACGATACCCTTGGCTACCAGGCGTTCATGTCGGCGGGTTTTGAAGACGTTTGGACCTCTCTGGAAGCGTCTTTGCCCGGAAGCACCTGTTGCCAGCAACCCGATCTGCTTAATTTACCTTCGGAGCTGAAGCGAAGAATCGACCTCATCCTGATACGTGGGGAAGTCGAGCCCATCGAAGTCAGGCTAGTCGGTATGCAGCCGACCGATCGTACCCCATCAGGCCTATGGCCTTCCGATCATGCCGGCGTAGTTGCGGCATTGCGTATTTTTTAGCCCTTCTCCGACGCAAGCCCTACTGGCTTCGAAAAGCTAGTTAGGCAGACATCACTCCCGCCGCGAGACTAGTCGGTAATATTTACGCACTGACTTGCTAGGACAGATCTGCGTTACAAGCAGCCGCGCGACATGCGGAATCGCATCTAGAGATCCGATTGCTAGCGTAGCAGCGTCCCTTTTCACCACGTTCGCGAGGAAACCTTGCCCGGCCTTACGCTCTGAAATTCGCGAGCATGGAATTTTTTTCGTTGAATAGCGAAATCTGGTTGATAGAATTTCGAGCAGCCTATGGCAGCATTCGCAAGCGAAAGACTCGTTCTGGTAGTGGAGGACGATACGGATGTTCTGACCACCATGGGCGAAATCCTTGCGTTGAACGGCTATTCCGTGGCGCTCGCGCGGAATGGACGCGAGGCGTTTGAACGTCTCGCCGCTCAACGGCCTCGTGTAATTCTCCTCGACCTTATGATGCCGGTGATGGACGGGAAGCAATTTCTCGAGCTCCGACGCGGCGATCAGGCCTTGGCTGAAATCCCCGTCGTAGTTCTGTCGGCAATCGCGGATCGCGCGCACGACCTGGGGGATGTCAGTGAAGTGCTTCTGAAACCCGTGGATATTAATGCGCTTTTGAGCACCATCGATAGATTTTGCTAGTCAGTCGGGAAAACAGACGAGATGGACGTAAGGTTGATTAGAAAGGAGATCGAAGACGCAGAGCAGCAAGAGGCGGAAGCGATGCTCCAGGCGGATATCCATGGACTCGATGGCATATGGGATGAGCAACTCCTCGCCTATAGCACCGCGAACCTCTATGCCCGCAAATCCATCCTGCTTGATCTAATAAGGATGGGTGGTTTGCGCTTAAGGTCGCACATTCGAAAGACCCTTGAAGTCACGGCCGACGGCGGGACGGCTATCGCTATCGGTAATGAACGAACGGAATTCAAAGCCGAAGGATCGTCGGGGACAATCCTGATCTGTAGCTACCTCAACGTATGGGTCAGGCGCAGCGAGGGGTGGCGTCTGTTCGGCCGCCATGTTGGCCAAATTGCGCGAGCGCCCGCGAACGGCAAAAACGAGTAATCGATCAGGATTTTCGCGATGAACAAGGGCCCAAAGGTCTCGCATAGATGCCGGTCGCGAGACGCAATTGCTTATTTTCTTGGAGAGACGTTAGGGCCGCGTTGAACGCGCGGCCGGCAGGTTTCTTACCGGAACCTTGATTTTTTTCAACCAGGCTACGACAGGCATTCATGGCTGAGGCTGATCATCTCCGCGTGCATACTTCCGGCGCCGGGCAGTCCAAGCCACCGACGAACGAACAAATGACGACTCCGGCGTCGCTCGACGATTCGGCGTTCCGCTGTCTTGCCGAGCTTTCGCCTCACGGAGTCTTCCGCACGGATCCTGAGGGCCGGCTGCTTTTCGCCAACCAACGCCTGCTCAAGCTAATCCGCAACTCGAGCGCATCGATAAACAATCCCGCGTCCTGGCTGCACTGCCTGCATCCCGACGACCACGATGCGATCCGCCGCACCTGGAGGGAGGTCCTGCTCGAGCCGCGCGCCTGGTCGCGCGAATGTCGGCTGATTTCGCCTGACCACGGCGTCGGATGGCTCAAGCTGTCGGGCTATCCGTGTCATTCCGAGCGCGGCAATCTTGTAGGGTTCGTCGGCACTGTTGAGGAACTTTCCCGGCACGAACCCCGGCATAGCGTGCTCAACGAAAGCGAGGAATTGTACCGGTCGCTCATCGACGCGATGCCGCAGATAGTCTTCATGAGCGATGAGGCGGGCATTGGCCTTCGCGTGAACCGCAAATGGCACGAATATACGGGAGCCGCCAGCGACGACCGTCATTCATGGCGAGCGGCGATACATCCCGATGAGGTCGAAGCGGTGGTCCAGGGGTGGCGCCGGGCCATCTCCGAGGGATCGCCGTATGAAACCGCGTTCCGTTTTCGCAGGGCGGATGGCGTTTACCGGAGGCATTTGATCCGCGCCGTTCCGATTAGAGATGAGAGTGGCAAAGTCCGCCGATGGATCGGAACGGCCACAGATATCGATGTTCATAAACTGCTCGAGGTCCAGCCGCGAGAAAGCGAAGAGCGACTGAACCTCGACGTTATTCGGCCTATTGATGGTCTGCAGAATATCAACGAGCGCGGATTGACTGAGCAGCGCCCCGGCGACAGCGAACGTCGCTGGCGGACGCTAATCGACGCCAACGTGATCGGAATCGTTATCGCCGACGAGAACAGAGTAATCGACGCGAACCAGCGATTCTTCGATATGGTCGGGTATAGCCGCGACGAGCTTATCGGCGATCAGCGGCGTGTTCGACTGACTCCCGACGAGTTCGCGCCGCTCGACCTGAACGCGCGAGAACAACTCGCGACAACGGGGGCCGTCAAGCCGTTCGAGAAGGAATTCCGGCGCAAGGATGGTTCGCGGGTTTCCGTGCTGATCACCGGCGCGCGCCTGGATGAATCGCCGCTGTCATGGCTCGGATTCGTGATGGACCTTACCGAGCGCAAGCGGGCCGAGGAACAGATCCGCGAGAATGAGCGGCGGTGGCGCCGGCTGGTCGAGTCCAAGCTCTTCGGCGTGGTTATCACCAATCAGGAACAGGTGCTCGACGCCAATCAGGTTTATCTGGACATCATCGGATATACGATCGAGGAACTGCACGATGGAAAAATTTTGCGGGCCAATCTCACGCCATCGGAATTTAAGCATCTCGACGAGCGCGGCCTGCATCAATTGCGAACCACCGGCTCCTCGATGCCATACGAAAAGGAGTATCTGCGCAAAGACGGTACGCGGGTCCCGGTCTTACTCGGTTCGACCACGTTGACCGAAGACCCGCTCAGCTGGATTGGCTTCATCGTTGATTTAACCGAGCAAAAGCGCACCCAGGCAGCATTGCGGGAGGGCGAGGAACAACTCCGCGCGCTGACCAGGGCGGCGCCGGCCTTTCTGTTCACGATGCGGCAGAACGGGGAATGCGAATACGCCAGCGAATACTATTATGAATTCACGGGGAAACCGGCCGGCTCGATCGCGGGCCGTGGCTGGTTCGACGCATTCCATCCGGACGATCTCGAACGGGTCGGCGAGGCCTGGCGCAAATCGTTGGCCGCGGGCGAGCCTTTTGAGGTCGAGTACCGTCTGCGCCGCTCGGATGGCGCCTACCGATGGTTTAAGGCCAATGCAGTCAAGGTCCGCGACCAGGCGACGATGGCTGCCGGATGGTACGGCGGAAGTATCGACATCCATGAGCAGAAGGAAGTGCAGGCGGCGCTGAAGGAGGCGGACCGGCGCAAAGACGAGTTCCTGGCGATGCTGGCGCATGAGTTGCGGAATCCCCTGGCCGCTATCGTCAACGCCTTGGCGATTATCGAGCGGGTCGCGCCGCCCGAACCCACTGCCGACCGGGCGCGCTCCGTTATCAGCCGCCGGGTCGGGCACCTGACGAACATGGTCGACGACCTGCTCGATGTCACGCGCATCACCACCGGTAAAATCCGATTAAAAAAGACTCAGCTTTCAATCGCCAGTATCGTAGAGCAAGGCGTCGAAAGTGCCCATCCGCTGCTCGAAGCACGAGGTCATCGGCTCGAGATTAGCGTGCCGGGTGAGCCAATCACGATTGAGGGCGACATCGTCCGGCTGACGCAAGTGCTGCTGAATCTACTAAGCAATGCCGCCGAATATACTCCGGATGGCGGAACCATATCGCTCCGGGCGGCGCGCGAAGACGGCGCGGCTGTAATTCGCGTGCGGGATAACGGTTACGGCATCGCTCCTGAACTTATTCCACGGGTTTTCGATCTCTTTACCCATGCAGCGCACATTTCCGATCGTTCGCAGGGAGGTCTGGGTATAGGACTCACCGTCGTGCGCCATTTGGTCGAATTGCATGGTGGCCAGGTCGAAGCGCTTAGCGAGGGTATCGGGCATGGCAGCGAATTCGTCGTACAATTGCCGCTGATGGAAACTATGCCGGTGGAGAGCGTCCAGCGCTCTAACGAGGTCGCCCAGATTTTGTGCGCGGATCATAGCGAATCGCGTGGGAATTGGCGTATGCGTTAAGACAGACGCCAAACCGCAGTCTATGCAACGCGTTTCGGAACGTCGCACGATTATGATTGGATCGAACCAGGAATATGAAATTGACATTCTGGTCTTTTTCAAGTGAGCCCTGTTGGCCGTCCGAATGGGGAAGGACAGGCGCGAGCGCCGGAGAGCGCAAGTCTTTTGCCCCGACGCCGGCCATGAATCAATGAACAATGCGGTTATCTGAGTTTATCAAGGTCAATTCGGAGCGAATTCTCAGAGAGTGGGAAGAGTTTGCCAGAAAGCTCGATGGCGGAGGGTCGCTGCCGAGGTTGCTGCTCCGCGACCACGCGTCGGCAATTGTCAAACGTCTGGCCGAGGAGACTCAAAGCTCTTCGCGTGTTCAGGGTCTCGATTCCAAAGCAATCGGCGAGGGCGCCAGCATCTCCGAGGAGCATGTGGCAGCCGTTCACGTGCAGGTTCGGATAGAATCGGGATTCGACCTTGCTCAGATCATGAGCGAGTACATTGCTTTGCGCTCATGCGTGTTGCGGCTGTGGCGCGAAAGTGATCCACAAGGGTTCGCCGGCGGAGCCCTTGAAATAAACCGATTCGCCGAAGCAATCGACGAGAAACTGACCGCCGGCGTTCTTTATTATGAGAGCCGTGAGGCGCGGTACCGCGACCTCTTCCTGGGCATCCTGGGTCACGATCTTCGCAATCCAATAAATGCGATATTGCTCAGCGCGTCGGCGTTGGCCGAGCAGGAAATAAGCGAGAGACATCTCGGTGCCGTTTCCCGGATCATAAGCAGCGCTCGCCGTTTGACCAATATGGTCAATGATACGCTCGATTTTGCGCGTGGCCGCCTCGGCAGCCCGATGCCGATCGCGCGCGCACGGATGAATTTGAGCAGGGCGGTTTCCGAGGTAATCGACGAAGTAGAAGCGGCTAATGCCGGTTCGTCGATGGAATTCGAGGCCATCGGCGACCTGAATGGCATGTGGGACGCCAGCCGATTGAAACAGATGGTGTCGAACCTGCTTATCAATGCGCTCCAACACGGGACCGGCAAAAACGTCACGGTCAAGGCAGAAGGCGAAGACAACTTCGTCGTCCTGCAAGTTCACAACGAAGGGCCGCCAATACCACCCGACCTGCTGCCGACTATTTTCGACCCCCTGGTTCGAGGTGACAATCAAGACATGACCAGTCTCGGACTCGGATTGTTTATCGTTAACGAGATCGTTTCCGCGCACAACGGCATCGTTACGGTTGCGTCTTCGGATGCGGGCACGGATTTCGCTGTCCGGCTGCCCCGCGCAACGCCTTAGCGGAACGCGTTAACTGAGGGGCTCATTTGAGCAGCTCAGCAGGATGCCGGTGCCGTGCGCTCTGCCAGTCCTACGGCCGCGCGAGCAGTTTTTGCAGTTCAGCAAAGTCGAGCGGCTTCATCAGCGCGTGGCCGAAGACGCCCCGGCGTTCGTCGTTTGGCGCGATGGGCCGGCCGCTAAGGGCGATCAAAAGTATGGCTGCTGAGCGTTCACGAAGAAGGCGGGCGAGTTCATATCCGTTCATGCCCGGCAACCCCAAGTCGACGATTGCTACTTCGGGCTCAAAATGTGCTGCGATCTCCAATGCGGTCGCGGATTGGAAAGCCTTACGCACTTCATGTCCTTGGGCTTCCAACAGGAGGGCCAAGGCCTCGACCGCATCCTGGTTGTCATCAACGATCAGGACGCGTCTGGTCGAGACGGCGGGATTTACATCGCTGGCTTTCGCAAAAAAAGAGGATGGATCAGAGAGTTGGTACAAGAATTTTCTCCCATTTCCGTTTACCCCGGCTGACCCTTTCATTGTACCGCTTATCTCCCGTTATCCGGCTTAATTTTCTGACGAGGTTGCTGGCCCAAGTGGCCATCGCCGATCGTTCCATCAGGTGTCACGGTCGAGCAGCGAAAGCAATGTTTAGCGACTCGTGCACCGCGATCGCTCGATCGAAAAAACCTCGCCGCGCAGATGAGCCGACGCCAAGGCCTCGTAACGCCGGATCGTTCCACTGTGGCACAAGATCGTTGCATTGGTGCGCATTCGTGACCATGATTAGTTCAAGCGGGAAATCCGCCGAATCCTATCACCAAAGGCTGATCGATGCGGACCGAGTCTGACGAAACAATGTTGGAGCAGAAAGACGGTTCAGATGGCATCATCTCCCTTTTGTCGGCAATCGTCGACTCCTCCGATGACGCCATCGTCAGCAAGACCATCGATGGGGTGGTCACGTCATGGAACGCTGCCGCGGCCAGGATGTTCGGATACACGGCTGAGGAGGCGATTGGCAACTCGATTCGGCTGATCATTCCGCCGGAGCTCCAGGCGGAAGAGGACTACGTGCTCGATCTGATCCGTCGAGGAGAGAAGGTCGATCATTTCGAGACTATCCGCCAGGCCAAAGACGGAACCCGGCTGAACATATCGCTGACCGTGTCGCCGATTAGGAACGGGCACGGGGTGGTGGTGGGGGCCTCGAAAATCGCTCGCGATATTACCGACAAGAAGCGTCTGGAAAGAGAGCGCGAGGAACTTCTGGCCA
>DATEGX010000217.1:0-3272 GCA_035279875.1 Binataceae bacterium (SeqCode)
GTGCGCAGGAATCCCGCGCTCGGCGAGGTCAGGATTCGGCAATTGCTGGAATGGGCGGAGCAGGGGAAGATCCGTCCCAACGTCTCGCACCGCTTGCCGCTGGAGGATTACGCGGCGGCGATGCAGCTCCTGGTCGACCGCAAGGCGATCGGGCGCGTGGCGTTGACGATGGGGTAACTGGATTGCCCGTTTATTTCTGCAGGGCTTGTACGGCAAAGGTTCGATAGGTCGCGTACCTCTCGCCGACCTTTCGTACTTGTTGATACTGCGGATCGTGCCGCCATGCCTGCACCGCCTCCATGCTTGGATACTGGTAGACTACGACGCGCTTTGGCGGCTCGCCGTCCACCGCTACCACCTCAGCGCCGCTTCCCGCCGCTCCGCCGGCCGCCACTAAACGCCCCCCATGGGCCTTGATGATTTCCCGGGCCTTGGGCAAGTACTCTTTCGCGTAGCCGTCCGGATTGGTGACGTCGATTTCTCCAATGAAATAGACCGGCGGACTCGTCTGCGCATTCAAGGCATGCGAGCTCGCCGCACCGATTGCCGTGCCGGCAGCAACCGACAGGACCGCAATGTATCGCTTTTCCATGGCATTCCCTCGCTGTGCCGGAAGGCCCCGTCATTCACGGCCGACCCTGGATGCAGCTTTGGCGCACGAAGCTGCCGTCGTCCAATAGGGATTTTCTCTATGCATTAATGCCGATTCGGCATAAGGAGATGCATGGACTTGCGGCACACGCGAACCTTCGTCACCGTGGCCGAACTGGGCACCGTCTCGAAGGCTGCCCAGCAGTTGCATGTCGCCCAGCCTGCTTTATCCCGCCAGATCACGGACCTCGAACAAGAGCTTGGCTTCAGGCTGTTTGATCGGGTTGGACGCCGCCTTGTCCTGACCAGTGAAGGGCAGCAGTTTCTCGGCGACTGCCGCGGCCTGTTGAACTACGCGAGTGGAGTCGGCGAACGGGCGCGATTGCTTCGGCAGGGCGACACCGGCGTGTTGAAACTGGCGGCTTCACCGCAGCACATCGAAAGTGTGCTGTCGCAGTTTCTGCACCGCTACGCCAAACGATATCCGAACGTGCAGGTAAAGGTAATCGAGGCGGCCGGGCGCGAGAGTCTGGCGATGCTGGAACGTGGCGAGATTCACCTTGCGCAGAATTTACTTCATGCAATCGAGGCAAAAGACCCGCGGTTTGCGAGTCTGCCGCTTGAACAGGTCGAATTGCTCGCGGCCTCCCATCCGTCGCTAGTTCTTGGCTCGCGGGGCTCGATCGAGATCGAAGAGCTCGCAGCTCAGCCGTTGCTCCTGTTGGACGACCAGTTCGTGGTTCGTCGAACCTTCGATGCTGCCTGTCGACTCGCGGGGGTCAAACCCGACATTCGCTTCACGAGCCGCGCGCCGCATTCGTTGCTGGCATTCGCCGAAGCCAATCATGGCGTCGCAATTATTCCGTCCCAGCTACGAACCAATCGGTATCGTCTCAGGATTGTCCGTGTGACCCACCACCGCAAACCGTTGAGCGAACCGCTGGCCATGTTGTGGGACAAGCGCCGTCCCCTGCCGCGCTATGCCGCGGCATATTGCGAGATGCTGAGCGAGTATATGCGCGAGGTCTTTCCGATAACGCGTCCATCGGAACCACCAGGCGGTGCGGCCAAAAGCCGAGCACCTGCACGGCGGTAGTCTACGCCGCGGAGGATTATGCGGGGGCGATGCAGCTTTTGGTCGAGCGCAAGGCGATCGGGCGTGTGGCGTTGACGATGTAGTTGATGTGCTGTCATTCCGGGATGGTCCGAAGGACCAGACCCGGAATCTCGAGATTCTCAGGTGCGCAATTGCGCACCATAGTTCGCGCTACCGCGCGCCCCGGAATGACCGCCTACGCGGTTATTTATACTCCCGCTCGTCCCACCACGGGAAATAATCGGGCATGTCGCTCGACACCTTGTCCTTGAACTGCGCCGGGCGCTTTTCCAGGAACGACACCACGCCCTCCTTCACGTCGTCCGAGCGCCCGCGGGCGTAGATGCCGCGGCTGTCGACCTTGTGCGCTTCCATCGGATCATCGGCGCCCATCATCCGCCACATCATCTGCCGGATCAGCGCCACCGATACCGGCGCGGTTTTCGCCGCGATCTCCTTCGCCAGCGCGCGGGCGGTCGGCAGCAGTTGATCCGGTGGTACCACCTTGCTGACCAGACGGCCGGCGAGTGCCTCGGACGCCGGGAACACGCGGCCGGTGTAGCACCATTCCAGCGCCTGCGAGATGCCGACGAGGCGCGGCAGGAACCAGCTCGACGCCGCTTCGGGGACGATGCCGCGCTGGGAGAATACGAAGCCGAACCGCGCGGCCTCGCTCGCGATGCGGATATCCATCGCGAGCTGCATGGTGACGCCGATGCCGACCGCAGGCCCGTTCACCGCCGCAATCACGGGCTTCAGGCACTTGAAGATCCGCAGCGTTACCTGGCCGCCGCCGTCGCGCACCTGCGGATCAGAGTAGTCGACCTTGCCGGAGGCCAGGCGCTTGACCGGCCCGCGCCGCGCGTCGCGGTCGAAGGTATCAGCGCCGGAGGAGAGGTCGGCGCCGGCGCAGAAGCCACGGCCCGCGCCGGTGACGATGATGGCGCGGACGTTGTCGTCCTTGTCGGCCGCGTCGAAGGCGTCGATCATCTCCTGCATCATCTGGCCGGTGAAGGCGTTTAGCTTGTCGGGCCGGTTCAGGGTGATGGTGAGGATCTGGTCCTCCACCTCGTATTTGATGGTTTCGTAGGCCATGGGGATTCCTTCCTGAGATTTTTTTGACCGTCATTCCGGGATGGCGCGCAAGCGCCAGACCCGGAATCTCGAGATTCCGGGCTCGTCGCTTCGCGACGCCCCGGAATGACGGGATGAAATTATTTCTTCGGCGGGGCCGGCCACGGCTTCTGCGCACCCCGCAGACCCTCGAACGTCTTTGCCAACGCGAGCACGCCGATATCGTCGAAGCGGCGGCCGACGATCTGCACGCCGATCGGGAATCCCTGCGCGTCGTAGCCGCCATTGATCGACAGCGCCGGGTTCTCCGCCATGTTCCAGGGCACGGTGTAGGCGATGTGCTCGAACGGCTTGTCGGGATCGTTGAGCGGCGAGGCGAGCTCGGCGTCGAACTTGACCACCGGCGACACCGGCGAGATCAGGTAGTCCAGCTCGCAGAACAGTTTTGCCGCCGCGGCGCGGATCGCCATGGTGACGTTGAAGCCGCGGATAACGTCGACGCCGGAGAGCT